>JBILIB010000094.1:0-8004 GCA_044350215.1 Acidimicrobiales bacterium
GACCATAGAACGAACCGGTTCGTCGTGCCTCAACTACGGAAGAAATTGCCCCGTAAGAGTTCGATCGGTGTGCTGCGCCCGCCACGCCAACATCGCCCGTGCTTCGGCCCAGGCTCTCTGCGGATCATCCAACATCGTGCGCCATGTCGGATCAGCCGCAAGGTCGTAGACCAGTACATCACCGTCGGCGAACTGCACATAGGCAATGTCTTCACTTCGCCGGACGGTGAGCTGATGGCTCACGCTCCGACGGTCCTGTGGCCACATCGCTCCGTCGCGCCCGGCGGTGAAAAATCGCCAATCGAATTCCCAATACGCCGCATCTCGCCACACTTCGGGTGTTTCCCCCTCAAGAAATGGTCGTAACGAACGACCATCGCATTGACGAGGAACCGGGATGGCAATCAACTCACACAGTGTCGGGAAAACATCGACCGCTTCAGTGAAGGCCTCCACGACTCCGCCACCAGTTCGCGAGCTTCGAGGGTCGCGAACGATCAGCGGAATATGAAAACTTTCCTCGAACCAGCCCATCTTCTGCACCATGCCGTGGTCACCAAGTTGCTCACCGTGATCTGACGTCACGATCACGATGGTGTTGTCCCATTGTCCTGATTCACGAAGTTCGTTCCACACCCGACCAAGCTGATGGTCGACGTCACTAATCATTCCGTAGTACTGCGCGCGCATCTCACGCAGACCCGCTTCATCCGCCGGTGCCACGAAGTAGGAGATCGACAATAGAAACTCGTGAAGAGGATGGAGATCTGATCCAGGAGCATTTGGAAGATCTACCGAAGCGCGCTCATAAGCAGTCGCCCACTCCCCTGCAGCAGCAAACGGTGGATGCGGGCGTAAGTGACTCAAATGAACAAACCACGGTTCGTCTTGCCCCGGAAGCCATTCGAGAAATTGATCGGTGAGAAACGCGCTTATTCCCAGGCTGGCAGGACGTTCCGATTCCGTTGCCAGCCCCTCTTCAGGGTCAACAGGCATGTCATAACCCTGCGCACGCACCCAATCCGCCCACACCTCGCGTCCACGAGTGAGATCGAGTTCGCAACGAAATCCAGGAAGCACACCTTCGTAGGTCAACAGTCGTGGATCGTCCGACGCAACTGTTCGAGGATCGATCGCTTGATCGGTGTAGCCAAACAACACCGGGTCATACCCATTCCGGCGGGCGGCGAGCGCGATGTTGTCGAAGCGGGCATCGAGCGGCGAACCATTCATCACCACACGGTTATTCATTTGATAGGTCCCGGTATAAAGCGCCGCTCGACCGGGCGCGCATGGAGAGGCTTGTCCATAGTGTTTGGCGAAGCGCACCGACTCGGCACAGAGCTCATCAAGCGCTGGGGTTTTCACCACCGGGTGGCCGGCCACCGAAAGACACTCCGCCCTGAATTCATCGAGCGTGATGAAAAGAACGTTCGGACGAGCATCAGCCATGTCCGGAGCGTAGGACACGGGCCTAGCATCGCGATGTGGACAAGCCATTCTTTGACACCATTGAACCCGGCCCTGAGGCTTTTGACCATTTTCAGAAGTTCGGTTGGGTGCTCACCGAGCCTCTGCAACCCCAAGGAGTTGCCGAACTTCGTGAATGGATCGATGACCTCATGACATGGCCCGACGATGGTCCTTGGCTCCACTACCGGGAAGCGACAGCGAACGGACCTCAACTCTGCCGGACAGAAAACTTTGTTCCGTATCACGACGAATTACGGGAACTCCTTACCCGCAGCGAACTCTCAGACACAGCCTCAATCCTTCTCGATGAGACTGCTGTCCTTTACAAAGAAAAGATCAATTACAAAGCACCGGGTGGCGCTGGCTACTCACCGCATCAAGATTCGCCGGCCTATCGATTCATCGAATCACATGTTTCGTGCATGTTGGCGATTGACGATTCTCGGGAATCGAACGGGTGCATCGAAGTCGTGTCGTCAATGCACAACGAGATCCTCCCGATGGACGATAAAGGCTGTATCCGCGCCGATGTCGCTGAACAACTTGATTGGAAGCCGGCTCCAATCTGGGCAGGTCAAGCATTGTGGTTTCACTCGCGAACTCCCCACCGAAGCGGCCCCAATACTTCTGCTCAACCTCGTCGAGCGATCTATCCCACTTACAACGCATTGCGTGAAGGTGATCTTCGCGAGGCGTACTACGAGCAGAAGGCAAAAGAGTTTGCCTCTACTGACAGACCGCGGGTTTCGCTCATCGGGGACTTCGAAGGACAGATGCTCTGATGTCGCCGGTCTCGATTGACTCGATCCATTCGATGTACAGCACTTGGGGGAGCGAAACCTATGACGAGGACATCACCCAACTCGCCCACGCGCTGCAATGCGCAGCCCTCGCGAACCACGAAGGATCAAGCGAGGAGATGATTGCCGCTGCCCTCCTCCACGACATTGGTCATCTTTTTGAAATCGAACGCAGAAACGGACCCGACTACGGCGCCGACCTCCGGCATGAACTCACCGGTTCGGAGTACCTAAGCAGCATCTTCCCGCGAGCAGTCACGGGTCCGATTGCGATGCACGTCGAAGCAAAGCGTTACTTGGCCGCAAATGAGGCCGGCTATTTCGACGGACTTTCTCGAGGATCACAGCGGAGTCTCGAGGTGCAAGGTGGCCCGTTCACTGCCGCCGAAAGCGCGAGGTTCATGGGACTCGAAGGAAGCGCAGACGCGGTCACGCTCCGCCGTTGGGACGACTTCGGCAAAGTCATCGGCCTCGACGTCCCCGACTTCGATACCTGGATTCCACTCCTACTTCGAGTGGCCTCTGTGCAGTAGTTAACCCAAACGAACTTGGGCTGCGCCGGTGATGGGCGGCAGGTCAACGGGGCTGAGCGCGCCGGCGGCAGCATCACACACTGCCGGAATTGCATTCACACAACGATTTGCTGCGCTTGCATTCCCTCCACCAGCTGCACCCGGCTCACCCGGTTCATTTCCATGAATCGTGATCTCCAAATGCGGATGGCCACTCATCACGACGCGATGTTCACCACCAGGATTCAAAGGCTGTTGCCAATCAGGCGCACAGTCATCGTCGATTCTGGTGATGTGTTCCACCGTAAGGAGAGGTTGACCACCTACGAGTCCTGTGACTTGGAAGCGAAATGCCCCCATGGTTCCTTCTTCGAAGGTTCCCATTCCCGGGACTTCGATCGTCCGCTCAAGTGGACGGCGTTCCACAGTTGTGGTGACTTCGTCGATCTCAACCTCGAGACTGTCAGCGAGTACTCGCACCATCGGCGCCCAGACCATCATCAACGACATCTCTTCAAGCATTTGTGGCACAACGTTCATCGGGCCACCCAGACCGATCACGTTACGCACGATGTCGGGTGCGTCATAGAGCGCGTAATTGAAGACCTCTTGAATACGAATCTCGGTGATTCCTGCGCCAACGCCGCTCACGAGAGCAGGAAGGATGTCAAGCGCCCAGCCGGGATCAATACCGGAAACAAAGACCGAGGAATTGCCAGCTTCCATCGCTGGGGTGAGCATCCCCATCAACTCGGGAGGAGCGCTTGCGGGGTGCAGTAACGGATAGAACGCAGTCGACACGACATTTCGACCTGAGCGAAGCAGGCGTTCGAGATCCATGTACGCGTCCATCGGACGCGTATCAGCAGTTGCTGCATACACAACGCAATCGACATCAGGCGCAAACGCGATCTCGGTGTCGTCAGTCGCAAGCACTCCGAGTGGAGCAATACCTGACAGTTCGCCCGCGTCTTTTCCAACTTTCGCCGGGTTCGACACGACCACACCAACAAGCTCCAGATCGCGATGCGTCGCGATTGCTCGGATCGCCGGTCGCCCAACGTTCCCTGTCCCCCATACAACGACTTGATATGTCATGGGCGGGGACCCTAGTAGCGAGAACGCTGAGCGTGCCGAAACACGCGCTAGTTCTCGAACGTCGCTTGGGTTCTCGGCCGACCGCCGGGCCCGCTGTAGGCCAGTCCCACGCCAGGAGTGACCTCGAAGGTCACGGCAGCCATCGATCCGACGGCCGCTTTCCATGAAGAAATCAGCTGATCTTCCGCTGCGTACTCAAATGGGTCGGTGAGCACGTATTCCTCGGGGGCACCCGGAGCGATCGGGTTTTCCACGAGCCACCGCGCTGTTCGGGCCACCGCCTCGCGCGCAGGCACAAGGTCTCGATAGCCAAGTCGCGTTTGCAGCAGCGATGTATCAAGCACCCGATGTGTCGGCGATGGCTGGGCAAGTAGCGGTCGTGCTGGTACAGCGAGTTCGAAGGGCATCGAAACAATCTCAAGTTCAGCGCCAAGTTCCGAAGCGATGATCTCAATGACCTGCCGAATCGTCAGCACTTCGTCATCGCCGCAATTGAATGCAAGACCAGCTGCATCATCAGGACGATCGACGCCACACAGCACCGCATGCGCGAGATTTTCTGTGTATCCGTGATGATGCAACGTCAGTCCGTCGTCGGCCACAACAATCTGTCGCCGTCCATCGAGAATGCGACGAACAACGCTCCATTCACGAGGGACAACCTGAAGCGGGCCGTAGGCGTAGGGATATCGAAAGTGTGCTGCCCTCGGCTGATTCGCGAAAACAAACTCCTCGGTACGAGCGACTCGGAAACCCTTTTCGTCTTCTTCTGGACTCGCGACCACCGGGGCCGCCTCGCTTACCGGAACAGGAAGGCCTTCAGGCGTAAAGAGCCACGGGTTCATCCAACCCCGAATCGCCGGCACGCCGCCGACCGAAACAAAGCGTTCAGTTCGGCCCACCATGAATTCCGCGATCCGACGCAGTCGCCCGTACATCACCACGGTGAGATCCCATGTGCGATCGCCGATCGCTTCGGCCAGCGACTCCATGTCATACGGATCGGCGTGGATGTGCTCGATTTCAACCGGTGTTTCAGGCCGCTCGTGGGTGCCACGATGAAGGATGATGACCTCATGACCGCGGTCCATGAGCCCGCGGACCAAATGGATTCCGGTAGGGCCTGTTCCGCCAATCACCAGTGTGCGTGTCATGTTTGCTCTCATCATCATGCGAGGTTCGTTCGCCGACCCTACAAGCACAGCAGTTCGCGCTTTCGAGTCACCGCACCCATCAGCGCCGTGGTAGCAATCTCTTAGCAAAGCGCTGCCGCAAGGGGGAATCATGATTCTAGAAAACAAGGTCTCAATCATTTCGGGTATCGGCCCAGGGCTCGGGCAAGAACTCGCCTACGTCTTCGCTCGTGAAGGTTCCGACGTCGTCCTCGTCGCCCGAACTGAATCAAAACTCCAAGAGGTAGCCGACGAAATCTCTCGTCAGTGGCCCGACCGACGCACACTTATTTGCCCCACCGACATCTCGGACGCGGATCAAACCCAGCGCATGGTCGATGCAACCATTGCCGAGTTCGGCCGTATCGACTGCCTCGTCAATAGCGCTTACGTTCCGCCTCCCTTCACGATGTTCGAAGATGCGAACTTCGATGATTGGCGCAAGTCATTCGATGTCACGGTGTTCGGAACGCTCCAACTCACCCAACAAGTCGTGCCGCACATGAAGTCCAATGGAGGCGGTTCGATCGTGTTCGTGAACTCAATGATCCAAAAGAAGCCGCTTGCCACCCAATCGGGATACGCGACCTCGAAAGGCGCTCTCACCGTTGCGGCCCGCATGCTCGCCAAGGAACTCGGCGCACACCACATCCGTGTGAATTCAACTTTTATGGGTTGGATGTGGGGCCCTCCGGTCGAGGGCTACGTGAACTACGCCGTAAGCACAGGCCAAGACCGCGACGCCGTCATCGCTGAAATCACCAAAGACATTCCGCTTGGCATCATCCCCGACGATGCCGATTGCGCAAACGCCGTTGCGTTCCTCGCCTCTGATCTCGCCAGCGTGATCACCGGAGCAGAACTTGACGTCAATGGCGGCGAAATGATGCTCTGATTGAGCACATCAACGACTTCAACTTCTGACACAATCACCCGAAACACAATCGAGGAGGACCACGATGCCTACCGAACAGCACGCTGAAATGCTCTGGGAAACCCCCAGTCACGAAGAGATCATTGGGATCACCAAGAGCCACGTCGAAGCCATGGAAACAATGGACATCGACGAGGTTTGGGTACAAGCCGGAATGCATCACGTCATGCTTCGCACAATCGGACGCAAGTCCGGCAATGAACACAAGATCGCTCTTCCGTACTGGCGCGACCCCGAGGGCGTTCGCGTTGTTGTTGCGTCCTACGCCGGTCACGAAAAGCACCCGGCGTGGTTCATCAACCTTCGCGACCGAGGTGCAAACCCTGAGATTTACATCAAGGTGCAGGACGGCGAGTTTTGGTCGGTTCCGGAAATCCTTGACGGGGGCCCCGAACACGACCGCATCTGGGAACTACTCTGCGACGATCGTGCTTGGTACCGCGACTATCAGAAGAAGTGCAACCGCACGATTCCTTTGGTTCGGCTTCCCGAAACTCGTTCGGTCTGAGAATCACTCAGAAGATCACTGCTGACCAACAGCGTCAGTCACAACCTTCAGGACCACAGACCTCGCCCTCGATGAGCACCTCGAGGGCGGGTTCGCGTTCAGACCACACCCGATCGAGAACCTGGAGTAGCACTTCAGGGGGCTGCGCACCGGCAACGGCGAGGCGGCGATCAAACACAAAGAACGGAACGCCAGTGACCTGCATGGATGCAGCAGTCGCTTCGTCGATCCGGACCTCATCAGCGAACGCGTCAGTCGTGAGCACCGCAGCAACTTCGTCCGCATCAAGACCTGCTTCGACCGCGAGTCGTTCGACCACCTCGGGGAGTCCAATCGCTTCGCCCTCAGACAGATAACCGCGAAGGAAACGTTCCTTGACCTGTGTTTGGATACCCCGAGCGGCACCGAGGTGAATCATCCGATGCGCATCGAACGTATTGCCAGGCTGAACCCGATCGAATTGAAACTCGACACCGCATTCGGCTCCAGTTGCGGTCATCCGATCGATCATCCCCTGCGCCTCTTCAGGCGATGTGCCGTACTTTTTCGCCAGCATGCCGACGTAGTTGCCTTGGCGCGCTGCGGGCGCAGTTGGATCAAGTTCGTAGCTATGCCAGATGATCTCGACCTTGTCCGAGTGAGCGAATTCCCCAAGCGCGGCATCGAGATTGGCTTTTCCAATGGCACACCACGGACAAACGACGTCTGACCAAATATCGACTCGAAGAGTTTCCGTCGTTTCGCTCATGGTTTCTCCATTGGTTTGTCGAAATCAGCGTATCGGTGATCTTGACGTCGTCATTGAGGCCGCCCTACCAATCCGTCCACGACTAGGTTGAGGCGACTCCTTGGGGGAAGCAACATGGAAGACGGCACAACGTCGCCGGAGACAACCGAGCCTGCACATCCCCTAACTCGAGCGATGGTGCTGTTATTTCTCCTCACCGCACTCATGTCCCTTGGATACGGGAGCGTCTTCACGCTCTTGGCCGATATTCGAGACAAGTATGGATTCACCGACAGCCAGGTTGGACTCATTGCCTTCGCTGGCCTGTTCACAGGCGTCCTTGGTCAGCTCTTTCTCGCTCGCTTTTCTGATCGCGGTTACGCAGTCGTCATGATGCGCGTTGGTATCGCAACCGCAGCATTCGGAATGCTTTGGATGACATTCGCAACACCGCTCTGGCAGTGGATCGCCGCTCGACTTCTCCTTGGACTCGGTTCGGGAATGGTCGGTCCCGCCATTCGCCGAGTCATCATCGCCCGAGACCCTCAACGCGTTGGAGCAAATCTCGGTCGTCAAACCGCCTTTGATGTGGCCGGTTTTGTTCTCGGTCCAGCACTTGCAGCAGGACTCGCTCAAGTATTCGGACTACGCGCGCCCTTTATCTTTCTCACTGTTGCCTACGTTGTAGCGATCTTCTTTGTTGGGCGAATCACGACGGCAGCCGATGCTGCCGCCTCCGAAACCACCCGAACCAAGCACCCTTCTCTGCTTCGACTTCCG
>JBILIB010000067.1:0-10244 GCA_044350215.1 Acidimicrobiales bacterium
AGATTGCAGGTATCGGCCCCTGGACAAGCCACGACATCGCTGACTAATTCAGCAGAAGGACTCGCCATGTCGAGAGCGGTGAGACGGTCGAAAAGGACCGGGAGTTGGTCTTCGGAGAGATTGCGCAACGCAAAGTTCTGCCGATTGGTGACGCGCACATCGACGCCGAACTCGCGGACGATTGCGGCAAGCCCGTGAAACTGTGCGGTAGTGACATCGCCGAGACGACAATGGGCGATAGCGGAAACAGTGCCCTTCGCCGCGCCGCGAATGACGTTGGAGTCTTCCCAGCGTTCGAATGCACCCGGTCGGCGAAGAACGACCGGAGTGCCTTGACCCATTGCCGTGTTGCCCGCCGCACCAGCGGTGCCAGCAGGAGCATCACCCATTTCGATGACTTCTGCGGGAATGCCACCTGGCCAGGTCGATGAGCCAAGAAGAAAGTGACGAGTCTTGAGAACTCGACGCTGCACTTCTTCGAAACCGAGGTTGTCGACGACCCATTTCATGCGAGCACGAAGTTTGTTGTCGCGGTTGCCGGTCTGCTCGAAGACTCGTAGTACCGACTCGATGGTCGGAAGGAGGTCTTCTTTCGCCGTGAACGGTTCAAGGGCAAGCGCAGCATGTGGGTTTGCTCCGAGCCCGCCAGCGATGAAGACGCGGAATCCGGCTTCAACTGAACCGTCTTCATTTTTTCGAGTCGTTGCGATGATGCCAACGTCGTTGAACATGGCTTGGCCGCAATCGGTTGCGCATCCCGAGAAATTGATTTTGAACTTCCGGGGCAGGCGTTGCCCGAGCGGATTACGAAGGAAATGCTTGAACGTGGCTTCGGCCCATGGGGTGATGTCAAGAACCTCACTTGGGCAAGCGCCGGCTAGATGACAACCCTGAACGTTCCGAACCGTGTCACCGCAGGCTTCACGACTGGTCATGCCTACGAGAGCGATGTCCCGAAGAAGATCCGGAACCCGTTCGAGTTGGACGAAATGGAACTGGATGGCTTGGCGAGTCGTGAGGTGACCCCAACCGCGTGAATACTCGGTGGCCAAATCTCCCATGCGGTCGAGTTGGGCAGCGGTAATGGTCCCGTACGGCGCCTTGATACGGATCATCTGGTTGTGTCCGCCTTGGCGTTGGCCATAGATGCCGTTGTTTAGGCGGAAGACACGAAAGACGTCCTCTTCAAGCTCGCCCGCGAGGTAGCGGGAGAGTTGAACTTCAAACTTTGCGATATCGGCTGCCGAGGCTGCGTCGATCTCGAATTCAGACATGTGGAGGCTCTTCTGCTTCCTTGGATCGGAAACCCGACTTTGCTGGTCGGGAATCTATCTCCTCCCACGTCAATTGTCGACCCATGGGGTCGGGTTTGAGCGTTTCACCCCAGCTGGAGCAGTTCGGCGACTCGGAAGGCAAGGTCGAGCGACTGTCGAGCATTCAGTCGGGGATCACACATCGTCTCGTAGCGGGTGTCCAAATCTGCATCCAAGATCTCTTCGGCTCCTCCGAGACATTCGGTGACATTTTCGCCAGTGAGTTCAATATGCACGCCGCCGGGCCAAGTGCCAGCGGCACGGTGTGCCGCGAAGAACCCGGCGATCTCGGCGAGGACTGCATCGAAATGGCGGGTCTTTCGTCCACTCGGTGCGGTGAAGGTATTGCCGTGCATTGGGTCACATGCCCAGGCCACCGGGTGTCCCGAATCTCGAACGGCCGTGAGGAGAGGAGGAAGTGCCGAATCAATTTTGTCGGCACCCATGCGTGTGATGAGGGTGAGGCGACCGGGAACCCGGTTGGGGTTCAACACCTCACACAACGCAATGACTTCGGCTGGGGTGACCGTCGGACCTATCTTGCAACCAATCGGATTGCCCACGCCGGAGAGGAAGTGAACATGAGCTCCATCGAGTTGACGTGTGCGTTCACCAATCCAAAGCATGTGGGCTGAGCAGTCGTACCAATCACCGGTGAGCGAATCTTGGCGCGTGAGTGCTTCCTCATAACCGAGAATGAGTGCCTCGTGGCTCGTTGAAACGTCAACGGTATGCAACTGTGGAGTGGAAAGTGTGTCGACTCCGCAGGCAGACATGAACTGCAGCGCACGCTCAATTCCCGCTGCTACTTCCTCATATCGCCGGCCTTCTGCGCTTGACGCAATAAATTCTTGATTCCAAGCGTGGACGCGTGAAAGGTCCCCAAATCCTCCCTTCGTGAAGGCCCGGAGGAGATTGAGTGTCGATGCTGACTGCTGATATGCCGTGATGAGGCGTTCGGGGTCGGCGGCACGAGCATTTGCGGTGAAGCCGATGTCGTTCACCATGTGTCCGCGGAATGAAGGTAGTTCGACGCCATCGATCGTTTCGGTTCCTGAAGACCGTGGCTTTGCGAACTGTCCGGCGATGCGCCCGACCTTTACAACGGGAACCCCAGATGAATACATGAGCACGACGGCCATTTGGAGAATGACTTTGAGTTTGTCGCGAATTGAGTCAGCGCTGAATGCGTCGAAAGATTCCGCACAATCTCCGGCCTGAAGGAGGAAGGCCTCGCCGTTTGCGACCTTGGCAAGATCGGCGGTGAGACTGCGTGCCTCTCCGGCGAAGACAAGCGGGGGCATGGACCGAAGACGTTTGACCGCGTCATCAAGAAGGGCGAGGTCGGCCCAGTCGGGCTGCTGAACGACGTTTCGCGAACGCCAAGAAGAGGGAGACCAATCGGTTGTCACAGGCACAAGGTTGATGGACTCGCGCCCTTGAGCGCAAAGCCATTTCTACGAGGGGCAGAATCAGACGGCGTCGATGGTGTCTGGGGCACTTTCTCTCACCGAGGCCATCGCCCGTTTCACGAGACGGCGAGCTGCTTCGGCGGTGACTCCGAGTTCGTCACCGACCTCGCGGTAGGACCGACGGCGCCCATCGTGGAGCCCAAACCGCTGCTCAACCGCAAGGCGGGCACGTGGATCGAGGACGGAGAGCAGCGAGGCGATCATCTCATGATCGATCTGCTCAAGGACGATTTCTTCGGGTCCAGGGAGTGAGTCAGGAAGGATGTCGACGAGTTCGTTGGAATCGTCTTCGCCGATGGTCCGGTCGAGGGAGGTTGGCGTGGTCAGGCGGTGGAGCCAGGCATTCTCAGAATCGAGCTGGTCACCGTCGCCTGACACCTGTCGCAGAGCGGCGCGCAGGCCGGCGGAGCGGTCGCCGGGGAGACGAACGAGGCTGGCTTTTTGGTCCAGTGCTCGACCGATCGCTTGACGGATCCAGAACGTGGCGTAGGTCGAGAACTTAAAACCCTTTCGCCAATCGAACTTGTCGACGGCGTGCTCAAGTCCAATATTTCCTTCTTGAATGAGGTCGAGTAGTTCCATGCCAGGGGGCAGGGGATAGCGACGAGCGACGCTCACGACCAAGCGGAGGTTGGCGCGAATGAATCGATCTTTCGCCACCGCGGCAGCTCGGACTTCAGACTTGAGGGCAATGGAACGCTCCCCGTTCTCAAGACGTGCAGCGGCAGCAACGCCCTTTTCGATGGTCTGTGAAAGCTCACGCTCTTCAAGCGCGGTGAGGAGGGGAACAAGACCGATTTCGTTGAGGTATTGGCCGACTGAATCACTCATAGCGGGGGACTCCTAATTGGTGCCGATGATTACACCGACTGTGTTGTTCGGGATCGAAATCCTGAACATGTCGTTTCGGGGGAAATGACATTGGTGTAACCGCACGGATGGGCGGGTATGTTCCCTAGGCAACACGTGACATGTGTCACCACCTTCTGTAGACCGACGGGAACCTCACCAGTTGTCGACCGTACACTCTTGTGAATGGCTCCAGTTCGTCGCGGTCTCGGGATTCTCGGCGGAACATTTGATCCACCTCATATCGGCCATCTTGCGGCTGCAATCGAGGTCCGATCTGCCCTTCATCTTGAGCGTGTGCTCCTGATGGTTGCCAATGATCCGTGGCAAAAGACGGGGACGAGGCCATTATCAAAAGCATCTGACCGCTTCGCGATGGTCAGCGCAGCGGTTCAAGGTTTCGATGGTCTCGAAGCCAGCGGTCTCGAAATTGATCGGGGCGGAGTCACCTACACAATCGATACGTTGCAGGTTCTACGAGCGTCTTCTCCCGATCAGCCTCTGTTTCTAATCATGGGATCCGACGCTGCAACGAATTTGCATACATGGCATCGCTATGAAGAACTGCAAGATCTCGCCACGTTGGTCATTGTTGATCGTGATGGTGACAGCGATGCCGAGCCACCCTCAGGTTGGTCAGCAGTGAGGGTTGCACTCCCTCGTCTCGATATTTCGTCCAGCGAATTGCGTGATCGCGCCCGCTCCGGTCGGCCATTGTCACCTTTTCTTGAAGTCCGTGTTATCGATGAGATTCGTTCACGTGGGCTGTACGGTTCGGACGACTCATGACGCCCGAACTTCCACTTCCGCCTTCATCTGGAACACCCTCGTCCGACGAGGATTTCGATTTTACTGCGCTCGTGGCTGAACATAATCAGACAGCAGCCGCGAAGAAGATCCAGGGTCGTCGGGGAAAGGAAGTAGCCGGAGGACCGGCAGAGCCATCGCCACCCGAATCAGGTCTCGGAGCCAGCGCGGCATCATCGAATTTGACCCCCGGCACCGAACCAATAATCGGATCTCGATGGTGGCGCTTCGGTTACCCGGCCCTTGTCGGTGTTTTCCTTTTCGCGGTGCTCCCAGTGCTCGTGTTTTTCGGATTACGGATCATCTTGGATAGTTCAGATGGTCAATTGGTCAAACGAGTGACTGATCCTGCAGCTCCCGGTTATGAAGCGGTCGTCGAAAAAACGCCTACGGCGGTTGGTGCAGTGATTGCTGCTGACGGAACTCTCGACTCTGCCGTTGTCTTTGCGTTGACTTCAGACTCCTCGGGAGGCGTGTTACTCATCCCCGGAACGCTTGGGATCCCGACCAACTACGGAATGATTCCGCTGTCCGAGTTTTGGAAAGCGGAAGGTATCGATGCGGTAGCTGCCGGAGTTGGGCAAGTCCTTAACCTCAACTTCAACGAGAAATTTGCGATCGAATCAAGTGAATGGGCCACGTTGATCGGACCGTATGCTCCGATCAGTTTCGATAGCCCAGATGCAGTCCGAGACCCAAAAGATGCGGTCGTGTTCCCAAAGGGAACTGTCACGCTGAAGGCTGATCAGGTTGCTTCGTTCCTCACGAGCAAGAGCCCGAAGGATAACGATGTCAATCGCTTGATTCGCCAGGAACTCTTTTGGAAAGCGTGGTTGGCGAAGGTGAAGTCGGCGAGCGCGCCGTTCCCGGGAACCACCGCTTCGGGATTGGGCCGCTTTGTTGCTTCGATAGCTCGTGGACAGTTGAGCATTTCTTCACTTCCGGTTGTTCCTGTTCCAGCGGGTTCGCCGGTGCCGGGTGGCGGCCCGATGGTGACCTCGCAAGAGTCAGCAGCTCTCGACGCGGTGGCAGCGATCGTTCCCTTCCCTGATGGAGCGCCAGGGGCTCGTCCTCGTCTTCGTGTCCTTGACGGAACAGGCCAACTCAGTAACGGGATTAATGCCGCAATTATTTTGAATGCCGCCGGCGGTCAGGTCGACGTCATCGGAAATGCGAAGTCGTTCGGCCAAGCAACCACACAAATCATCTACTTCGACGGAACGTCCGAGGCGACTGCACAAAAGATGCAGAGCGCATTGACGATGGGCGAACTTGTTGCAAGTAAACAATCGAACTCAGGTGCTGACATGACTGTCATCCTCGGCGAGGACTTCCTCGAAAAATTCGGACCTACGAGTGGCTCATCCGGTTTGGCATCGTCGTCAACGTCTACCGTCAGTTCCATGACTTCAACAACGGTTCGCAAGTGAATCCCGGCGAGGAATTTCAGCTCCATCTTGAGATTGCGCGTGCAGCGAAGGGGAAGACCGATGCCGACACCGTGATTCTGGATGTCGGCGACGTCCTCTCGATCACTGGATGGTTTGTGATCACCTCCGGTACAAGTAACCGTCAGGTTCGAGCGATCGCAGCGGGCATTGAAGAAGACGTCTCCTTGGCCGGAGGCCCAAAGCCCATTCGGGTTGAGGGGCTCGATGATGGCACTTGGGTCCTGGTTGATTACGGCGATGTCATCGTTCATATTTTCGACGAAGAAACGCGCGCGTTCTATGACCTAGAGCGTCTTTGGCGTGACGTTCCGGTTCTCGAATGGCAAACCGACGAGGCAGAAGGCGCCGGACGCCGCCCAACTGGGCAGTGAACGACAAATGCCCGCGACGTCTCGTCACGGGCATTTGTCACTTCGGAGTGGAGCTAAGGGGAATTGAACCCCTGACCTCTTCCATGCCATGGAAGCGCTCTACCAACTGAGCTATAGCCCCGAATGAATTCCGAACTGTACCGGCAGCCACCAAGTCAGCAAAATCGAAAACAAGCGTGAACGGCTTGCGATGCAGGTGAATGTGCGGCTTTTGAGTGAAGGGTCGAGGTTGATACGTCGCCTACCATCGTTCCTCATGGTCGATGGCTACGAACCCCCTGTTCTCGAGGCGAAGTGGCAGGAGCGTTGGGCGACTGACGGCTTCTATAACGTCGATAACGACGATCCTCGACCTCATTGGTACACGCTTTGCATGTACCCGTATCCGAGTGGTGCGGCGCATATGGGACATGTCCGGAACTACACCTTCGGTGATCTCATCGTTCGTTACCGAACAATGAACGGTTATGCCGTACTTTCACCGATGGGCTTCGACAGTTTCGGTCTTCCCGCTGAGAACGCTGCGATCAAAACTGGTCGCCACCCCCGAGAGTTCACTGACGAGCGCATCGAAATGCTTCGCAGTTCGATTCTTCGAATCGGCGCTGTTTATGACTGGCGTCGACAGGTCACCAGCCATTCGGTGGAGTACCAAAAGTGGACGCAATGGATCTTTCTGAAATTCCTCGAGGCAGGTTTGGCCTATCGCCGGAATGCACCCGTGAATTGGTGTCCGGGTTGTCAGACAGTTCTTGCGAACGAGCAGGTCAATGCCGATGGCACCTGCGATCGTTCTGGTGACATTGTCGAAAAGCGTGATCTTGAGCAATGGTTTTTCAAGATCACCGATTACGCCCAGCAACTCCTTGACGATCTCGATGATCTCGACTGGCCTGAGCGGGTCAAGATCATGCAGCGCAACTGGATCGGTCGCTCAGAAGGCGCCGAATTCTCGATGCAGGTTGTCGACGCTGATGGGACGCCACACTCCTCGGGTGTGAAGGTCGATGTCTTCACGACTCGTCCCGACACAAGTTTCGGTATGACGTATTCGGTAATGGCCCCTGAACATCCACTTGTCGATGTAGTGGTGGCCGATGATCGGCGATCAGAAGTTGCTGCGTTCGTCGCGAGTGCACGCAAGGCGAGCGATGTTGAGCGAATGTCCTCGGAAGGATCTCTCGATAAACGCGGAGTCTTTACCGGTTCTTATGTGCGCAATCCATTTACGAAGCAACCGGTTCCGTTGTACCTCGCCGACTACGTGCTCATGGGTTACGGCACCGGTGCGATCATGGCCGTACCTGCAGAAGATCAGCGCGACTGGGACTTCGCGAAGGCTCACAACCTTCCGATTGTTCGCACAATCGAACCTCCGACCGATTTTGATGGAGAAGCGTTCACTGGTGATGGTGTTCACATCAATAGCGGCTTCCTTGACGGACTCGGCAAAGAGGAAGGAATCGCTGCAGCAATCGCGTTCCTCGAATCCGAAGGAATCGGCACCGGCACGATCAACTTTCGCTTGCGTGATTGGCTCGTAAGTCGTCAGCGCTTTTGGGGCTGTCCGATCCCGATCATCAACTGCGACAAATGCGGAATGGTTCCGGTGCCCGAGGCCGACCTCCCGGTTTTGGCTCCAGACGATGTCGAGTTCCTCCCAACTGGCGAGTCGCCTCTTCGATTACACCTCGGGTTTTTCGAAACGACCTGCCCCACATGCGGTGGGCCTGCTCATCGTGAAACCGACACAATGGACACGTTCGTCGACTCGTCCTGGTACTACTTGCGATTCTGTGATCCGTGGAACGACGAGCAGCCGTTTTCCCCTGAAGCTGCCAAATCATGGATGCCGGTCGACCAGTACATCGGTGGGGTCGAGCACGCGATCTTGCACCTGATGTACGCCCGTTTCTTTACCAAAGCTCTCAGCGACCTTGGTGTTGTTCCAGCGAACCTGCGCGAACCATTCACTCGACTCTTCACACAGGGAATGATTCGTCTCGATGGCGACAAGATGTCAAAGTCGAAGGGCAACCTGGTCGCCCCAGAAGAGATTCTCGACACCGATGGCGCAGATGCACTTCGTCTCGCTCATCTGTTCGTTGGCCCGCCACAAGATGACGTTGATTGGGAAGGCGTAGGCATCGAAGGGTGCTCACGGTTCCTGCACCGCGTGTGGCGAATCGCATTGGGTGATGTCGGTGTTTCATCGGTTGAGCGTGAAGCCAACGATGACGACATTGAACTGGAGCGACGTTCAAATCGCCTCATTGTGAAAGTCACGGACGACTATGAACGGTGGGCGTACAACACCACGGTTGCAGCATTCATGGAGTTCACGAATGAGCTCTATCGCTACGTCAAGATCGATGGTGGGCCGCGTAAAGAAACGCTTGATCTCGCAATTGACACGTTGCTTCTTCTGATGGCCCCGATGGCGCCGCATGTCACAGCGGAACTCCGCGAGCGTCGCCATGGCGACGACGTCCATCGTTTGCCGTGGCCGGTCGCTGATGAGTCGATGCTCGCTGTCGACACCGTCACCATGGTTGTGCAGGTCAACGGCAAAGTTCGCGATCGAATTGAGGTTCCTTCTGGGATCGATGCGGAAACAGCAGAATCCATTGCTTTGTCGAGTGAGAAAGTTCAGGCGCACCTCAACGGCAAGCCGCCGCGCAAGGTGATTTGTAAGCCACCAAACTTGGTGAACCTTGTCGCGGGCTAGCAACGAGCGAATCGTCAGTCTTGTTCGCGCAAGAACTGTTCGAGCTCGGCCATGAGATCGTCTCCCATCGGGAGCGGGTCCTCGACGGCGACCTGTGAATCGGCCTGCGCCTCGAGCTGACGAACCATTTCGATGTGTTCCTCGCTATTGGCGACGAGTTCGTCGAGACGCACGCGTGAAGTACGCGCGTCTTCAACGAGTGAGCCGAGGTTGAAGTTCAGCCCTGCGAAAGTTCGAAGTCCTTCAACAAGCGCAAGAGCCCCAGCGGGGTAAGGCATACCGGCGGCGTAATGGGGAATCTGCGCCCAAAGCCCCGTGGCTTGGAGCCCAGAGGCGGCACAGGCCAGTTCAATGGCCGCATTAATGCCGGCGGGTACGTCGATACGTCCGCTGACGCTTCCGATGCGCTGGGCCATCTCGGCGTCGGTTGCGGTGGTCACGAGTTGGGTTGGCCGAGTGTGGGGGACCGGTGCGGGATAGGCACCTAGTCCGAAAACTGCAGAGACCTCGAATTGGTGAGACAAATCGACGACCGCGTCGGCGAAGGCCATCCAGCGATGATCAGGTTCCGCTCCGACGAGGAAGAGAACCGAGGCGCCGTCGGCATCGAATCCGGCTTGGAGTTCAATGGTTGGCCATGTGAGGCCCGTAGTGATTCCATCGAGCAGGTGCATCGTTGGGCGTCGTGAGCGATGGTCGATCAGCGAGTCAGCATCGAATCTTGCCACCGTCACTGTTTCGAGATCTTCGAGCAGTGTGCCAAACGCGTTCGTCGCGGCTAGTCCTGCGTCGATCCAACCGTCGAGGCCCAGCAGGAGCTTTGGGGAGTCAAGTTCTGGGCTCTCAATTAATTCATAAAGTTCAGACACGGGCTCCGCCGATCTCCCCGTCGAATGCAGCGAGCCCGGCAATGGCGAGGCGCTGCACTGGTGAGGCTCCTGAATCGGCGTCGGTGGATTGGTCTCCCATAGCCCCAGAACGGTAGCGAACGAGAACGCCCTGCAGAATGCAGGCCAGTTTCCAGTAGCCCAGTGCGACGAAATACCCGATTTGGCTCGCGTCGCGATTGGTCAACTCTTCGTAACTTGCGAGCAATTCCGAACGACTGGGGAAGCCTTCGAGCGCTGTTGCCGAACCATCGATTACGACAAACGAATCGTTGGCTTCAGCCCAATAGACGAACATGAACCCGAGGTCGGCGAGTGGGTCACCGAGCGTGCACAGTTCCCAGTCAAGGACGGCAATAACGTTGC
>JBILIB010000068.1:0-10238 GCA_044350215.1 Acidimicrobiales bacterium
CGAGACCGGTGTGATCACGAAGGTCAATGAATGCCAGATGCTCACCGTGTTCGCGGCGACGGGCCACCCAACCACAGACCGCGACCTCGCGACCGATGTCGGAGGCTCGAAGCGTTCCGCAATGGTCAGTGCGCATAGAAACGGAATCAGTCACAGAAGGTCCTTCGGGTTCAGGAGAGTCGAGCGGCCAGTACGACAGCGGCAGTCGAACGATCGACCGCTTCTTGTCCGGTATCGCCGCGCAGGTCACGGATTGTCACGGTGCCGGCTGCGGCTTCGTCGTCACCAATGATGCAGACAAACGCAGCGCCGGACTTATCAGCAGATTTCATTTGTGACTTCATTGAGCGACCATCGAATGCACGCTCGGCACTAATGCCAGCTCGACGCAGTTCAATGGTGAAATCGCGAGCAGCAGTGCCACCGGTGGTGTCGACTACGAAAACATCGGTAGAGCTCGTCGGAGCGGGGAACACGCCCTCGGCATCACAGGTAAGCAGCACTCGTTCGATGCCGGAACCAAAACCGATACCGGGAGTCGATGGCCCACCGAGCGATTCAATAAGGCCGTCGTACCGACCGCCACCGCCAATGGTGGATTGCGCCGCATCGAGTGCGCCGCTCACGAACTCAAAAGTGGTGTGGGTGTAGTAGTCAAGACCGCGCACCAAACGAGGCTCAACAGTGAAGTCGATGCCAAGCGCTGTGAGGCCCGACTTCACACGCTCAAAACGCGCGGCAGCTTCGGGAGAAAGTCGATCAGTGATGCGTGGAGCGTCGGCGATTGCCGCAATGGTGACGGGTCGCTTCGAGTCGAGTACACGCATCGGGTGATCGACGACCTTTTCGGCGTCTTTGGGGTCGAGCGTGTCGAGACGTTCGTTGAGCCACGCGCGCACATCGTCGATGTAGCGACGGCGGTCGTCGGCTGTACCCATTGAGTTAATGAGAAGCGTGACCTGCTTGAGTCCAACCGATACGTAGAAGTCGTGAAGCATGGCGATGACTTCGACATCGAGATCGGGGTCGTCGGAACCGATGGCTTCAGCGCCAAGCTGATGGTGCTGGCGGAAACGGCCCGCTTGCGGACGTTCATACCGGAATGACGGAGCCGCGTACCAAACCTTCCAGGGCTTCGCTTCGCCCTGAGCATGCTGGATCCAGGCCCTTGCGATTGAAGCAGTGCCTTCGGGCCGCAACGCAATGTGACGTTCACCTTTGTCGAGGAAGTCGTACATCTCTTTGCGTACAAGGTCGGTCCCCTCGCCAACGCGAGAGAACACACCTATCTCCTCGAACATGGGGCTTTGAACCAACCCATACCCTGCTCGGGACACATGGGCTGCAAAAAGAGCAATGAGGGCCTGCCAGCGATCGGATTCAGGGGGCAGGACGTCGCGAGTTCCGGTTGGGGCCTTGAACGGCTCAGTGCGGGGACTCGTCGGCTCGGACACGACCAAGGATCCTACCGGTGCCCTTCCCTCGCTCACGAACCCTTTGACCAGAAGTTCTCGCTAGCGATCTCCGAGATCGCCATCACCGTCGGAGTCACCCTTGCCGGGCAACACCCGGTAGGCGTCGTAAATGCCATCGATCTTCTTGATCGACCAAAGAAGTGGGCTCAACTGTGACACCTCGCCCAATTCGAAATCGAAACGCATCGATGAGATTCGGTCGGAGCCGGTCACCGTGTTGCACGACACGATATTGACGTGGTGATCGGCTAATGCTGCAGATACGTCACGAAGAAGGCGTGAACGATCGAGACCCTTCACTTCAATCGAAGCGATGAACATCGCCGCTATATCGGTATCCCACTCGACGTCGATAAGTCGATCGGCCTGTCCGTCGGAAAGGGACATGGCGTTTGCGCAATCGGATCGGTGCACTGATACGCCGCGGCCCCGAGTAACGAAGCCCATGATTTCGTCGCCCGGAACCGGAGTGCAGCATCGAGACAGGCGGACCATGACATCGTCGAGACCTTCGACGTGTACGCCCGATGGACTACCTCCGACGCGTCCCGAACGTCGCGGTGCACGAACCGTGGTCGACAACTGTTCTTCACGGCCCGGCTCGGCCGACTCAAGCTTTTTACGAATTCGTTCAGCAACCGACTGCGCCGACTGGTGTCCACCGCCGATTGCCGCATGCAGCGACTCGAGATCGGTGTAATTGAGATCCGTCGCAATTTCGTCAAGGACCCGAGACTGACGGATCTTCTGCACCGGAAGTCCTTCGCGACGAAGGGCCTTGATCAGATCATCATTGCCATTCTCAATTGCGTCTTCGCGCCGTTCTCGCGAATGCCAGGCCTTGATCTTGTTTGCGGCCTTATGAGAAACCACAAAGCGCAACCAGTCCTGTGAGGGACCACTGCTTTCCACCTTCGACGTAAAGATCTCGACCGAATCACCGGACTGAAGCTCGGTGTCGAGAGCAACTAAGCGCCCATTGACGCGTGCACCGATGCAGGAATGACCCACATCAGTGTGGATCGCGTAGGCGAAATCAACAGTGGTAGCACCAAGGGGAAGTGTGACCACCTTGCCCTTGGGGGTGAAGACGAACACTTCGTCCTGGTCAAGATCAATTTTGAGATTGGCCATGAACTCTGATGGGTCAGAAGTTTCAGTTTGCCAATCGACGATTCGGTTTAGCCACGCCAGATCGGCAGAGCTTTCGTTATTGTCCTTGTAATTCCAGTGGGCCGCAACACCGAACTCGGCGCGGCGATGCATTTCAAGGGTTCGGATCTGAACTTCAAGAGATTTGCCACCGGGACCAACCACGGTGGTGTGAAGCGATTGGTAGAGGTTGAACTTGGGCATCGCAACGTAGTCCTTGAAGCGCCCCTGGACCGGCTTCCATGTTGCGTGAATCGAACCAAGCGCCGCGTAACAGTCCTTCACGGTGCCAACGATGACCCGGATTGCGACGAGATCGAATATCTCGTCGAAGCCGCGACCCTTCACCACCATTTTCTCGTAGATGCTCCACAAGTGTTTTGGTCGGCCTGTGACCTCGGCGGTGATGTGGAGTTCGCTGAGGCGACCACGAACGTCTTCAAGCACGTTGGTCAGGTAAACATCGCGCTCCGGAGCACGGGTGGCGACCATGTGATCGATTTCTGCATATCGCTTTGGATGAAGCGACGCAAAGCAGAGATCTTCAAGTTGCTGTTTGAGTTCTTGCATGCCGAGCCGATGGGCAAGTGGAGCATAAATGTCGAGAGTTTCCTGCGCCGTGCGGTGCTGCTTCCATGCGGGCATTGCGGCAATGGTTCGCATGTTGTGAAGTCGATCGGCCAGCTTGATGATGAGGACGCGGAGATCCTTCGCCATCGCCACAAGCATCTTGCGAACAGTGGCCGCCTGTTGTGCTTCTTTGCTGTCGAACTTGATTCGATCGAGTTTCGTGACGCCGTCCACAATTCGGGCGACGTCAACACCGAATTCTTTCTCGACATCGATCAGAGTTGCGCCAGTGTCTTCCACCGCATCGTGCAAAAGCGCAGCAGCAATTGTGACGTCATCAAGGCCAAGCTCGGCACAAATCTTGGCCACCGCAACTGGATGCGTTACATAAGGCTCGCCTGACTTGCGGGATTGGCCTTCGTGCGCAGCCGCCGCCCGGTCATAGGCACGCGTGATCAGCGACGGTGACGAACGCGGGTGGTGAGACTGAAAGATTGCAACAAGCGGGGCGACCTCTTCGGATGGCGCTGCGACATGACGTCGCCACGGCAGCACACGATTGACAGTCGCCATCGGTTAGACCCTTGCCCGGGCACGACCGGGCGGACATACCCCGGAAGCGGTTCTGACCGAACTCATCATGGCTCCACGGTACAGGCGGAGCGTCCCCGCCCCGACTCTTTGCCTAGCGCTTTCGCTGGTTTTTGCGCGGCCGCGGCGGGATCACAACAGAAGGCGATGCGGCTGGTGCCGATTTTTCGGCAGAATCCGCTGAAGCCACAGTTGGGCTCGACGCGATCGCCGGCGAACCCGCGCCCATTCGATCAACCCGCTCGGTGGAGCGTGTGACGTCCACACCTTGGGATTGCAATCGCTCCCGGATCGCTTTGTATTTGGATTCGCGTTCTTTCAAGGCGACGAGAACAGGTGCGGCAACGAAGACCGACGAGTAGGCGCCAGCGAGCATTCCGACCGTGAGTGCCACTGCGAACTCCTGCAGAGTCACGGCACCCATGATGAACGCTCCGACGATCAACAATGAGAGAACTGGCAACAGAGAAGAGACCGTCGTGTTGATCGAACGCAGAAGCACCTGGTTCATCGACAACGACGTCATCTGCCCATAGGTCATGCGCCCGCTTTGACCCACGAGTCCTTCGTTTTCCTTGATTTTGTCGTCGACCACGATCGTGTCGTAAATCGAGTAGCCCAGAATCGTGAGGAAAGCGATCACGGTCCCGGGTGAAACCTCAAACTGGAAAATGGAATACACGCCGACAGAAATCAACACATCGTGGACCACCGCGAACACTGCGGCAACGGCCATTCTCCACTCAAGGCGAATCGAGAGGTAGATGAGAATCGCGATCGCAAAGAAGATAAGGGCTCGAATTGCTGATGCAGTGACGTCTGATCCCCATGACGCGCCAACGGTCGAGACACTCACTTCGGAAACATCGGTACCGGCAAGATCGGCGAGAGTCTGACGAACTTCGACCGTGTGTTCAGGAGTACTTTCCGGACCTTGCACCCTGAGTATGTCGGAACCAACGATCTGAATCTTTGCCTGGCCCTCACCTACAGAGTCGAGCTCGGACCTAGCCTCCTCTACCGAGACTCCAGGAGCGCGGACTTCCCAAGAAACGCCGCCTTCAAAGTCGATACCGAGATTCAAGCCGCGAGTCGTCAGCGAAACGATGCTTGCGATCACCAGGACCACCGAAATAGCAAGACCGCGCTTCCACCACTTCAAGAAGTCGATGTTTGTTTGACCGCGATTGATTCGCGACATCCAATTCATCGACTGACCTCCGCTTGGATGCGCGCCTGGCCGGCACGCGATGTTTGTTGGGGGATTTCTGCGGGGAGACCCAATATCCGAGGATGTGCGCGAAGGAACTTCGATCGCGTGCAGAGTTTGACCACGGGCCGCATAAACGTCCAGGACATCAAGATGTCAAGTGCCGTCGAAAGTGCGAGATAAAAGGCGAACCCTCGTACTGGCCCAACGGTGAGCCACCAAAGAAGGCCTGCGCCAATCAACGATGCAACGTCGGCCTTCACGATCGTTGAGAAAGCCGTAACGAACGACTTGTCGGTCGCGCTTCGAATCGGACGTCCCTTGTAGACGTCCTCCTTGAGGTGCTCGTAGTACACGACATTCGAGTCGAGTGAAACACCCACCGAAACGATGATGCCGGTAATTCCAGCCAGAGTCAGCGCCAAACCATTGTTCGAACCAAGCCACGAAATCATTGACCAAAGCAATGCGCCTTCGACGGCCAACTTCACGATCGCAAGGAAACCAAGGGCTCGGTAGAAGGCAATCATGTAGGCGGCCACAAGCAGGATTCCGACAAGGCCGGCAACCAGACCCGCATTCAACGCGTCGCGTCCGAGAGTCGCTGAAACAATCTGCGCTTGCTGCTGTTCGAATTCCACCGGCAAGGCGCCGTACTTCAATGAGGTCGCAAGATCCTTCGCCGTCCGTTCCGTAAATGACCCTGAAATTTCGATCTGGTCGGCTTGAAAACTTTGGCTATTGATACTCGGCGCAGAAAGCACACGACCGTCGAGCACGATCGCCAACTGGCCTGTGGGGCAGGTCGAACTCTTCGAGAAGCACTGGCCCGCAATAGCATTGAAACCACCAATGCCGTCAGCGCCACTCTTGAAGGTTGGCGCAACGATCCATTGGCCCGACTCAGAGAGATTGGCGCGAGCCGTTTCAAGCGCGCTGCCCGTCAGCGATACTGGACCAACGGCGTATGAGCCCACGAGCAGACCGTCATCACATTGCGGAAGTATGGATTGACCGCCTGCATTGACCTCTTCGGCAGAAAGACCCGATACACAAACATCGAGGGGCAAACCGCCCACAGTCTTGGTTGGGTCGATCGTCGTCGTTGGGATCGATGCTTCAGGCGCCACAGTTGTCGTGGTTGCGGTTGGATCACCACTGGTCGTGGTCGTGGCTTCCTGCGGATCAACCGGGACGTTGGCGAGTACCGGACGGAACTGAAGTTCTGCGGTCTGACCAACAAGTTCAAGTGCACGCTCTTTGTCCTTCACCCCGGGAATCTGGATGAGGATGTTGTTGCCCTGACGAGTAATTTCCGGTTCAGCAACGCCGATCGCGTCGATTCGCTGACGGATAATTATGATTGCTTGATCGATCGTTTCATTGTCGACCTCTTGAACGGGCTTCAGAACGACAGAGACGCCGCCTTGAAGATCAAGTCCAAGAAGTGGCCTATTGCCAGCAACAAACGTGTAGATCAGTGCCGCTCCGGCAATCACGACGATCACTACGAGCGAACGAAACCCATGGAGGCGTCTCACGCGTCTGTGCCCTCTTCATCGGTTTTGCCAGTGTCGTCGGTCTCGGCCACAGACGGGTCGACAACCTGCGATGCAATGGCTCGACGAGCGATTTTGATCTCAACGCCAGGCGCCACTTGCAGCAGGACCATGGCTTCGCTGACCTCGACGAGTGTGCCGTAGATACCGGAGCCAGTCATGACCTCGTCCCCGACAGCCAATGACTGAACGAAGGCATTGTGGCGCTTCAGTTCGCGCTGCTTTGGGAGAATCAGCACTACCCAAGCGACGACGAACAAAGCAATGATGATGAGGAAGGACATGGTTTCGGAAGGTCTCGTTCGTAGGGGATTTATGATGGAAACGGTGACACGTTAGCCCTCTTCGCTCTTGCCCCATTATTCGGCTCCGGCGAGGTTCAGTCCCAGACCGATGCCACCGATGCCCGGAATTGGTCGTAGGTGCCTGCCACGATGGCAGCCTGAGCCGCCTCCATAAGTCGCAGCAGCCAGTGCACGTTGTGAATTGTGGTCAACCGGGCGGCGGTTGGCTCGCTCACCATCAGAAGATGACGCAGATAGGCCCGCGACCAGCGGGAACAGGCCTCGCAGGTGCACCCGGGCTCGAGCGGGTCGGGATCGTCGGCGAATCGGGCATTGCGCAGGTTCATTCTTCCCGAGCTGGTGAGAATCGTCCCATGGCGCGCAAGCCGAGTCGGTAAGACGCAATCGAACATGTCGACTCCGAGGGCGACGGCCTCGACGATGCTCACCGGATCCCCGACACCCATCAGATAGCGGGGTCGGTCAGTCGGCAGCACATCAGTGACCGCAGCAAGGGCCGGAAGCATCTCGGCTCTGGTCTCACCTACGGAGAGACCTCCGATGCCGAAGCCATCAAAGCCAATCTCAAGAGTTCGTTCGGCGCTTTCCATGCGCATGGCCACATCGATACCGCCTTGAACGATGCCGAACTGCGCCTGCTTCGAACCGCTTTCACGCGCGGGAGCGTGCGCTGCTTTCGCACGACCCGCCCACAAAACCGATCGTTCGAGAGCAGCGCGTACGACGGCCTCAGATGACGGAAGCGGCGGACAAACGTCGAGGACCATCTGAATATCCGAACCCAACTTTTGCTGAACCTCGACGCTCCCCTCGGGGCTGAGGTGGTGATAGCTGCCGTCGTAAGTCGACTTAAACGTCGCTCCCTCGTCATTCACTTTGGGTTCAAGCGAAAAAATCTGAAAGCCGCCGGAATCTGTCAGCACGTGACCATGCCAGTCGGCAAAACCGTGGAGACCGCCAAAACGCTCGATGAGATCGGCCCCAGGTTTCAACATGAGGTGATAGGTGTTGCCCAGGATGACTTCAGCACCGAGCTTCTCGAGATCGGCTGACGTCAGCGTGCGAACGGCGGCTCGAGTACCCACGGGCATGAAGCAGGGAGTGCGAAACGAACTACGCGCGGTGTGCACGACTCCGGTTCGAGCGAACCCATCAGTTGCATCAATCTGCAAACGAAGGACGGTTTCAGTTGCGTCTGTACTCAACACTTCTCCCGTGACGTCGAAAAAATAGTTGTATCTGGGCTCCATGTCACCACAACTCACCCTTCAAGGGCGTTATCGTCATCGACATGTCAGACACCTCCCACAACACCTACTTCGATGGTGGCGTTCAGAGCCTCGGCTTCGAGACTGCTGCAGGCCGAGCCACCGTCGGCGTCATCGCCCCCGGCACCTACGACTTCAACACCGATGCACCTGAGCGCATGACAGTGGTGAACGGAGTTCTCGAGGCAATCGTCGACGGCGAGAGCGACTGGGAGATCTATCCCAAGGGATCGGGTTTCGAAGTCCCAGCTTCGAGCCATTTCCAGGTACGAGCCGAAGCTCCTGCGGCCTACCTTTGCGAATTCCTCTAAAACAGATCTGACAACTCAGCGACGCGTCAGCAACATCGCATCGCCAAAGGACAGAAACCGGTAGCCGTCGCGCAGTGCGTTGGCGTAAAGGTCGCGCCACCTCCGCCCGACGAACGCATCGATCATGACAATCAGCGATGACTTGGGCAGATGGAAGTTGGTCATCATCTGATCCACCACCAAAAAGTCGTAGTCGCCGTGTATGAAGAGTTCCGTTCGACCTTCGTTCACCCCGAAGGCAGCTGCGCTTTCAAGGGCTCGTACCGCTGTGGTTCCAACTGCGACCACTCTCCCACCATTCGCTTTCGTTCGAGCACATGCATCGAGAGTTTCTTGGGAAACGCGGAAGGTCTCTCCATGCATTTCGTGATCTTCAATACGATCAGTTGCAATCGGTCGGAACGTACCGAGGCCAACCACAAGTTCAACATCAGCGCGACTGATGCCCCGTTCCAAACATCGAGCCAGGACCTCGGGTGTGAGATGAAGTCCCGCAGTTGGGGCCGCTGCAGAAGCGGGTCGCTCCGAGAAGACAGTTTGGTAGCGCTCTTGCTCCGCCAGCGCCTCGGTGATGTAGGGAGGAAGCGGCATCACTCCGAACTCTTCTAGAACATCGAGTAACGGGCCGTCTACGTCGATCGTCACCACCCGGCGGCCATCGCCTAGATCCTCGTCAACCGACACTTCAAGCCCAGTTCCATTGACGGGACCAACGATCGTGCCCGGAGGCAGTTTCCGCCCGGGTCGAACCAATGCTTCCCAGCGCGAATGCCCCGAATCCGACAGCGAACCACCGTCGAGTCGTTCAAGAAGGAGCACTTCAACAGCAGCGCCTGTCGCTTTCTGCAATGCGAGTCGAGCTGGAAGTACTCGTGTCGTGTTGAGAACAAGGAGATCGCCGGGCTCGAGTAGATCTGGCAGATCCCGAACGATGAGATTTTCGGGAGGATTCGCCGCACCACGATCAACGAGGAGCCGCGCAGCATCGCGCTCAGGTAACGGGTGCTGCGCAATCGCCGACTGGGGCAGTTCGTAATCGAATGCAGCAGTTTCCATAGCGAGCCGAGGCTAGAGCGTCGGGGTCGAGGTTTTGTTACGCCTCGAACATGCTGCGCGAAGGATCGGCCGTGAGAGGCGCGCTGGCGGGTGCAACCATGCCGAGATGAGCCCAGGCCGCGGGAGTGGCCACGCGACCGCGTGGCGTGCGCATGAGTAACCCTTGCTGGATGAGGAACGGTTCGTAGACGTCTTCAACTGTTTCTTCGGCTTCGCCAATGCTTATGGCCAAGGTGCCAAGACCAACGGGACCGCCACCGAACTTCTGGCACAGATTCGAAAGCACAGCGCGGTCGACTTTGTCGAGACCGAGGTCGTCGACGCCAAACACCGCGAGCCCTTCGTGTGCAGTTGCTTCATCGATACGGCCATCGCCACGAACCTCGGCGAAGTCACGAACCCGACGAAGAAGACGATTAGCGATACGAGGTGTGCCGCGGGCGCGTCGAGCAATCTCGGAAGCGCCACCGTCATCAATACCAATCCCGAGAATCCCACCAGCACGCGTAACGATCGATTGCAGTTCGTCGGCGTCGTAGTAATCGAGTCGGGCTACTAGACCGAAGCGGTCGCGCAAGGGACCGGTGATGAGGCCCGTACGTGTCGTGGCTCCGACGAGGGTGAACCGTGGCAGATCGAGCCGGATCGAACGAGCGGCAGGACCTTTGCCCAACACAATGTCGAGTTGAAAATCTTCCATTGCGGGATACAGCACTTCTTCGACGTTTCGACTGAGACGAT
>JBILIB010000196.1:0-3376 GCA_044350215.1 Acidimicrobiales bacterium
GATTCCGACTGCGCCATCCTCGTTTGGGAAAGTCAATCGTGCTCTTCACTGCGCGACGAAGGACGGAATACGCGACGGCGAAGAACGATTCGCGGTCAGGCGGTGTCAGTCGGACCAACTGATGCCGAATCCGCTGAGCCCAGGGCACTGCATAGATGGAATCAAAACCCTGGTGCAGTCGAATCTTCGGATGTCCCGCGCGGACGTCAATGAATCCCACATAGGAAGGTCGGAGGCCGCTTCGCTCGATGCTTCGCAGCCCTTCGCTCAAAAGGGTTCCTCCCCCGCAGTAGCCCAGGAGATGGAGAGGCTCACCGTCGATGTGGTGAGCGAGCGCCGATTCGATCGATGCGTCGGCCCATTCACCAAATGTCGCAAACCCATCATGGGGGACGAAAATGTCGACGACTTCGCAGCCTGTTGCTCGCATCTCGTCGACAAAACTGAGATACGAACCATCAACTTCTACCGACCAACCCCGAATCGCAAGGAGTTTCGGGAGCGCCCAGTCCGTCGTATCTGGTTGATCACTTCCAGCAGATGTATTCAGCATCGCCTCTGCCCTAACCGTCGTTCGGTGATCAGCCTCGGCCGCGGTACTGAGCGCGAGCGCCAACTGCGTCTTTGTTGAGGCGCTTGGAAAGGTGCAGACCTTCGAGCACAAACTCAACGGCGCTTGCAACAACCTCGGGAGTGGTGTCGCCGCCGGTAAGGGCGGTGATATGCGGTGCGAGTGCGGGGATATCGCTAAGCAACGCGACATAGTCAGCAGAGGAAACGTCTTCCCCGGCATTGACCAAACGATCGCCGTCGAACGAATCGACAACCTCACGGAGGTTCTCGATTGCGATGTACTCGCGGAAGATCGAAAGCACTGCTGCTTTGAGGAGCTGTTCGACAACAAGCCCCTCGCGACCTTCTTCGATCGTTTCGATTTCTACCTTGCCGATCGTTGATGCAGCGAGTGCATCAAGATCAGAAACACGCGGTACAACGATGGTTTCGCCGTGCTGCAGCGCACGACGCATCGCGTTGGCCTCGAGCGTTTCAAGGTTGGCGACAGTGAGACGAACCGACACACCAGAGCGCTGATTGATATGCGGGCTGCGACGCGCCAGTTGTGAGAACTCCGCAACGATTTCGGTCATGTACGCAGGTACACGCACTTCGATCCCGGGAACTTCGAGATTGCGGGCTTCCTGCAAGGCGATGGTGACTTCAGTTGCGACGTCAAGTGGGTAATGGGTGCGGATCTGCGAACCGAAGCGATCCTTCAGTGGTGTGATGAGTCGACCCCGGTTGGTGTAGTCGTCGGGATTGGCCGACGCGAACAACATGACGTCGAGAGGAAGCCGGAGTTTGAAACCACGAATCTGCACGTCGCGCTCTTCAAGAACGTTCAACAAACCGACCTGGATACGCTCGGCGAGGTCAGGAAGTTCGTTGATGGCAAAAATGCCTCGGTTGGTTCGAGGAACCAGACCGAAATGGATGGTCTCTTCATTGGAAAGGTGTCGGCCCTCGGCGATCTTGATGGGATCGACCTCACCGATGAGATCGGCGATCGAGGTATCGGGGGTGGCGAGCTTCTCGCCATAGCGCTCGTCCCGGTGCACCCAACTGATTGGGGTGGCATCACCCATTTCAGCCACGAGGTCGCGGGCGGGCTTGGAAACCGGGGCGTAGGGGTCGTCGTTGATCTCGGAACCGGCGACTATGGGCATCCACTCGTCGAGCAAGTTCGTGAGAGAGCGGATCATGCGGGTTTTGGCCTGACCTCGTTCGCCCAGGAAGATCACATCGTGACCAGCGAGAATGGCATTCTCGAGCTGGGGAAGAACGGTGTCCTCGTAGCCCAAAACGCTATCGAAAAGCGGCTCGCCAGCGACGATCCGCACAATGGCGTTCTGACGAAGTTCTTCTTTTACCGGCCGGCTGATCCAGCCCGAGGCCCGCAGTTCTCCGAGAGTGGTTGGCCGCTCTGACATCGTTTCCTCCCCTGCCGGACCCGATGGCCGGACGATGGACGACTCAACCTATCGCCGTGGCTCGGTTGCCGGGCGAGCCGAGTGACGAATCTGCCTCCGCACAGTTCGCCCCTCGCCGTTGTCGGTGAGTAGCGTGATCTCACTTGGTCACGGCTCTGCCCGATCAAGTCCAGTTCTGGTCACAGCCTTCTCCAAGAAAGGTCTGCTCGTGACAGCAACCAAGGAACCGCCTGCACTGACTCCGGACATCTCGTCCCCGACGATTCGCAAGGCCAACCGCCGCAACACCTTTGCCATCATTGACCTCTACAAGTCGTCAGTAGGCAAGAAATGGATCATGGCTCTCACCGGCATCATGCTGATGGGGTTCGTTCTCGTGCACATGATCGGCAACCTGAAGATGTACGTCGGGGCCGAGGACTTCAACGAATACGCAGAATTCCTGCGGAAGTTGCTCTATCCGGTCATCCCAGCCACAGGTGTCCTCTGGATCTTCCGTCTCGGCCTTCTCGTGGCCTTCGGACTGCATATCCAATCGGCCTATGCGCTTACGCGAATCAATCGCAAAGCCCGGCCGGTCAATTACAAGTCACCACGTGACTATGTGGCGGTGAACTGGGCAGCGCGCACGATGCGCTGGAGCGGCATCATCGTTGGGCTGTTTCTGGTGTGGCATCTCGCCGACCTGACATGGGGCTGGGCCAACCCAGAGTTCGTCTATGGCAATCCCTATGCCAACGTCGCCTCGAGCCTTTCCCGGGCTCCGATCGCAGCGCTCTACATCGTCGCCAACATCGCACTGGGCTTTCACCTCTATCACGGCGCTTGGAGCATCTTCCAGAGCGTCGGTTCAATGAGTGCCCAGTTCAATCCCCGTCACAATCCAATCCGCCGTGGCTTTGCTGCGGGCTTTGCGATTCTTGTGGCTGGCGTCAACATCACATTCCCAATCGCCGTGCTTACCGGCGTGGTCGGCTGAAGGAGCATCAGATGAGCACAATCACTCTCGACTCCAAGACCCCATCTGGTCCTGTTGAGGAACGCTGGGAGAACCACAAGTTCAACATGAAGCTCGTGAATCCCGCGAACAAGCGGAAGTTCACCGTGCTCGTGGTCGGTACCGGCCTTGCCGGCGCTGCCGCTGCGGCGACACTCGCCGAACTCGGTTACCACGTGAAGTGCTTCACATTCCACGATTCACCTCGTCGTGCGCATTCAATTGCCGCGCAGGGTGGCATCAATGCCGCCAAGAATTACAAGAACGACGGTGACAGCGTGAAGCGGTTGTTCTACGACACCGTCAAGGGCGGCGACTTCCGCTCTCGCGAGTCCAACGTGCATCGCTTGGCCGAGGTCAGCGTCAACATCATCGACCAGTGCGTGGCGCA
>JBILIB010000197.1:0-3341 GCA_044350215.1 Acidimicrobiales bacterium
CGGTGACGGACTGGAACGCGGGGTCGAGGAGACTCTCGTATGCGATCGAGTCGCTGCCGTCGCAAGAGAGTGTGTTCCAGTACCCGTTGATGAGTTGGGTGCCGAGCTCAGTGGCCTCGGCCTGATTGAGCGTCGTCTTCGCCGACGAATTTGACGAACCGCATCCTGCGAAGGTTCCAATCGCCACTACTGCGAGAACCATCATCACCGTCTTCTTCAACATTCAGTGCTTTCCCTTCGCTGCCCCGTAAACGGGGCGTTCAACCGACGGATCCTCAAAGGTCGAGGCAATTCACGTAAGGGGAACCTAGATCAGTTCGACATCCGGGAGGTAGATGGCCATAGTCAAATAGCCCGACGAGGAGGAGCTCAGGAATCCAGACTGTATCGGTACACATTTGTCTACATTTTTTCATTAGAAACCTGATCGCACAGCGTCGCCGGTCAATGCGCCTACCCGAAGGAAGTGCGAGCACCAATACTTGACTGCGCGGTCATGTATTCTGATGTGGTGACTTCGAGGATGCGACTCATCAATGGGATCGCAATCCATACCAGTGGCTCCGGCCCACCAGTCGTGCTGCTCCACGCCAATGGCGGCGACCACCACGACTTCGATGCGATCGTCGGAGACCTGGCCCGCCATGCCACTGTTCATGCTCTTGACTGGCCAGGACACGGAGCGAGTGCCGCGGTCGCCGATCCGAGCGCGTGTGGATTCGCAGAACTCCTTCCCGCGATCCTCGAGCAGCTCGGCGAGGGACCGTTCACCCTCATCGGGAACTCCATCGGTGGTTTCGCCGCCCTGCGCACTGCCGCTCGAAGACCAGATCTCGTTCGGGCCCTCGTGCTCGTCAATCCCGGAGGGTTCACTCCCCGATGGCCGACGACGTTCATGGCGTGTCGACTGTTCGGATCGGAAAGGATCGCACCGGTGGCGATGAGGATGCTCCCCCGCCTCTACCTCCGCCGACGAACACCCGAGGTCGGATCCATCAGGGTGGCTGCCGTCGTTGCGTCCCGCGACCCCGCCAAGGTTCGAACGTTCGCTCGGATCTGGCGGAGCTTCACGGATCGAGAACACGACTCCCGGACAGACGCGCGGAACGTCGATGCACCCGTCCTGCTGATCTGGGGAACCCGTGACCCGATCCTACCTTGGTTGGTTGATGGGCACCGAGCTCAGAAGAATCTCGATGGTTCTCGTGTGGTGAAACTCTCTTGCGGCCACCAGGCGTTCGCTGAGCTACCGACCCAGTTCATGTCGGTAGTGAGCGAATTCCTCGAAGTGACGAACGAGGGCGAGCGATGAATGAGTTCCAGCCGACGGTGGCGAACCAATGACCAGCAAGATGCAACGCCGAGGCCCGGGATCCCGAGCCGACGGCAACCACCCGACACGCCTCGAGCTGCTCAATGCAGCCACCAATCTCGCAAGTGCCGACGGACTTGATGCTCTCACAGTGTCTGCAATTACCGATGCAGCGGGCCATGCGAAGGGCACGTTTTATGTGCACTTCGACGACCGATCTCAGATGATCGCCGAACTCCATCGTCGATTCCACGACGATCTCTTCTCCTCCATCGAAGCCAGAACAGCCGCCATGGTTCCGGGTTCTGAACGAGCGCAGATTCGCATCGAGGCGTTCCTCGAGGGATGTCGGTCGCAACCTCCAGTACGAGCGATGCTTCTTGAGGCCCGTTCCCTTCCAGAGATTGCCAGTCTCGTTGAACAGCGAAATGCCCAAGCTGCTCAAGCTTTGAAAGCGGATCTCCAAGGCCGGGTTGCACACTGTTCGGAAACCGCACGACTCATCGTGAGTGCAACCATCGAGGTTGCGCTTCAGGAACTGGCTGCCAACCGACGCCTACCCCGACTTCGAGCTGCGCTCTACTCATTCCTACCAGCCGAAAAGACACCCGGAATAAAGAAATAGTTCGTCGGTCGATCTGGTTGTAACTGACATGCATCTGACGGGGTACATCGGAGCGACCGTTTCACTCTTCGCCGGACTGCTGGGGTTGCTCTGGCCAAGACACGTGAGTGCAGTGATTGGCCTCCGGCTTCCGGGCAAATTGGGGGTGTCCGAGTTCCGAGCGACATACGGCGGGCTCTTCATAGGTGCTGGCGGTGCTGTGTTGATTCTTGGGTCAGGTGACGCTGCCCTCGTCCTCGGTGCGGCCTGGATCGGCGCTTTCGTTGCGCGCACCATTTCGATTGTCATCGACCGCTCGACCTCGAAAGAGAACCTCGCCGGGTGCGGGATCGAACTCCTCGTCGGAACGTTGCTCGTCCTCGGTCGCTGATTCACACCAAAGTAAAAGGACCGCGGAGCTATCAGTCGTCAGGCGCTGAATGGCACCGATCAATCAAGAGTGAAGCGATACACATTTGTCTACATTTTCTGATTAGAAATCGGAGTCCTTCGGCGGAAGGTCCTCGACGTCAGCAAGATCGCGAAGTCGACCGGTCGCGGTCTTGTTCGTTCGTAGGTCATCGACCGAGAGGAACGGAACCTCCACGCCTCCGATCTCGACGAGGACCCGGTTCTCGAACGCTGCCCCGAACTCCAACCCGGTGGCAAACGTCAGCAGGTCAATCCGTTGCGGTTCACGGCCGAGTTGAATGATCACTCCTGGTTCGAGGAAATCTGACGCTTCGAGACCCAACGATCCGAAGCCGAATTCATCAAGCGCTCCGAGGATCCGATCTGCGTTCGCTGGATCGGGCCATACCCAGACATCCAGATCTTTTGTGTACCGCGGGTGACCATGCGCAGCGAGCGCGTAGCCACCGATGATCAGGAATCGAACGTCATGCTGGACGAATGATTTCAAAAACCCTTGGAAGTCTCGGTTCAGTTCCACGCACCCACCCGTGATGTTCGCGACGCAGTTGGTCAACCGCGCCGATGCGCTCTTCGATGGGTCGCGTCAGCCAGTAACGCCAAGGCTCATCGGGATCACCGAGGACCTTCTTCGTCACGACTCGCTCAACCGATGTCATGCCCGAATCCTACCTTTATGGCCCAACAGAAAAGTGAGTGTCGCTAACTTCACTCAGCCAGTGAAGTTCGAGGCGATCAGCGAGTCGCAGGGGTCATCGAATCTCCAGCCAACCTGTGTGTAAGCGCCGCTCGCTGCTTGCGACAACGTGACATACACGGCTCCGCTCGGAGAGCGGACGATTTCGATCCTTCCGAGCGGAGTTCTCGCTCCGGACGGAGTCCTGTCGTAGTTCCCGCCGAGCTCATAGGGGGCAGTCGTGAACTTGCGAGTGGTGCCATCGAGCGTCACCGTCAACTCAACGGCTGCACCTGAGCGCACGGCGTCGACCGTTG
>JBILIB010000069.1:0-10080 GCA_044350215.1 Acidimicrobiales bacterium
ACCCATCACCGAAATCTGGGATGAAGCGCTTGATGATGCCGCGACGTTCCCCTCGGCACTCGCAGTGCGCCGTGAAGTCGATTGGTCCGCCTGGGTCACGATCCAAGTTGGTTGTGACAACACCTGTGCCTACTGCATCGTTCCTGCAGTTCGCGGCCGTGAGATCAGCCGCCCGTTCGGCGAGTTACTCACCGAGGTTGAGCGCCTGGCCAATGACGGTGTTCGGGAAATCACCCTGCTCGGACAAAACGTGAACTCTTATGGCCGAGATCTCACCAGCGCGCGCCGGGCACTCAACCCGTCTGCAGACGATGCCGCTGTTGTTGGTTCCCAGTGGCTCGGCGATCGCCGTGCCCGACCGCTCTTTGCCGATCTCCTCACTGCGGTAAGCAACATCGACGGTATTGATCGTGTGCGATTCACGAGCCCGCATCCCAAAGACCTTCGTGAAGACACGATCGCAGCGATGGCATCGAACCCGTCGGTGTGCGCTCACCTGCATTTCCCATTGCAGTCCGGCAGCGATCGGGTGCTCGCCCTAATGCATCGCGGGTACACCGCCGAGCGTTACCTTGAAAAACTCGTAGCGGCCCGTGCCGGAATTCCCGATCTTGCGGTCACGACCGACATCATCGTGGGGTACCCCGGTGAAACCGAAGAGGATTTCGAACGCACACTCGAAGTTGCTGCTGCTGCCGAATATGACTCCGCGTACACCTTCATCTTTTCTCCCCGTGAAGGCACAGAAGCGGCTGACATGGTCGAACAGTTCTGCGACCCCATCGAAGTTGGCGATCGCTTTGAGCGATTGCGCGTCGTCGTCGAACGTTCTGCACTCGCCAAGCACATGGCCCGCATTGGTCGTACAGAACAGATGATCGTCGAAGGGCCATCGAAGCGAGACCCGGAGGTCTTTACCGGCCGAACTGCGCAAAACAAGTTGGTGCACTTCACCAGCGACCGCCCATTGCGTTCTGGAACCTTGGCAACTGCGCTGATAACCGAGGCGTCGACGCACTTCCTGCGTGGCGAATTGGTTGAAGTGCTTTCGGTGTCGCGACATCGCACTCGTTTCGCAGTTACTGCCGGGTGAGTCCATCGCCACGGTTTCGCCCTAGCGGTCGACACCTCGCGCTTGTAGGGCCCACTGCATCGGGAAAGTCGTCGTTAGCGATGGCGTTGGCGCGTCACCTCGGCGACATTGAAATTGTCACGGTGGATTCAATGCAGGTCTATCGAGGGATGGACATTGGTACGGCGAAACCTTCGGCTGCCGAACAGTCGGAGATCGTTCATCACCTCCTTGATGTGTGCGATCCCGATGACGATTACACCGTCGCTCGGTTTCAGCGTGACTCTTTGGCGGTACTGGCCGACATTGAAGAACGCGGGAAGCGGGCCGTGCTGGTTGGTGGCACCGGGCTTTACCTTCAGGCAATCACTGATGATCTCGAAATTCCGGCACGATTCCCCGAGGTGCGTTTCGAACTCGAAACCGAACCCGACACGGCGGCGCTCTTTGCTCGACTTGAGGGCCTCGACCCGCTGGCGGCATCGCGTATGGAACCCACCAATCGCCGACGCGTGGTGAGGGCACTCGAAGTCACGCTCGGAAGCGGTCGGCCTTTCTCCTCCTTTGGCCCTGGTCTCGAGGAATACCCAGCTGCGCCGTTCCCGGTCCTGGGTCTGGCGATGGAACGCAACGTGCTCGACCAGCGCATTGCGCAGCGCTATGAACAGCAGATAGCCGATGGGTTTTTGGCCGAGGTTCAGACTCTCGTGGCCCGCCCGGCAGGTCTTGGTCGTACTGCTCGTCAAGCACTTGGATACGCCGAACTACTTGACCACATCGAGAACGGAACACCACTCGCTGACGCTCTTGAAACGGCGGTGACACGTACTCGTCGATTCGCCCGGCGCCAACAGCGATGGTTCGGCCGAGACCCCCGAATCAACTGGATCGAGACCGATGGCGAAGTTTCGGCAAATGCGCTCGCCGAACTCGCCCGAGGGCTGATTGACTGAACCCACCATGAGACTCACCAAGCACCACGGCCTGGGCAACGATTTCATCATCGCTCTCGAGGAAGTCAACGGACCTCTTCATGGCGATGCCACCTTGGCCCGCGCTCTTTGCGACCGTCGCCGGGGTATTGGCGCCGACGGACTGATTATTGGATCTCGCCCCGCAGCTAATGCGACTGGTCCCAATGGCAAACCAATCGATGTCGTGATGCATCTGTGGAATGCCGACGGCAGCCGCGCTGAAATGAGTGGCAACGGCATTCGCTGTCTTGGTCAAGCGCTGGCGATGGCTCGGGACGACCACGAGGCCACCTACGCAGTCTTCACCGATGGTGGCTTTCGAGAACTTGTCGTGCATGACGATGCGGCGCATCGCCTCGCCACTGTCAGCGTCACGATGGGGCTCGTTGGCGAAGGCCCAGCAGTTCCTCATTCTGTTTCGGAACGCCTCGGGAGCGACCGACATGCGACTGCCGATCTAGGCAACCCGCACCTCGTCGTGCTCGTTGCCGATCTTGCATCGGTCGACCTCGTTGGTACGGGCGCATGGATCGAGTCACAGTTCGATGCCGGGATCAACGTCGAATTCATCGCGACAGGGACTGAGCCCGATTCTCTTGATTTGCTGGTGTGGGAACGCGGTGCTGGCGTGACCGAAGCCTGCGGCACAGGCGCGGTGGCCGCAGCGGCTCTGGCTCATCAGTGGGGTCTTGTGGGACGTGAAGTGCGCGTGGTCATGCCCGGTGGTTCGGCCGAAGTCATCGTGGCAGCAAGCCCCGATGCGGAACCGATCCTCATAGGACCTTCGCAACACATCGCCACTGTTGAGCTTCCGGATGCCTGAACCAACCTCGCCGATTATCGGCGATCACCGCGGCGGCTTTGGCGCGTTCGCTGGTGAAAGTTCGGGGCTCATCGATCGCACATTTCGCGAGCGGATCGTTCTTGTGGGTGTGACCTTGCCCTTAGAGGACGAATTCGATACGGAACGTCATCTCGATGAACTTGCCCTTCTCGTCGACACTGCTGGTGCTGACAGCATCGCCCGAGTGGTTCAGCGGCGACATGCTCCTGATCCCGCGACCTACTTAGGAAGCGGAAAGGTCGAGGAACTTCGTGAACTGTGTGTGTCGGTCGATGCTGACACCGTGGTATTCGACAATGAACTTTCGCCTGCTCAGCAACGAAACCTTGAAAAGTTGTTGGGTCGCTCTGCGATCGATCGCACCGCGGTCATTCTCGACATCTTTGGTCAGAACGCGCACAGCCTTGAAGGTAAGGCCCAGGTCGAGTTGGCGCAGATTCGCTATCGACTTCCGCGCCTGCGTGGAAAGGGCAATCAACTTTCGCGTCAGGGTGGTGGTATCGGTGCTCGGCAGGGCGGTGGCGAAACGCAGCTCGAAGTGGATCGCCGGCGACTCCAGCGACGCATGCACAAACTCGAAGCCGACCTCCGCGAAATATCTCGGGTGAGAGAGACGCAAGCAAAGGCTCGTCAGCGTTCACGGCTTCATCGGGTAGCAATCGTTGGCTACACCAATGCAGGGAAGTCAACGCTGTTAAACCACCTCACTGATGCAGGTGTGCTGGTTGAGAATCGTTTGTTTGCAACGCTTGATGCGACGACTCGTCGGCTGCAGTTGCCGGGTGGCGAATCGGTCTTACTCACTGACACCGTTGGATTCATTACCAAGCTTCCGACGCAACTCGTTGAAGCGTTCAAGTCCACGCTCGAAGTTGTTGTCGACGCAGATCTTTTGGTTCACGTTGTTGATGGCTCCGCTGCCGACCCGGATTCCAACATCGAAGCTGTCGATCGAGTACTCAACGAGATTGGCGCTGCCGACGTTCCGCAAATGCTTGTGGTGAACAAGATCGATGTTGACCCAGATGGGGCCAAAGAAGTCCTTGAAGACCATCCCGGATGCGTGGCGCTGTCGGCGAAAACCGGTGAGGGCGTGGCGGATATGCTGCGTGCTCTGGCCGATCGGTTGCGCGGACTTTCGAACATCACCGAACTTTTGGTGCCGTTCGATCGAGGAGATCTCTTGGCTGCCCTGCACCGTGAGGGCGAGGTGCTCGTTGAGACCGCCACTGACGACGGAATGCTGGTCCGGGCCCGCCTCGACGAGGTTTCGGTGAGCCGTCTTCACGAGTTCGTCGTGAGCGGTCAGACTCTGCGTCCATGACTGCAGGATTCACGCCGCCGCCCTATCCCTACGATCGGCTCGATGCGTTCAAGTCGATCGCGTCGGCGCACGAGGGTGGAATGGTCGATCTCTCAATAGGCGACCCCTTCGACCCTCCGCCAGCAGTGGTCATTGAAGCCCTGGCCTCATCGGCAAGCGAGCGCAGCTATCCAGCATCGATCGGGTTCCCTGCCTACCGCGAAGCGGCGATGGGCTGGATGGAGCGCGAACTCGGCGTCAGTGTTGGCGCGAAAGAAATTGCTGCGTGCATTGGCACCAAGGAATTTGTTGCCGGGCTTCCGCATTGGCTTCGCCTACGCACCCCTGAGCGCGACACGGTGCTGTATCCGTCCATTAGTTATCCGTCCTATGCCATGGGAGCGGAACTTACTGGAGCACGTGCGGTGCCAGTTCCAATTACTGCCGACGGTCGAAGCGATCTCGATGCCATTGATCCTGCCGACGCAGCTCGAGCGTTGTGCCTTTGGGTGAACTCGCCCGGCAATCCCACCGGATACCTTGACGATCTTGAAGCCGCAGCCGAGTGGGGACGCGCGCACAAGGTCCCGGTGATCTCCGATGAGTGTTACGTCGAGTTCACATGGGACGGGCCCGGTCGAACGATTCTTGAACACGGTCTCGACGGTGTGTTGGCCGTCCATTCATTGTCGAAGCGTTCGAACCTTGCGGGTGTGCGCGCTGGGTTCTACGCCGGCGATGGCGATCTTGTTCGTTACTTGTCAGAACTGCGTAAGCACGCTGGTTTCATGGTTCCTGGTCCCGTGCAAGCGGCTGCGGTTGCCGCGTGGGGTGACCAAGCGCATGTCGATGTTCAGCGACAGCGGTACCTGGAACGGTTAGAGCTTTTCCGATCGGTGCTTGCCGGGATCGGGGTTGATGCTCCGATGCCTGGCGGGGCGTTCTATCTCTGGGCTGCCGCGCCTGACGGCGACTCATGGGCATTGGTTGAACGACTTGCTGACGAAGGCGGCGCGCTTGTCTCTGCAGGCGAGTTCTACGGACCAGAAGGCAGCGATTTCATTCGCGTCGCTGTTGTCCAATCAATTGAGCGTCTGGAACTCGTTGGCCAACGACTCGGGGTGCTCTAGCGAGGTTTGCTGCCAATGGTGACCGATTCATTTTTCGAGTCTGCCTTGGGCGTCATCTCCGGCTCCTGGTCCTCCTCGTCTTCCTGGTGTTCCTGTTCCACCACCGCCACCACCCCCATCAGCAAACTCAGCGCGAGTCATTCGGTCGATGGGCGGTAACCTGCGCCGCTATGGCCGAACTGTCTGTAACCATCGATGAACTCTGGAACAACCGCGAGTCGCTGAGCGCGGCCGATACCGAAGCGGTCGCCGCTGTTGGGCAAGCGATCGCTCTGCTCGACTCAGGCGAAGCCCGTGTTGCTGAACTCGGTGCCGATGGTGAACCCATCGTTCACCAGTGGCTCAAGCACGCAATCCTGCTCTACTTCCGTCTTTCGCAAATGGCCACAATCGAACTCGCTCCGTTCGAATTCGCCGACAAGATTCCACTCAAGAACGACTTCGCTGCCGCCGGGGTTCGCGTTGTTCCGGGCGCATCTGCTCGCTACGGGTCGTTCCTCGATCGTGGCGTGGTCATGATGCCGAGTTATGTGAACATCGGCGCTCGTGTTGGCGCCAACACCATGGTCGATACGTGGGCCACCGTCGGTAGTTGTGCGCAGATCGGCGCCAATGTGCATTTGTCTGGTGGCGTTGGCATCGGTGGCGTCCTCGAGCCACCGCAGGCTGCACCAGTCATCATCGGCGACGATGCGCTTATTGGTAGTCGCTGCATCGTGGCCGAAGGCGCCCGCGTCGGTAATGGTGCGGTGCTTGGCGCCGGTGCCATCCTCACCGCTTCGATTCCGGTGATCGATGCTGAGAGCGGCGAAGAACTCAGTCGAGGTGTCGTCCCGTCATGGAGCGTCGCCGTTTCGGCAACTCGACCTCGAACCTTTGCCGGTGGTGAGTTTGGTCTTCCTTGTGTGCTGGTGCTGAAGCGCCTCAAGGAAGGCGAGCGTCACGACAAGGCAGCGCTCAACGACGTTCTTCGCGATCACGGCGCAGCGACCTGATCATGGCTTCGAACGATCACACCGATCTCTTGGCCCGCACGGCCGCGCTTGTCGACGTTGCATCGCCGAGTCGCGCCGAAGGGCCAATCGTTGATCTGATCGAAACCGAACTACGCGCGCACCCGCATCTCGAAGTCACTCGAGTTGGCGACAACCTTGTTGCTCGCACCTCGCTTGGGCGCCTTCATCGCGTCGTCCTTGCGGGTCATACCGACACTGTGCCCGCTGCCAACAATGCAACGGCTCGCATCGAAAATGGTCGACTCTTCGGTGTCGGCTCGGCCGATATGAAGGGTGGGCTTGCGGTAATGCTCGAACTTGCGGCCACGCTCATCGAACCCGTTGTCGATCTCACATTCGTTTTCTATGCACGTGAAGAAATTGCCAGTGCTGAAAGCGGTTTGGGTGAACTCTTCGATGCCCGACCTGACTTACTCGTCGGCGATATCGCCATTTTGGGTGAGCCCACCGATGCTCGCATCGAAGCCGGTTGTCAGGGAACGTTGCGTATGCGTCTGCATCTGCAAGGGGTTCGAGCCCATACCGCTCGGCCTTGGATGGGGCGCAACGCGGTGCATCGTTTGTCTGGTGTTCTTGCTGCGCTTGATTCCTACGAAGCACGTTCGCCAATCATCGACGGTTGTCAGTTCCGTGAAGCGTTGCAAGCGGTGGCAATCGAAGGTGGTGTTTCGGGAAATGTTGTGCCCGATTCAGCGAGTGTCACTATCAACTTTCGCTTTGCCCCCGATCGTTCAGCGATTGACGCAGAAACTCATGTTCGTGAACTGTTCGCACCATTTCTTGAAGAAGGCGATGTTGTCGAAGTGCTCGACGTTGCCAATGCCGCAGCGCCAGGCCTGAATCACCCTTTGCTTGCATCGCTTGTTGCGCGCAGCGGTGCACAAGTTCTTGCCAAATTGGGTTGGACCGATGTGGCGCGCTTTGCTGCTCATGGCATTCCCGCAGTGAACTTTGGTCCAGGCGACAGCACCATTGCGCATACGGCGGGGGAGTACCTCGATTGTGCTCCGCTCGAGCGTGTGCATTCCGTGCTCCTCGGATTATTGACAGAGGCCTGAACGCAAACGTGGCGTGTGCTGGTGCACACGCCACGTTTGAACCGAGGAGGTTGTGGTTCAGAGCTTGCGCATCACGGTGACGACTTTGCCGTACACGGTAACTTCCGATGAGTGGTACTCCATCGGCGAAAGCCGCGAGTTGGCGGGAAGCAACGTGACGTTGTCTCCGGTGCGTGACCATGTCTTCACCGTGGCTTCGCCACCAGGAATGCCGACAACCACGATGTCGCCCTTTGAAACGTTGGTTCCGGCTTTGGCCACGATGTAGTCGCCATCGAAAATGCCAGCGTCGATCATGGAATCGCCGCGAACACGGAGCATGAAGAGTTCGCCGTCGCCACATAGGTCGGTAGGCACCGGCATGATTTCTTCGACGTTTTGTTCGGCGAGCACGTCGGTGCCAGCGGCAACATCGCCGACAAGCGGAACGTGACGGAACGGACGACGTTCGCCGGATGCGCCGGAGTTGGGGTCGTAACGAACCTCCATGGCCCGGGGCTTGGTTGGGTCGCGGCGCAGATACCCAAGCTCGTTGAGAGTGTTGAGGTGGTTCTGCACGCTCGAGGGAGAGGTGAGCCCGACGGCTTTACCAATTTCACGAACGGACGGCGGATAGCCCCGCTCGTTGAGGTGCTGGTCGATCACATCGAGGATCTGCTGCTGGCGGGGAGTGAGACGGTCGGTACTCATTGATGACTCCGGATCTTGTGGACAGGTGGGGAGAACAGAGGGGAACTGAGGCCGTTTTGGATCGTTTGGGTCGCGTGGGCCTTCGAACCTCTGTACGACAGTACCGGCTCGAGCGGCCTAGGGCAAACACCCGTTCGATTGGGTCTTGACATCGAACGGGTGTTCGTGTTTCGATACTGGTATCCGAACGGGCGTTCGATCCGTTCCCTCTCACCCCAGTTCCCCCTTCACATTCCCGACTGTCACACCCCACGTGGAGACTTCCCTCATGGCCGCAATCCTGAATCCCACCGCCCTTTCCGCCCCCGCTACCCAGAGAAGCACCGCCGACCTCGCCGAGCCCCTCCTCGAGGGCTCCGGGTCGGTCGCTCCCTGGAACCGTGCCGAGGCCTTCGAGCCTCGGCGTCCTGTCCGTCACCTGCACCTGGTGACCGAGCCCGTAGCTCCGGCCCCCACGGCCCGTCGCAGTCCAGTGCGCGTCATGCTTGCAGGGCTGGGTCTCGCTGTGCTCGTCGCATTTGCGGCGATGGGCATTGTCCCCTTTCTCGGTGCCGACGCTGCTGCCTTCACGCCGGCGTCGTCCGCCGATACCACGAGCCCGGCCGGTGCCGACGCCCAGAACGCGTCTGCACCGGTTGTGGCCCCGGTGGCCGTGGCCGCACCTGCCGAGATCATCGTCCAATCCGGTGATTCGCTCTGGTCAGTTGCACGTCGCCTCCAACCACATGGCGATCTTCGTGGCTTGGTCGATCGCCTCATCGAGCGCGTTGGCAGCACCAGCGTCACTCGTGGTCAGCACATCAATGTGAGCGGTCTCGTCGACTGACACGGTTGTGTCTGGCGCATTCCATGCGGCGTGTGACAAACATCCGTGTCTGACGTGGCACAAAAAATCACGTTCTTCGCAGTAGTTTCGACGTGTGCGTTGTCCTGCTTGTGCCCATCTCGATGACAAAGTCGTCGATTCTCGACAGTCAGACGATGGTGATGCCATTCGTCGACGTCGCGAATGTCTGGCCTGTGGCGCGCGGTTTACGACCTTTGAACGACTTGAATTGGTTCCTTTGACGGTCCTCAAGCGATCCGGTGATCGGGTGCCGTTCGAACAGGTAAAGATCGCCGAAGGCATAGCCGCTGCGGCCAAAGGCCGTCCGATCGAAGAAGGCGTCATTGAGCAAGCGGCAGCTTCGATTGCCGAGGAACTCCGATTGATCGGTCCCGAACTGACGAGTGAACAAGTCGGTTTTGCTGTTTTAGAACACCTTCGTGAAATTGACCATGTCGCCTACATGCGATTCGCCAGTGTCTATAAAGGTTTCGATGATGCTGCAGATTTCCAGCGCGAGATTACGTTGCTAACAAAAGCAACGGAACCAAAGCGTCACGATCCTCGCGCGTAACGAAGTAACAGCACGTCATCTTCAACGAGGACGCGTGCGAGTTGAAGGCTCCGCGCATCTTGTGGCGGTGAGGAGGTTGAACTTTGCGCCGTCGTTCCGCCAGTAAGGACGGGCGCGATTGTCTGACACCACTCATCAACAAGATCGTCGTGAAGTAGCTGATTATTCAGCGTTGGTCCGCCTTCACATAACAGCGTTTTCACTTCCTGCTCGCGGAGTTCCGCGAACGCTGCGCGCAAATCGACAGTGTCTGAGCCGGCGATGATGATGTCGGCGACATCGCGGAGTTTGTCGACAGCATCGGAAGATGCAGTCGTTGTCGTGATCACGATTGGTCGTTGTGTCGGGTCGCTGAACAGTCGTGACGCCGGATCAAGATGGGCACGTCCACTCACCACAGCGAGACGCGGAAGCGCTTGCTGTCCGCGCGTAACACGGCGGGCTTGAGCGTCGGCATCAAGTTGCACTGGTCCGTAATTTTCGACCCGAACCGTTGCGGCCCCAGCCATGATCACGTCGGGGAGCTGCCGCAAGGCATGAAACATGGCCTTGTCGGCCCGACTGCTGAGCCCGCCTGAGCGACCTTCAACCTC
>JBILIB010000005.1:0-33433 GCA_044350215.1 Acidimicrobiales bacterium
CCGCACAATTGGGCTATTGCCACCGCTTCCCGAAACTGACTGAGTAGTCGTCAGTGGTTAGAGGTTTGGCGCTACCTGCGTGCAGGTGAGTTCAACATGTCGTTCGACGAGGTCGTCGGGCATGCCCCCTACGCTTGCCCACAAATACACATGCTCGACCGGCGAACCTTCAGTTGCTTGGCGGATCGCTGTAACTGCATCGGTCGGAGTAAGCACTCGAAGACCAGGGATCTGGCCCTTTTGTGCCGCTCCACCGCGCAGTTTCTCGACCGTGATTTCTTTCGGAGCGTCGCGACCTGAACCGGCAACTGCAGCGGCACGATAGGAGTTCAACTGGTGGGCGTAGTGAGGGAGGATGCGTTCGAAAGCGGCTTCGGGGTCATCGGCAACAATGATGTCGAGCATTCCGCCGGTGCGGGCAATTGCGGGATCGTGGCCACCCTCAACAAGTCCTTCGCGGTAGGAATCAAGAAGCGAGCGATCAAGACTTAGGAGGCCAACGCCCAGACGGCCAGCGCGCTTTGCTCCTTGTGGTCCTTGATAGCCGAGCCAAATAGGAAACGGATTTTGCGCTGCTGGGGGAGTGACGATTCCCTCGTCGAGCAAACGACGGATTTCGGCAACAGCGCCATCGGTGAGCCCGTATCGCTTTGTGATGTCGACGTTATAGAACTCGTATTCGGGAACGCTGTACCCAGCGCCTATGCCGAGCTCGAGACGACCGCCGGAAAGTTGATCGACAACTGCTGCTTCTTCAGCAACCAAGGCAGCCGGTCGCAACGCGGCAACAAGCACGGCAGTGCCAATACGCACACGCGAGGTGCGCGCTGCGGCCGCTGCAGCAAACGTGAGCGGCTGGGGAAGATAACCATCGGTAAAGAGATGGTGCTCAGAGAACCACACCGAGGCGGCTCCGAGACGTTCAGATTCGACGACGAGATCGAGTGCTCGCCCATACACCTCAGGCCACGGACGGGACCAAGGTGCAGGGTTGCGCAGATCGAAATAGAGGCCGAGCTTCACGACATGCGACCGACCATTGCATCGTGGCCGATTGCCGGCTCGATAAACGAGCGGAAGTCGGGACCAGAACGCAGGTGATGGCCACCGTCGACGTTGATCGTGGTGCCGGTGATCCAGCGAGCTTCATCGCTGAGAAGGAAAGAGGCGAGGTTTGCGACATCTTCAGGTTCGCCAACATCGTTGAGCGGTGTGTTGACGATGTAGGAGTCGTAGACCGCGGATTCACGCGGGATGCCTTCCATGATCTCGGTCGAGATGAAACCGGGGCGAATGGCATTGAAGCGAACTTTGGTTTCGCCGTACTCATTGGCGGCGTTGCGCATCATTTCTTCAATGCCCGCCTTCGAGACGCAGTAGGCGCCGAACATGGGGTGGGGAATATGGCCGGCGAGTGACGACATGCCGACGAACGAACCGCCACCTGCTGCGACCATGTGCGCTGCTGAATACTTCACCGAAAGCATGGTGCCGAGAACATTGAGATGAAGGACACGCAAGAACTCGTCGGTATCAAGCAAGTGGTACGGACCCATTCCGCCACCGCCACCGGCGTTTGCAACGAAGCCATTGAGGCCACCAAACGCGTCGACGTGGCCAGCAACAAGAGCGGCAACGTCGGCTTCAACGGTGACATCGGTGACCTGATGACGAACCTGACCCGAAGCGCCGCCCGCCTTGATGCGATCGGCAACCTCGGTGAGTCTGCTTTCGGTCCGGCCACAGATGGTGACGTTCATGCCGTCCTGGGCAAGACGGGTTGCGCACGCTGCGCCAATGCCGGTGCCACCACCGGTGACGATTGCTGAGCGACCTGCAAGTGATGACGACATTGGTTCCTCCGGGAAGTTTGAGAGTCGGCGACACGCTACTACCAACCCAAATTGCCCCTCTTTCAACCGACGGAGGAACGCAATGGCGTTCGAGGCCGGTGTCTAGGAGAGTGGTGTCCCGTCGAGATTGTGGACGTCGAGACCGAATTCCTCGATGTTGTCGAGGCTGACGGTGATGCGCCCGGTGAGATCAGGGCCACAATCGCAAAGGTAGAGAGTGCCCTCGACCATTGCCTCCATCGACTCGATCTGGTCGGGCCGCAAGCGAGCGCCCACGAGTGCAGCAGCACCTTCGGAAAGCACCGCTGCTCGGGGTTCCACGGTGTTGATGCGCACGCCCGTGCCGTACAACTCCATGGCGAGACCGTTGGTGATGCGATTGAGTGCTGCCTTCGTTGCGCCGTAGGCCGAGATGTTGACCGAGGTTGGAACGATGGGCTCGGATGGTCCGCCCCATAATTTTGCGCTGCCACTGGAAAGATTCACGATCCAGCCTTCGCCAGCGGCGACCATCGCGGGAAAGGCGGCCAGCGAAAGATCGAGCGGAGCATTTACATTCACTTCAAACATGATGTTGCGTCGCTTCACCGAAAATCCCGTAAGCGGAGCTTGGATTGAGGCCGCGGCGTTGTTCACGAGAATCTCAATGTGTCCGCCGAGAGCCTCGACTGCTTCGGGAACAACGCGAAGTCGATCGATCGGATCAGTGAGATCAGCAACAACAACTTCGACCTGCGTTCCGAACCGTGCAATCCGGTCACGAGTTGCGTTGAGGCTTCCTTCGAGGGTCTCGTGCTGATCAAGTGTGCGCGCGGTCAGGACGATGTTCGCGCCTTCAGACGCAAGTCGCTCTGCGAGTGCGGCGCCGATTCCTCGACTGGAGCCGGTCACGACAACACGACGCCCCGCAAACCGACCAGCCATCAAAGGCCCTTTTCGGCGACGAATCCGTCAATGCATTCGCCGATGTAGTCGCAGTCTGCGTCGGAAAGCGAATGATTGTTGGGAACGATGAGGCCCCACTCCATGACGCGATCAGCGTTGGGCAGACCGTCAGACGGGACGCGGAATTCTTGGCCACGAAGCATCGGCTGACGGGTGATATTGCCGGTCCACACCATGCGAGTGTCAACGCCATGCGACTCCATCCATTGCTGGAGTTCAGCACGACGGATGCCCGAGTCGGGCTGAATGATGAACGGGAACATATGCCACCCGGTTTCGATTCCTTCAGTGAGCTGGGGGAGTACGAATAAGTGCGGGTACTTCGCAAGATGTGAACTTGTGATGGCAAAACTGCGCTGACGACGCGCAAGGTTCTCATCCAACTTGTCGAGTTGCACGAGACCAAAGGCTGCGGAAAGTTCCGAAGGCTCAAAGTTCCAGCCGTTCTCGTCAAAGATGAAGATGTTGTCGTATTCAAGGCCGTCGTCGAGTTCGCTAAAGAAGCGATCAACCTTGCCCTTGAGCGAGCCGAAGAGCTGAAGTTCCGAGCGCCGACCCCAGCGACGGAAGAGCAACGCTCGGTCGGCGAGTTCGTCGTTGTCGAAACACACCATGCCGCCGGTGCCGGCAGCGGTGATGATGTGCGAAAGGGCGAAGCTTGTAAGTGAAATATCGGCTCGGGTGCCCGTTGCCGTTCCGCGCAATGTTTGACCGAGAGCGTCACATGAGTCTTCGATCACCAAAAGGTTGTGTCGGTCGGCGATTTCGCGAATGACGTCCCAGTCGGGGCAGTTGCCGATGAGGTTGGGGGCAAGGATGGCGCGCGTCTTCGCTGAGATCATCTCTTCGATGCGATTGACGTCGATCTGAAACGTGTCAGGGGTGACATCGACAAAGACCGGCACTGCGCCCTTGCGGATGACGGGTGCGACGTCGGTTGAGAACGTGACCGAACTCGTGACGATTTCATCTCCAGGTTGAAGATCGATGGCTTCGTACGCGAGGTATAACGCAGAACTTCCGGAGTTGCACATGACGCCGCGCTTCTTTTCGAAGAGATCAGCAACACGACGTTCCATGGCTTTGACGTTTTTCCCGATACGCATCGAGGTCGGCCCACCGCGTAGAACTTCGACAACCGCTTCGATCTCCCGTTCATCGTGTACTGATCCGGCGTAATCGATGCGGCGTTCGCTATTGATACGGCTCATGGTTGCTCCTTGGCGGTGAGTGTGTCGGTTCGTATTGGTGTTGATCGAAGATCGGCGACCAGTTGGTCAACGAGTCGAACGAGTTCGGTGCAGTCGTGTTCGCTCCAGCTGTCGAGGACGTCAGTCATCTGTTCTACGCGTAACGCCACGATGCGGTCATGAGTGCGCTGTCCCTTTGTCGTTAACCGGGCAACAGCAAGACGAGCATCATCTGGGTCAGTTACGCGCTCAACAAGTTCGGCGTCTTCAAGAACGCGAACCTGTCGGTTCGCAGCAGCGGGGTCCATCGAGCAGCGACGTGCGAGCTGCCCCATTGGCATCTCGCCTGAATCGGCAAGAGAGCGCAGGATGGCGTACCCAGCGCGGGTTACCTCAACGCCGATCGCAGCGGTTTGCCGATGATGAATCGCCCGGTTCACCGTGAGTCGAAAGAGACGTTCGAGAGAGCGTTCGGTTTCGGCGACGGACTCCGCAGCGGGCATGGCCGAACCGTAGGGAAGGTCTTGGACTATGTCAAGGTTCCTCCGGGCAGGCCAACCTGCGCAAGACTCACCAAATGGCAAGTGACGCTCAAACATCTGAAGGTATGCCCGCAAGGGCCGGCATCATCCTCGCCACGCTGATTGGGGTGGCGACCGTTGCGAACCTGAACCTGGCAGTGGCGAATGTGGCACTGCCCGACATCGGTCGTCACTTCGACGCGTCGCAGACAGCGATTAATGCCGTTGCTGTTGGCTTCTCGCTCGGTCTCGCGGCCACGGTGCTGTGGCTTGGGGCTCTTGGTGACCGTTACGGACGACGGATGATGTTGCTGCTGGGCATGGGATTGTCAGTGCCTGCCTGTGTGATCGCAGGTTTTGCTCCAAGTATCGGCGTGCTTATCTTTGCCCGGGTCCTTGGCGGAGTGGCAGCTGGTATGGCATTCCCGACCACGCTGGCTCTCATTACGGCACTTTGGGCGGGTTCACATCGCACGAAAGCGATCGCGCTGTGGTCCGGTATCGGTGGCGCCATGTCTGCTCTCGGACCCCTCGTTGCTGGAGCGCTGCTTCTTCACTTCTGGTGGGGATCGGTCTTCCTCATCACCATTCCTCTCGCAGTCATCGGTTTTGTTGCGGCATGGGCCTATGTCCCAGCGCACGTCAACGAGGACGACTCTCCGATCGACAACCTCGGTGGTGTGCTTTCTGTTGTGATGGTGGCCGCCGCCGTAGTTGCGATCACGCTCGCCCCCGAGCCAGGAGCGGGTACCGCTGCGCTCATCATCGGGCTTGTTTCTATCGCTGCGGTTGGTGCGTTTGTCTTGCGTCAGCGCCGAGCAGCATTCCCGCTCTATGACCTGAAACTGGCAGGACGTCGCACGTTCTGGGTCGCAGCAGTGGCCGGGATGTTGGTTTTCGGCGCTCTAGTCGGCGCAATGTTTATCGGACAGCAGTATTTGCAAAACGTGTTGGGCTACTCAACATGGAAAGCTGGACTCTCTATTATTCCGACTGCGGTGTTCATGGTTGTGGCCGCGCCAATTTCGGCGCGAATAATTGAACGTCGCGGATCACGAGATGCGCTCCTCGCTGGATTCGTATCCGTCGGTCTCGGTTTCCTCGTGATGCTCTTGTTGTGGAAACAAGACACGTCGTTTGTCGTTGTCGCAATTGCCTATTCGCTGCTCGGTATCGGTGTCGGTATCGCAGGCCCGCCGGCATCAAAGTCCCTCACCGAGTCGGTGCCAGTTCCGCGAGCGGGAATGGCGTCAGCTACCGCCGATCTTCAGCGCGATCTTGGTGGAGCCATTCTTCAGGCGATCCTTGGCGCTGTGCTTACAGCGGGTTACGCGAAGGCGTTCACCAAACAGATTGCAGACGCGCCGACGTCCGTTACTGATTCGGTGACCACGCAACTTACAAAATCCTTTTCGAGCGCTGAAAATATTGCGATGCAATATCCGCAGTACTCAGAGCAGATCGTTGCTGCTGCAAAGCAGTCGTTTGTCGATGGCCAGCAGGTTTCATTTACCGTCGGCATCGTCTCAATGCTGATCGGACTCGCGGTGGTGTGGTTCGGTTTCCCAACGAAAAACGCCGAGATCGATCTCGTTGCCGGCTATCAGCGCAGCGACGAGTCAATCTCGGCGTAATCGTGATTCGAGTGCTCTAGGCGGTGGCGAGTGGAGCCGGGTTACGGCGAGCTCCAGTTGAGAACGTCACCGGCATGTGCTTGATGCCACCGATGAAGTTCGAACGCAGAATCTCAACGTCGCCATTGAGACGCATGTCGGGAATCCGTTCGAGAATCTCACGGAAGATCAACTTGAGTTCCATGCGAGCGAGGTTGGCACCGAGGCAGAAGTGCTGGCCGCCGCCGCCGAAGGCAATGTGCTCGTTGGGGAATCGGTCAATGTTGAACTGGTAGGGGTCATCGAAGACGTCTTCGTCGCGATCGGCAGAGATGTGCCACATCACGACCTTGTCGCCCTTCTTGATTTCCTTGTCGCCGATGACGGTGTCATCCATTGCTGTGCGGCGGAAGTGGTACACCGGCGTCGCCCAGCGAAGGATCTCCTCGATGGATTGATCAATCTTGCCGTCAATGTCGTTCGCCAGGGCGGTGTACTGATCGGGGTTTTGCATAAGCGCCCACATGCCCCACGAGGTGGTGTTGCGGGTTGTCTCATTGCCAGCGACGGTGAGGAGCACCATGAACATGTCGAATTCGAGTTCGCTCATCTTGTCGCCCTCGATCTCGGAATTGATCAACTTGGTGATGATGTCCTCTCGAGGATCACTCGCCCGTTCTTTTCCGAGTTGGTTGACATAGGAATAAAGCTCGACCATCGCCGAGGCATTCTCTTCCGTCGCGTATTCGGGGTCATCGATACCGATCATGCGGTTGGACCAGTCAAACAGCATCATCCGGTCTTCTTGGGGAACGCCCATGATTTCCGCGATGGCTTGCAAAGGAAGCTCTGAAGCGAGGTCAACCACGAAATCACATGAACCACGTTCAATGATGTTGTCGACGATAAGCGTGGCGCGATGCTGGAGATACTTCTCGAGCATTCCGATCATGCGTGGCGTGAAGCCCTTGTTCACAAGCAGTCGGTAACGAGTGTGCTTCGGCGGATCCATATAGAGCATCATCAGCCCGCGAGGGTCGTTTCCGCCGGCTCCACCAGCGAGTTCATCTGGCGTGAGGATTGAGATGCCGCCGGCCTCTGAAGAAAAGAGTGCCGTGTCACGATTGACGGTGACGAGATCCTTGTGCTTGACGACATTCCAGAAGCCTTGGGCACCGGGGTAGTCGTGCCAGCTCACTGGCTCTTCGGCGCGGAGGCGGTCGAACATTTCGTAGTGCTCGAGTCGCTGGAAGCGATCGAGGTCGAGGAGGTTGATTCCCTCGAGAGTCATGCGATTCCCCTTGGTAGCTACTGCGACAGTTGGTGACGTGTCGTCGGTCACGGAACACTAATAGACCCACGACCCATCGCCACCGCCGGGACCCGCAGCCGTTCTCAGACTGCGGAATTCGGAGCCGGCTCAGATTCTCCACTTCCGGCCGCGACGAGGGGAGACGCTGCTAACACAACGATTCCGGCAATCACGAGACCGATGCCGGCGAGCGACCCGAGAAGGTCAATGGGGCTGTGGTGAAATCGCTCGCCGAAGACCACGATTCCGACGGCGCCGGCCACAAGCGGATTGCCGCCAACAAAAGGCGCGAGCGCCGCAGCGAGACTTCCTTGTCGGAATGCCACCTGCTGGAGAAGCAGTGCAGCGAGTTCGCACAGCCCGAGAAATGCCAGTGCCGGCAGAAATGTTGCGATGGGGTCCTGTTCGGCCAGGTTGCTGTCGATGACTTTGAGCATGACAGCTGCTGCGCCAAGTGAAACCGCAGCAGCTGTGCCAAACAACGCGGCTCGAACATTCGGTTCGTCGGAACGACGGGCGACGGTGACTAGTGCGGCGATGACTCCGAGAAAGACCACTACTCCGATGATTGCCGTTCGAACGGGGATCGAGTAGTCGCCATCTTGCGGGTCGGCGATCAGGAGAAAGGTCACCAGTCCAACAATCGTTGCAATGGCTCCAAGCCAGTCGCGAACCGCGACCCGCGAGTTGCTCACGATGATTCCGAGACCAAGCGCAAAGAGAAGAGACGTCACCATGATCGACTCGACTTCGATGAGCGAACCATGGCTAAGTGCAATTGCGTGGAAAAGACCGGAGAGTCCTGCGAATGCTGCGCCGAGGAGCCAGATTGGAGTGCGAAGAAGGTGAAGCAGAAGTCGCATGACATTCGGTGGAGCGGGTGTGATTGACCGAGCGCCTCGACTTTGGAAGACCGCAGCGAACGCTCCTGCGATTGCCGCCAAGAGAGCGAGCATCAGGGCCGTGAATGACATCAGGTGAGCCTATGTGCGGTGAAGGAATAGCTGAACGAAAAGTAGAAAGGCCGACCAGCAAGCGAACGCCGTCTGGAGTCTGACCATGTTCAACTGTGAATTGTCGCGGCAGGAATACGGCCTGTCAGTGTGGAATGGGCCCGACGGGAACATTGTCTGCAACAGAATTTCATGACACAGGGTTACTCTTCGGCGTGACGAAAAATGACCAGCGGGAAAAATCGGAACTCGCTGTTCCAGTTGTTGCATCACTCTTTGTTCTTGTCTTCACTCTCGTGAGGGGCACGAAGGACTCAATGTGGTTCGACGAGTCCTTCAGTTGGGAAACGGCCACGATGCCCTTTTCCTCAATGGTTGATCGGATCTTGTTCCAGGATGCGAACATGGGTCCCTACTACGTGATTCTGTGGCCGTGGGTCCGGATCAATGACGGCGATCTTTGGATTCGACTTCTGTCGACGCTTGGGGTGGTGGCGACCGTCTGGGCCATCTGGGCAATCGTGCGCCGTTGGTCAGGTTCTGGCGTCGCTGCGGTTGCGGTTGCGGTGTACGCCCTGACGCCGTTTGTGCTGAGTTGGAGCATGCAAGCTCGAGGGTACGCGTTGGCCATGGCCCTCATTACTTGGTCGGTGTATTTCGCCGACCGCATTCGTGTCGGTGAAGGCCGGTGGTCGGGTGCACTTTTCGGCGTCTTCGTAGGTCTTTCCATTGCGATGCAGCTCACAACAGCGTTTGTGTTCGTCGGCATCGTCGCCACCGTCCTTGCGCTGGCTCCGACCCGGCAGACTGCCCGCTCGTTGGTGATGGCAGGGTTCACTGCTGTTATTGCGTTCTCCCCATTTGCAATTGCAGTGGCGCTGAACACTGATCAAGCCGATTGGATACCGGCACTCACCATGCGTTTGTTTACGCAGGAGTTCTTCCTCGCGTCGAGCGGACCCATCTGGGCAGTGTTCATTGCCTCAGGCTGGGTATGTCTGCTTGCAGCTGCATGGCGCGTTCAAGGCCTGCGTCCCTATCTGGTGCCCATCGCCGGCGTCGTCATGGGTATTGCCGGCCTGGTCGTGATTTCACTGTTCTTGCGTCCAATGTTCATCGGTCGTTATCTCATCGGATGCTTGCCGCTCGCAGTGATCGCTGCTGCTGGTGGGTGGAGTGTTCTGTGGACACGATGGAGGCTTCCATCGGCCATTGCGATCGTCGGTGTGTCGGTGCTGCTAATTGGTGCATCCATTGATCGAACCAGGCCGCCGCCCGAGGACTACCGGGGTGCTGCTGCCGACGTGACCGAGAGGTTGCGTCCGGTCGACGGCATCGTTGCGGTCAGCAACTACCCGATCACCGGCCTTGTTCGCTACCTGCCAGAGGGCATCGAGACGCAGAGATTCATTGCTCCTTCGCCAGAAAGGCAGACCTGGAGTATTCGCAATGCAGAAGGGGCGACGGTGCAGCCCGAGCGGATTTGGCTCGTAATTCGGGACGCTCCTCCGCCGGGACTCCGAGATTGGCTTTTCACGAACTACCCGATCGTCGTGAGCGAGCAATGGTACGGACAACTCATACTCCAACTACGGGCGTCGGCTGCATGACAACCGCTGCGTGATGCCCCGACGGGGGCTGTAACCAGCGCCAACCAGTGGAGCGTCGATCGCGGTGTGGTTGTCGCCGATGGCGAGATCGTGGGCATCGACCGTCCCGCGCAATGGTCTGAAGCACCGTGAGTGCGCTCTTCATTGCGTCGAGGTATCGGGTGCGGTTCATCTGCATGGAATGACCCTGAGAAATGGAATGACCCTGAGAAGAACATTGTCTGCAACAGAATTTCATGACACAGGGTTACTCTTCGGCGTGGCGAAAAATGACCAGCGGGAGAAATCGGAACTCGCTGTTCCAGTTGTTGCTTCACTCTTTGTTCTTGTCTTCGCTCTTGTGCGGGGTGCAAAGGACTCAATGTGGTACGACGAGGCATTCAGTTTCGACGTTGCAAAACGGTCGCTCGGGTCTTTGGTCGACTTCGTCCTGACCGGGGAGCCCAACATGGGTCCCTACTACTTAACCCTGTGGGGCTGGATTCGGATCGGTGATGGGGATCTGTGGGTCCGATTGCTGTCAGCCCTGTTCACGGTCGCGGCGTTGTGGGCCGTGTGGCTGATCGTGCGGCGCTGGTCGGGGCCGGGGCCAGCCGGACTGGCAGCAGTGGTGCTCGTGCTGACGCCTTTCGTGCTCGCTTGGAGCATGCAAGCCCGTGGCTACACGATGGCGATGGCATTTACGGCGTGGTCGTTGGTGTTTGCTGACGGGATCCGCACGGGGGAGGGGCGACGGTCCGAAGTGCTTTTTGGTGTGATGGTCGGCCTGGGCGTCGCCTCACAGTTCGCAACTTCGTTCGTGTTCGTGGGTGTGGTTGTCGCTCTCGTTGCGCTGGCTCCGACGAAAGCCACTATGCGCTCGTTGGTGATTTCTGGTTCGGCGGCGCTCTTTGTATTTGCCCCATTCTCTATTGCGGCGATCCTCAAGCCTGATCACGCGAGTTGGATCCCTGCCTTGACGATGAAGCGGTTTTTCGAGGAATTCGACACAGCATCGAGTGGGATCGTGTGGGCGGCGGTGCTTGGGTCGGGCATCGTCTGCTTACTCGTTGCCTCGGTTCGTTCGGTTCGCGTTCGACCCTTTCTTATGCCACTGGCTGGGGCCGCTTCGGGGTTGCTCGGACTCGTGGCATTTTCAATCCTGGTGCGACCGTTGTTCGTCGATCGCTACCTCATTGGCTGTCTTCCTTTGGTTGTCGTTGCCGCGGCCGGAGGGTGGAGTGTTCTTTGGTCGCGATGGAGAGTCACACTTATGGCGGTCGTCATAGGTCTTGTGGTCCTGAATTTCGGTGCCTCGATCGAGCGCACTCGACCCGAACTTGAGGATTACCGGTCGGTGGCAAGTGAGTACATGGCGAGCGCCCAACCTGGCGACGCAGTCGTTGCCTATCCCGGGCGGTCGGTGGTCGGTCTGACCCGCTATCTGCCAAGAGACAGTCCGACATTCCAACTCGTGGTATTCAAACAGCAGTCGGGGTCGTGGACGATCGTCGACTCCACAGGAGCCGAGGTGCGCCCTCGACGTCTTTGGATCGTCATTCGGGGGGAGGCTCTGCCACCTGGTCTCCGCGACTGGGTCTCGAACAACTATCCCGTGGTCGTGGCCGAATCAGCGTTTGTAGGGGCCGCTGGTTACCAACTCCGGGCCTCGGATGCGCAGTGACCGCTGCGTGATACCCCGACGGGGCCTGTAACCAGCGCCAACTAGTGGAGCGTCGATCGCGGTGTGGTTGTCGCCGATGGCGAGATCGTGGGCATCGACCGTCCCGCGCGGTCCGCAGGGAAATGCTCGTGTTCCCTAGCGGGTAGGAGGACGACGGCTACCTGCATCAGGACGGCGGAGGGGAGAACGTCCATGAAGACGTGGGCATCGTCTCCTCGAAATCGGTCGGTCTGCTCCCGATGGCGCTGAACGTCGCGACCCTGGTGGTTGAGTTCAGCATGACCGGGTCGTACGCGCTGTTCCAGGTCGCCAATGGCTGGCCAATGTGCGCGCGACCCTCGTAGAGCACAATCCCCATTGAGTTGTCCTTGCTGGCCGCCAGTTCGATCCGGGCCTCGGTTGTCGACGAGTCCGTGCTGATCGTCCAGGTCCACGCTCCTTCAGATCGCCCGCGCACGTAGCCACCATTTTCGCTCTGGAAGCCGTCATCGCCCAGGATCACTGCCAACTTCGGGGAAGTTGATTGGGCGGGGATCGTGAGGTTGAGGGTCGAACGGTCGCGTCCAATGACGTTCACGATCTCCTTTGCTTGGAGTGTGATCGCGGCGTTGGTCTCATTGGTCACTTTGAATTCGGCCGCGAAACTCGCGCATCCGTATCTCGCCGGACAGTCCGCGCCAGCAGAACTTCGGTTGGTGTCTGAGTCGGAGTCACTGCAGGAGGTGAACGCCAGTGCGATGATCGCCACCACGACTGCGAGGACGGTTCGGGAGCGGATCGGCGACAACATCGGGAAACTCCAGCGGTTCAGAGGGGGTCGAGTCAGTTTGACCCATGCTTGGCCGGGCCGACCGTATCGCGTGGCACCCCCAACGGGATTTGAACCCGTGCGTCCACCTTGAGAGGGTGGTGTCCTAGGCCGCTAGACGATGGGGGCCGGTGTCACGCTTGCGTTGCTGGGCGAAGCCTCAGCAGCCCGTAGAGCATAGCGGCGGCCTCAGTTCCGGCACCAAGCCGCCTTTGGCGATGTCGACCGAGGAATTCAGTGAATCAGAGTTCGGAATCGCGGTTTGGTTCGGGCGGGAACTGCACATCGGCTGCAGGCCGAAGGGGACGAACGCCTTCAATGGGACCAACACCGCGAACCGAGACCTCGCTGGGTGGTCCGATATCAACCCAATCGGGGACGCCGTCGAGTGCAGAAGGGTGGGCGAGGAGCTGACCGGGTTCTGCTTCGTCGCAAAGACGGGCGGCGAGGTTCACTGGTCGACCGATGTAGTCATCGCCATCGAATAACAGCGCAGTGCCGCTTGCAACACCGGCGCGCAGATCAATTGCGAAGGATTCGAAGCGGCCGGTCATTTCCGCAACGGTCGCAACGATTGGTCCTGGTTTCACGCCAACAAGAAGGACGCCGTCACCCAACCACTTGGCCACACGCACGCCACGGCGACCAGCGACTTCTTTCACCAGCGTTCGGAAGACCTCAAGCGCACGTACGGCGCGGCGCGGACCATGTCGTTCAGTGAGTGCCGTGAATCCACAGATGTCGATAAAGGCGAAGGTGCGTTCGAGGGCAATAGGGCCACCGGTGGGCGGAACTTCTTCGGGACGTTCAGTGCCCATACCGGTTGCCGGCGGGGGCGTCATTGGTCCAGCGGCGTTGGCGTCGGACTCTTGGGTGCGGGTGGAATCATCAGGCATGACCCCTTGACGATGACACAGATTGAGCCGGCTTGGCGGCCGAGTTTCGGAAATATCTGGTGAACTCGGCGCAACGTCTCAGCGTCGAGGACGTCCGAGGGCTTCTTGGGCCGCAGTCGCAACGTGGGTTCCTGCCCGATCGAAGACTCGAGCAATCGAGAGACCGCGGGCATCGGCCATTCCTTGGCCATCGAGAGTGAAGCAGAGCCAGTCATCGACTCGAAGCCGACGGTGGAACCAAAGGACATGGTCGAGGCTTGCCGTCATCAGCTTTTCGAAATCGCCGATGAGGCTGTGTCCGGTAAGTGCAGCTCCGAGAAGATGTTCATCGGAGAGGTACGCGAGCGCGCAGGCATTCATCACCGGGTCGTCACCAAATGATTCATTCGCGCGCATCCAGGCGAGAGTTGCCATGCCATGAGTGTCTCGTTGCGCCCGGGTTTGGAAGAACAACGGTGTTTCTTCGTCTTCCAAATCAGCTGGTTGTGGTGCGTCACTTGGCAGAAATGTTGCCTCGCGTTCTTCGCTTTCTTCCGGAGTATGAAAACTTGCGATGCAATTGAGAATCGCTCCTCCGGATTGCGACGCCACGACCTGGCGAGTTGAAAACGAGCGCCCATCGCGGATTCGTTGCACTTCGTAGAGAACCGGAGCTGCTTCGTCACCTTGTCTGACGTAATAGGCATGCATCGAGTGCGGGACCTGACCATCGTGAACAGTCATGGCTGCAGCGCGAAGGGCCTGTGCGATTGCTTGGCCTCCGTAGATTCGTCCCCAGCCAGTGTGAGCGCTGGGTGCGAGGAACGCATCGGGACTCACTGCATCAAGGGTGAGCAATGTGCGCAGGTCGGTCGCAAGGGGGAGTTCGAGGGTCACCCGATGAGCCTGCCACGACTCGGCTGGGCGAATCACGCTGAGGGCGAGGGGCTTGTTGCAAACGAAGAACTCTTCTCCATCCACCCATCTGGGGTGTGCGCCTTCTACCGTTTTCGGCGTCGTCGACTCCCGACGATTCCTTTCACCCCAAGGGGGCATCTATGACTATGAGCAAAAAGCTCATCGCCGAAGCGATCGGCACGTTCTGGCTCGTGCTCGGTGGCTGCGGCAGCGCCGTATTGGCGGCAAAGTTCGGCTCCGACCTCGAGGGCCCGTTCCTGGGAATCGGGCTTGTCGGCGTTTCTCTCGCATTCGGCCTCACCGTTCTGACCATGGCCTACGCCGTTGGTCACATTTCCGGTGGCCACTTCAACCCGGCCGTCACGATCGGTCTGTGGATCTCGAAGCGATTCCCGACTAGGGAAGTCCTTCCTTATGTGATTGTTCAGGTGATCGGCGCAATTCTTGCTGCACTTGCGATCTGGGCGATTGCTTCTGGTCGTGCTGGCTTCGATCTCAAGGTCGATGGTCTCGCTGCAAATGGTTACGGCGAAAATTCACCGGGTGGGTTCAACCTCACTGCTGCTCTCATTACCGAAATCATTATGACGGCAGGTTTCCTGTTCGTGATCCTCGGCACCACGGCAAAGAAGGCGGTTGGTGCTGCGGCGCCGATGGCGATTGGTTTCGCTCTCGTGCTTATCCACCTCATCTCAATCCCGGTCACCAACACGTCAGTGAACCCCGCTCGTTCGACTGGTCCCGCAGTTGTGCAGGGTGGTTGGGCGATCGGCCAGTTGTGGCTGTTCTGGGTCGCTCCGATTGTTGGTGCAGTTATCGCAGGTTTGGTGTGGCGATTCCTTAGTCCGTCCGACAGTGTTCTCGACGACGAACCAGCAGAAGCACGCGCCTACTGATTGGTCGTTTCATCAGTTGGAAATGAAAGTGGCCCGGCACCCAATGGTGTGCCGGGCCACTTTTCGTTGCGAAGTCGTTTGCTCAGGTGACGGGTCGAGTTTTCAGGTCACTAACCGCAAACTTCGGGAACGCGATCATGCCAATTGCATGCACTCTCAAGCTCTGACGCAAGCCGAATAAGAATGTCCTCGCGGCCGAACGCTGCAACGAGTTGGATACCGACAGGCAATCCGTCTTCTGTCCACCACAGTGGCAGTGAAATTGCCGGTTGTCCGGTGACATTGAATTGAGCCGTGTACTGCATGATCGCCGTGACCCGACCGAGTCCTTCAATTGGATCACTAAGCCAACCGATCTTTGGTGGCGGGCTATTGAGCACCGGTGTGCAGAGGATGTCAAAGCCGTTTGGATTGTGTTCGTTCTTCCACCAGGTGGACATGCGCCTCGACCATTCCTGTTGCCAGAAAATCGCATCGAGGTACTGCGGTCCAGTGAAGGATCGACCGATTGTTGCAAACATCCAGTTTCGCTCTTCGACATCGACATCGGTGATCTCACGACCGAGTTCGCGCCCCCATGTATCGAGATTGTGAGCAACGTGTGCTGCAATCACGGTCGTAAATGCGTCGGTGAATCGCGCGTCACCCATGGCCTCAGGATGAGAATCTTCGATCTTGTGTCCGAGTTGTTCGAGTAGTGACGCAGCGAATCGGATTGCGTTTGTCATTTCACCGGATGCTTCGACGCCGGGAAGGAGCGGATGGTCAAGGACACCGATCTTTAGCGAGCCGGGTTCGCGACCAACCTCTGCAGCAAGTGGCCCCGGGAGTGCTGGCGCTGCGTAGGCATCACCAGGCATTGGTCCAGCAATTGCATCAAGCAGTGCCGCCGTATCGCGCACCGTTCGCGTGACAACGCCGTTCGATGTGGAACCCGCCCATGAATCGCTTATGGCTGGTCCGAGCGGAACGCGACCACGGGTTGGCTTCAGACCAACGAGACCGCATTCACTGGCGGGGATGCGAATTGATCCACCACCGTCACTGGCGTGTGCAGCAGGGACCATCAGCGATGCGACCGCCGCTGCCGATCCACCTGATGATCCTCCGGTTGAGTAGTCGGTATTCCATGGATTGCGTGAGGTCCCGTGTGATTCGGGCTCAGTTGTAATGGTCGTGCCGAATTCGGGTGTGTTGGTGCGACCAACGATGACAAGTCCCGCAGCCCGAAAACGAGTTGTGACGTAGTCATCGCGATCGGAAATGAAGTTTGCATTCTTGAGGAATGCAGTTCCTGCATGATGAGGGTCGCCGATGCTTCGAGTCTCAAGGTCTTTCAACAGGAAAGGCACGCCGCGAAATGGGCCGTCGGGCAATGTGTCAGCGGCTTCGTCCTGAGCCTTTTCGAATCGTTCATGAATGACAGCATTCAGCTGCGGATTGATCGCTTCGATTCTCGCGATGGCAGCATCGATAAGTTCTGCAGCGGAAACATCGCCGTTGCGCACGAGTTCCGCCTGTCCAGTTGCATCGAGCCGGGAAAGATCTGTTGGAAGCGCCATATCCGGAACTTATCGCCGCGCCACTGCGCATGCCGATTGTCAGGCTGGCTGAGTTCGCAGAATCTCCATCGCTGTCGCGTAGAACGTTCCATATGCTTTTAAGGGGATTTCAGGGAAGGCTGCACCTAGGAGTCCGGCTCCCATTGGGTTGACCGACCAGAACCACACCGCAACTTCAGCGTCGATGTCGGACCGGATCAAGCCTTCGCCTTGAGCATTTCTCACAAAATTCGCCATGACAGCAAGGGTTGCGTCTTGCATTGGACCCACGACCGCAGCGACTTCAGGCTCTTGCCTTGCTGCATCGCGAGCAGCAAGTCGAAGTCCACGGCCGAATTTTCCAGCGGAGTCGCTATTCAAGCGACCGATTAACTTGTCCGTCGCTGGTTTGGAAAGAGTAGAAGACGAAGCGAGTGCTTTAACCACGTCTATGCCGAGTATCTGTGCCCCGGAACTAAGTTTGGTAATAATGACCTCATTCATGAGGCCGGCCTTGCCCGAAAATCGGTTGTAAATGGGACCGGTGGTGAGTTGAGCACGGCGCGCTATATCTGCCACTGCGGCAGCTTCATAACCCATTTCGGCAAAAACCTCGGCCGCTGAATCGACGAGGGCGACATAAATTTCGTCCTGATCGTCGCGTGCAGCACTGCGAACTTTCGGTGCTGTGCGCGCCTTGAGGCGGGTTTGTGGAGGAAACGGAGTTGAGAAGGGGACGTTCCTGAGGACCGTTCGCGTGTAGGCGTTGAACGCTTTCTCTGCGCGTTTCGGGGGTTCGCTGATGAGGCCAAAGAAGTAGGAGCCAATCCATGTGGCAGCGCGCATCAAAACCTGCACTCGGGGGTCGTCATCGGTTCGTACCTCACCGCGTGCGGCCGCCTTTTCGCGTTCTTCAAACGCAATCGCTGTTCGGCGGCGAAGAAACCCATACACCGAGTCATGGAGGGACCGAGTGTGTCGCGCCGCCAACAGGAGTTCGGCAACGACACCAAGTTGTTCGAAGTTAAGTTTCGGCGGTTCGTCTGAACCCGACCAGAAAGCGACAGCCTCTGCATCGGTTTGCGCACCAAGACTAGGTTCAATCCGCTCTAGAAGGAGAGCATCAACAAGCGCTTCTTTCGTGGGGAATCGGTTGTAGATGGCGCTGGTGGCGAGTCCGCAGTTTCCGGCAACGGCGGTAAGTGCCATTGCGTCGTAACCCACCCGTCGGAGTTCCGCTGCAGCGGCATCGAGTAATTCGATGCGTAGTTCCGCTGAGCGCTGGCGACTCACTTTGACCATGACTGAACCTCAGTTACTGAAGGGCAGAAGTGCGCCCTCGTCCGGGATGAATAGATATTATCCGAATAATAACCTATTTCTTTGATGGACGGGTGATGGCCCGCTTGACTATGCCGGTTGGCCGGTGATGGCTCGGCCACCTCGACTGTCGCGCTTCACACCGCTCGGGTCTTTGGCGATGGCTCCGGCAACGAACACGTACGAAATACCCCGAGACATCTGCGCCGGCTTCTCGACGGTTGATGTATCGGCGATCGATGCAGGATCGAAAATAGTGATGTCGGCATCTGCGTCCATTTGCAGTCGACCCTTGCGGGCAAGCATCGGGACTCGTGCATCAAGGCGCTTGGCCGGAAGGATCGTGCACTTCGCAAGTGCGTCCATCAGCGAAAGCGCACCCATGTCACGCACATATGGTCCGAGGAGCCGAGAGAAACAGCCGGCTCCACGGGGATGGTTGTTGTTCGAAGACTCAGGGATCGCGTCGGAGCCAACCAGTGACCATGGCGCGTTGAGTGCGGCAGTGACATCCTCTTGCGGTATCGCATAGGCGACAACAAGTTTGTTTTGTGCTTGGTATTTCTTGAACGATTCAGGTGTGAGTCGTTCGGACGAGCCTGCGAGTTGAAGATCGTTGTAGGAGATGCGGAATCTCGATTGCCAGTCACCAGAAAAGCGCGCAGATCCGAGGTAGGTGCCCCAGAACGTGTAGGGGTAAAAGCATCCGGTGATATCGAGGCCCTCACTGCGGGCGGCGTCGATTTTCGCAATCGCTTCCGGCATCACGTGTGTTGCCATCGAGGGAATGTGATCGACATGCAATGAGACACCAGTTTGTCGAGCCACATTCAGCACTTCGTCAATCGCGTCAAGAGAACTCTTTCCTGCGGGCCCAGGCGAGGAATAACGAATGTGGGTGAACAACGGCATTTCCGCTTGCTTGGCAACTTGAGCGAGTGCTGCGTATTCGTTGAAGTTGATCCACGGCGCGTATTCGGGGTCGATGGAAAGCCCGATCCAGCCGGCATCGAGTTGTTTGTTGAGATCGTCGCTTAAACGCGAAAGCTGCGAAGGTGTGGCTACTGATTTCACGCCGATGGAGTCTCGATACCACTGATCAGAAAAGGCGCCACCGAAGTTGATTGGTGGAGCGTTCTTCCCGGTGTAGTTCGAGAAAAAACCTTTCGCGTCGACAGGTGACTTGATCCCGTGCATGCCGAGATTCGTCGTGACGCCATCGCCGAGTTTGTACCAAACCCCGTACGAGTTCGGTTCGTAGGAAAGGACATCAATGAATCCTGGGGCGACCACCAAATTGCTGGCGTCGACGATGGTCTTTCCGTTGATGTTGTCGGTCGTGATCAGGGCGATGCGGTTGCCGATGAGACCGACGTTGGCGATCGTGTCGTAACCAGTTGCCGGATCCATGACACGACCGCCAGTGATGGCGGTATCGAAGAGCGTCGAAGACGGCGGTGGCTGGTAGGACGCGTCCAACTTTGGCGGTGCGATCTGTTTTGGTTCTTTGACCTTGACCGTTGATGAACCCGATCCTGATGAACAGCCTGCAGCGACGGCTGCAGCTGCGACGATCCCAGCGCCGCCTAAGACAAGGAAGTTCCGACGGTTAATGGGGGACCCCATACCTGGGACATCGTCGGACACACCTATGAATCTACCGGTGCAGGGGTAGGGATCTTGGTCGCCCCTTTGTCGATGTATAGGTCGGATCACTCAAGCCGTGCACCGTCTCCTGTGTACCGACTGAGTGGCGACCTATTCACAGAAACGAATTGTTGCCCAAAGGCGATCAAAAGTCGCTGGTCCAAGCGCAACATCGAGGAGATCGAAGGCGTCTGAGCGTGAGGGCAGTGAATCCATCGCCCACCGCGAGAACATGCCGGTATCCATCCATGCAGCGGTTGTCTTCCCAGAGTCACCAAAGGGAAAACCTCCGACCGCCGTGATCACCCGGCGAAATCGCTCCCAGTTAAGTGAGTGTCCGAGGACTTGGGTTGCCTTTGCAATTGCAGTTGGTGTCGCAGACTCACCGATGCTGTTGCATGCAGGGTGCAACGCCACGATTTCTGACCAGGTGATTCCGGGATTCTGTAGTGCAACTCTGCAGATGACTTCGAGCCATGCGGCGATCACGAAGTCGGTCATTGAGTCAGTTGGCGGTGCGGTGGTGAGGCCAAGCACGCGACGGCATGCATCGGGGACTCGACCGTTTTGCGGTTCGGTGGTCGGCCCGAAGGTTCGTACTGACTCCAATTGCGAGAGCGCCGTAAGCGCGATTCCGCTTCGGTGGACGATGTGTACAACTGTTTGATCGGCTGAGACGGCTGCGGTACCGCTGGCCCCAGAGACGGTCGCAGGCGCGTAAATGCCGACAGCAGAGATGTGGGTATCGACGGTGCGGCAGAAAAGTGATGGCACGGGATCATCGGCATCGAGTGGAACGTGTGCGACGAGGTGTGTGTCGTCAAAGGTGAGAAACATTGGTTGATCGAACGAACAGCGCAATAAATGGTCGACAAATGGTTCAAGATCGATATGGGCGGTCTGCATGGGAACAACTCTCCGTGTCGGTGGACAGCGGCGATCGGTTCCGGGTGATCGCAATCCCAGACATGAGCCTCGCAATGAGCGCTCGCAGACGGAAGTGCTTGTTGGCCTGATTATCCGAAGGGGAGTGCGTCTTGATCGGAAGGAGGATGCAGGAGAGTGATCATGGCGGCTAGTACTGACGCAGTTACGCGAGTGTCGGCGAGGGCACGATGGGCATTTGGATGATCGATGCCCAGTCTCGCTGCGCACGCTGCAAGCGAGTACCCCTCGTTGTCTTTGAGCACATGGCGGGCAAGTTGCAGAGTGCACACAGCGGGCTGATCTGGAGTCGTTGAACCTGCACGTTGAAATTCAGCAGCGAGGAAACCAGCATCGAATGAAAGGTTGTGCGCTGCAACCATTGAACCGGCCAGCCGCTCGCGAAGTTCCTCGGCGATGTCTTCAAACGAGGGAGCACCCGTGAGGTCGGATGCAGTGATGCCGTGAATATGGGTGGGGCCTGGGTCGCGACCGGGATTGACAAGGGTTGACCACTCGTCGAGAAATGAACCATCGGGAGCGCATCGGACGACAGCGATTTCGATGATGCGGTCGCGGGCGGGGCTGAGGCCCGTCGTTTCAACATCGAGCACCGCAAAGGGAAGCGAGGGCGGTTGCGCCGACCACTCGCGCACGTTGACGCTCGGAAATGCGGAAATCGATGGGCTCACGGACTGCACGCTAGATGGTGAGTCCGACAGTTGGAATCGCTACAACTCGGCGTCGTCCAGATTCAGGAGTCCAAAGGTCCGTCGAGCAGTTCGGTGACAACGGCTGCTATCTCGCTGCGCTCTGATCGGGTCAGCGTGACATGGCCAAAGATTGGGTGGCCGCGAAGCGCTTCGATGACAGGGATGATTCCGTCGTGGCGACCAACGTGCAAGTTGTCGCGCTGGGCAACGTCATGGGTGAGAACCACGCGGCTTCCCTCGCCGAGGCGGCTGAGTGCGGTAAGCAGAACTGGACGCTCAAGGTTTTGAGCCTCGTCAATGATGACAAAGGTGTCTGTAAGGCTCCGTCCGCGGATGTGAGTGAGCGGAAGCACCTCAAGGAGTTCTCGGTGGATGACTTCGTCGATGATTTCTGGTCCGGTAATTGCTTCCAGTCCATCAAGTACGGCCGCAGCCCATGGACTCATCTTTTCGAATTCGGAACCAGGGAGATAACCGAGGTCTTGGCCGCCGACGGCGTAGAGCGGGCGGAAGACCACGACGCGTTTATGGCTGCGCTGTTCAAGTACTGATTCGAGACCGGCGGCGAGAGCCAACACGCTCTTTCCCGTGCCTGCAGGACCTCCAAGGGAAACGATGCCAATTGAAGGATCGGCAAGAAGATCGATCGCAATGCGCTGTTCGGCAGAACGGCCGCGTACATCGAAAAGTTGTCCGTCACGACGAACGAGGTGCAGCGATTTGTCGGAATGAATTCGAGCTAATGCTGATTGAGATCCAGCGTGCATGACAACGCCTGTGTTGCAAGGAAGATTGCGCGCGCGTTCATCGTCGATGGAGCCATGTTCGAACAATTCGTCGATCGTTGATCCGTCGCATTCAAGTTCGACGATTCCTGTCCAACTGTCGTCACGTGCGAGTTCATTGCGATATTCGTCTGCTGCGAGGCCAACGATTGATGCCTTCAGTCGAAGGGGAAGATCTTTCGTGACAACGGTGACGTCATTACCTTCGGTCGCCAGATTTTGGGCTACCGCAAGTATTCGGTGATCGTTGCTATCGCCGGAAAGCGACGGAGGAAGTGCATTGAGGTTTTGATGGTTGATCTCAACACGCAGAGTTCCGCCCACCTCGTTCACAGAAAACGCAGTGGTGAGGTTCCCGTATTTGACGCGCCAATGTTCAAGTTGACGTAAGGCTTGACGAGCCGACCAACCGAGTTCGGGGTGGTTGCGCTTTGATTCGAGTTCCAGCACAACGACGACGGGTAGCACGACATCGTGCTCCTCGAATCGTGTCATCGACTTGGGATCGGCGAGAAGTACTGACGTATCGAGAACGTAAATGCGCTTGCCCATGGGAGTCATCGACCCCCTCCGGCGACGTGATCGGGGTTGAATCCATGCGATCGATCGGACGAGTTGGACGACACGGCCTGCGTGGTGGTCACTGGTCTCCCGGAGTTGCGGTTGCTGCGACTCCGTCATCCAACACCGCGCGTCGGGTTGACGCGCGGATACTTGGGCGGAGTTCGCCTTCTGTTCACAGAACCGTCACGAAACGCAGTTTTCTGACCATGGGTCAGATTGGGTCAGAGATGATTCAGCAGTTTGAAGATTTCTCCGCGGGCCACGTTTGTGGCGGCGCCGATGGCAGCAGCATGGTCTCGGATCCGTTCGCCAAACACCGTGGCAAAGGTTCCGTCGTCACCGGGCGGAATGGCGTGAGTTGTGACGAATTGGCTCGTATGGGCCAAGAGCGCTTCAACCTTCGTGTCAACAAATCCGCTGATGTCTTCGACATGATCTGGCTCGTCGGCTTCAAAGAGAAGGGCACAATCGGGGCGGTGAATCTCAAGACCGTGGTGGCTGAAATAGTGCGGATCACGGGCAGCCACGATGCCGTCGAGTGCGAGCCATCCGGCATTGCGATGATCGGGATGGAGTCGGTATCGCTTCCACGGATCATGAGCGAGAACGACATCGGGTTGAATCGAACGGATCCAGTAGGCAACTTGATCGCGGATGTGAAGTGTCGGCTGGAGTTCGCCATCGACATGACCAAGCATGACGACCTTGCCAGTAGAGCCGAGCCGACGGGCTGCTTCCATCTGCTCCGCTCGGCGCATTTCAACGAGTTCGTCAGAGCTCTGATTGGGATCCCAAGTTCCTTTGGCGCCGTCGGTAAGAACGAGATGGTTGATGACACATCCTGCAGCGGCCCATTTGGCAAGAGTGCCGCCACATTGAAATTCGGCATCGTCGGGATGAGCAACGATGACGAGCGCGCGCTTCGGAGTCGGAAGGTCGCGTGAAGCCATCGGGCCGTCTGGAAGGTCTCCGATGGGAAGGGGCGGTAGGTGGCTGCTCATAAGTGGTCCGCCCACTTCGGGGTGTTGAGATCGTCGGGTCGATCAACGTCCCATGCCAGTCGGTCGTTGTGGATCACTCGCACGTCGAGCCCGAGCCGCTGTGCTTCTGCATGGTGGCGGGCAAATGAAGCCGGCCCGTAGGAAAAAACGAAACCGCTGTCGGTCGGAATCACGATGACGTTGGTGCCGTCGCCATGTCGATCAGGAACCAGGGTGACGCCATCGACGTCGGCCAACCATTCGAGACGTTCGGCATGGGGCAGATCGGCGTGAGCGACGATCACCATGTCGATATCGAGATGAGCGAGATCGGCAACGCCTTCGTTCACCGCGCCGTTGAGCCCGCGTCCGGGCTTCCATAGGACATTGGCGCCGAGACGAGTTGCCCATTCGGCAACAGCGGTGTCATCACAGACGATCCAAACGTCAAGCGGTGCAGCAGCGCGCACGACAGTGGTTGCCATCGATTCGGCGAGGGCTGCTCGTTCCGCGGGATCAAGGGCATCGGCGAGGCGCGCTTTTGCTTCGGAGAACGCCTTGACGGGGATGAGCACAGCTCGTGTGGACTCCGATACGGACACCGCCGGAGTGTAGGTCGCGTGAGTTGCGTCACTCCTAGCCGCGTATTTGTTCCCAACCTGTCGCCATAATGAAGAGGGGTGCTTCTGTCGGGGGTAGCGTCGCCGCCGATGGAGCGTGTTGTTGTGAATCAAACCTCTGACGATCAATTGGCCGAAGAGTCGTGGGCCCTTTTGGGAACCATAGGGGCCGGGGGTCGAGCTGCAATCAGCCGGCGTGGGGTCATTACGCCCGAAAGCGGCGCGTGGTCGCTTGATTGGTGGGTGGGTGCTGAGGACCGCTGGCACGTCGCCTCGGGCGGTGGTCATGTTCGTCAATCGCTTGTCGAAGCCACCCCGGTCGTTCTCAGTGGATTACGGCTTCCCGGGGGGGAGATCGAACAGCGCGCGTGGAGCGCGGTCGATGGAACGACTGGTCTCCCAGTTTTGGTGGTTGATTTCCATAATGCGACAAAGATTCCTGTTGCCGTTGCGATCGCGTTGTCGGGATCGTCGAGCGCCTCATCAGAGATCGATGTCGTTGATGGCGTTGTCGTCGTGAATGGTGACGGAGTCGCACTGTTTTCCCGGCAGCCATCGCGCTACGGCATTGATGCCGGCGGGCGTTCCGCCCAAGAAGTGACGGTTGCGGGAGACGCAGTTCCAGAGTTCCCTCAGGGAGGAGTCTCATCGACGTCGGGTTCGGTGACCGTGGGATTTGTTTTCCCACTCCCGCATACAGCAACGCTACGAGTCGTTCTTCCAATGCGTCGCGTTGCTGGCCCGAGTGATCTAGCGCGAATCGATGTCTCGACACTTCCGCCCCATGATCGAGTCGTCGCAGGATGGAAAGCACAACTTGCACGGGCCCCGCGATTTGATTTTCCAGAACGGCAGATTGAAACCGAAGAAGCAATCGATGCGGCGCGATCACACATGCTTGTGCACGCAGCCAACGATGATCCGTTGCGCTGGCCTGGGACACCTGTTGATGGAGTCGAACGTTCAGAACTCATCATGGCGCTCGACGAGCAGGGTTTGTCGGCAGAAGCCGAGCGGTTGCTTCTGGCTGCTACAGATCTTCAGGATGCAGACGGTTCGCTCGGTGACTCGCGCCTTGACGCGACGGCGAGTTGGGTCGTTGCCGTTGAACGTCACGTTGCCCTCACGGCGAACGATGTATTCGCCGAGGCACTTGTTGAGCGTGTGGCATCGGCGGTGCATTGGTTGTCGAAACGGCAGCGGGTAGGTCGCCTTCGACCGGCTCGATCGTTCTTCGGAGTCGGGGAGGGCCCTGATTGGCTCGCTGGTGAGGATCGATGCGCCTACGACGCACGCTGGACTGCACGCGCGTACAGCTCGGCGGTTTTGTTGCTCGATGCCGTCGGTCAGTCCGACGCAGCGCAGGCAGTTCGACTCCACCACGCTTCGCTCACAGAAGAAATGGAACGGCGTTCGATCGCCGCAGATGGCCCTGGTGATGGAGCACGACTGGCCGATGCTGTTGGTCAGCTCCGAAGCGACCTCCTCGAAGGTGAACCTCTGTGGACTTGGGCAAGTGCAACGGATGCGCACGATCCGGCCCGAACTTCGGCGTTCCTGCGCAATGTCCGCTCAATTGTCGTGAACGACCATGGTCCGACCATCGACCTTCTACCCAGTTTCGGTGAGGACTGGCTGGGGCAGCCGATTGCGGTTCATCGATTGCCGACCGTCGGTGGTTCGTTGTCCTTCGCGTTGCGCTGGCACGGTGCACGACCAGCACTGCTGTGGGAAGTGGAAGGCGACCGAACCTTCACCCTGACCTGCAGTGCGATCGACTCGTCATGGTCCACCTCAGAGCAACGTGGTGAAGTCCTCTTGGCGGCGCCAATCATCGATCACGTCCACACACATCACGACCACGATCACGACCGCCCGCAACGGGCAGTTGATCCTCTTGCCGAGGGCGGAGGCTCCTTTTCCTGATTTGGTCAGACTTGAACTTTGGCCGAGCGATTCGGGTCCGCTGCGGAAAATCGCCCTTTGCCCTCGCATGTGCCCCGGGTCACGTCTAAGGTTCGGCCTACAGCAGGGTTCCATGGGGTCCCCTGAACCAAACCGTCGGCTGTGGCCGAAGGAGGCAGTAATTATGGAGAAGCGTGCGGGATTCCGCCGCTGGGCACCGGTTGTTGCAGCAGTTATGGCTATTGGCCTGATCGCTTCGGCATGCGGTGGATCGAGTTCAAGCGACTCGGACCAGAGCGGCAAGACCACTGACGTAACAATCAAGGCGTCAGGGCCGCCCAAGTCTGGCGGCTCGATCAAGTTTGCGCTTGAAGCTGAGACTGACGGTTTCAACCCATCCAGCAACCGTTGGGCGATTTCTGGCTACATGGTCGGTAACGCAGTTTTCGATCCGTTGGTGGCCTACGACTCCGAAGGCAAATCTGCCCCGTACTTAGCGAAGTCTTTTACTCCGAGTGCCGATTTCAAGACATGGACTGTTGACCTTCGTGCCGGAGTGAACTTCTCCGATGGCACGCCGGTCGATGCGGCTGCAGTGAAGCTTGCGCTCGACACGGTGAAGGCCAATGCGCTTACCGGTGCCGCCTTGGCGAATATGTCCACCATCACGGTAATCTCGCCCTCGCAGCTCACCATTGCCACCACTGATCCGTGGGCATCGCTTCCCGCTCAGCTCACGACGCAGGTTGGTTTCATCGCCGCTCCGGCACAGCTCAAGGCTGAAGGTCCTGCGGCAACTCGTCAACCCATCGGCTCTGGCCCCTTCATCCAGCAGGAATGGATCCCGGACAACCGTTGGACTGGCACGAAGAATGCCAACTACTGGCGCTCAGATGACAAGGGCAACAAGCTTCCCTATCTCGACTCGGTGGAATTCCGTCCGATCGTTGATCCCCAGAACCGAGTCAATGCACTCATTTCGGGCGATGTCCAGATGATCCACACCACTGACTGGCCGGCGATTAACCGTCTTCAGTCTGAGGCGGCGTCGGGCAACATTCAGTTCGTTGCCGATAACACCGAATCTGAAGAATCCTTCCTGATGTTCAATACGACGAAGGCTCCGGTTGATGACGTACGAGTTCGTCAAGGACTCACGTTGTGCACCGATCCCAATGCGGTCTTGGTTGTGAGCGAAACTCCGGCGGAACGTTTGGCCGACAGTCAGTACACGAAGGATTCGCCGTGGTACTCCGCTACCGGTTTCACCACGAACGATGCCGCAAAGGGTAAGGCGCTGATTGACCAGGTGAAGGCCGAAAAGGGTCCAATCACGGTCAGCATCGGCACCACGCCAGTCCCGGCGAACACGAACACCACGGCCCTGATTAAGCAGCAATGGGAAGCCTGTGGCGTCACCGTGAACACCACGACGTCGGAACAGAGCAAGTTCGTTTCGGATGCGGTGACCGGCAACTACACCGTCAACCTTTGGCGTCAGTTCGCTGCCTCTGATCCCGATGGCGATTACGTCTGGTGGACAGGTAGGAACGCAAGTGGCCCACTCACGCTGAACATCGCTCGTCTCAAGGATGCTCAGATTGATGCTGCACTTGATAAGGCTCGTGCCTCGAATGACCCGGCTGTTCGCAAGCAGGCGTATGCCGATATGCAGAAGCGTCAGACCGAGTTGGCTCCCTACATCTGGCTCTCTCACAGCCAGTGGGCGATCGGTGCGGCCAAGAACGTCCGCAACCTCACGAACCAGACTCTTCCCGATGGACAGGCAGCTCTGCCGTTCCAGCGTGGCGAGGTCCGTCTGACTCAGACTTGGGTCGAATAGGAAACCCAGAACTGACTCCGTTGTTGATAGGTCCCGGTGCTTCGGCACCGGGACCTATCGCGTTTGCAAGAATTCCGACACGAAGTGATGATCAGCGTTACTGTTCGCGCAAGGGGTGGTGAACATGGGCGGAAAATCAAGGTTGCGTCAGTTCGTTTCGGCGGCTGCTGCGGTGGTTGCGCTAGGGCTGTTCGCTGCTGCATGTGGCAGTTCGGGTGGCAGTGATAATTCGGCAACTGCAAGTTCCGATGTCACCGTGAAGGCGGCGAGTGAACCCAAGCAAGGCGGAACGGTGAAGTTCGCGGTCGAGGCAGAGTCGGACGGCTTCAACCCCACCACAAACCGGTGGGCAGTTTCTGGTCACACGGTTGGTTCGGCGATCTTTGATCCGCTTTCCGCCTACGACGAAAACGGCAACGCGCAGCCGTACCTCGCGAAGTCATTCACGCCAAGTTCAGATTACAAGACCTGGACGATTGAACTTCGCCCCAATGTGAACTTCTCCAACGGCACACCAGTCGATGGTGCAGCAGTGGCGAAGTCGCTCAACGCAATGAAGAAAGATGTACTGGTCGGTATTGCGCTTGCGAATATTGCTTCTGTTGTTGCATCGGGTCCTTTGAGTGTGACGGTGTCAACGATCGACCCTGACGCATCATTGCCGGCGGCACTAACGACGCAGGTCGGATATGTCGTTTCCCCCGCACAACTCGACGCAGCACCTCCAGCGAATACGAGATCACCAATTGGCTCGGGTCCATTCATTCAAAAAGAATGGATTCCGGACAACAGTTGGAGCGGTACCAAGAACCCGAACTACTGGCGCTCCGACGCGAAGGGCAACAAGCTTCCGTATCTCGATTCACTTGAGTTCCGACCAATCACTGATCCGCAAAGTCGAGTGAACGCGTTACTTGCAGGTGACGTGAACATGCTCCACACCACTGACTTTGTCGCGATGGCAAAACTCAAAAGCGAGGCACAGTCGGGAGCCTTGCAAGTTGTCTTTGATCAGAACGATTCTGAGGAAAGTTTCGTGATGTTCAATACGGCGAAGGCTCCGCTGAATGATGTTCGGGTCCGCGAAGGGCTGAAACTCTGCACCAATCCTGCAGAGGTTCGTCTGATTAGCGAGATTCCTGAGGATCTTGCGGCAGACAGCCAGTTCAAAAAAGATTCGCCCTGGTATTTCGATTCAGGCTTCACAACAAATGATCCGGCGGCAGGTAAGGCGCTGATCGATCAGGTGAAGGCGGAAAAGGGGCCCATCTCGTTCACCCTTGGGACGACACCGGTTCCGGCGAACGTGAATGCCACTGCACTTCTGAAGCAGCAGTGGGAAGCCTGCGGTGTGAGCGTCACCACAACGACCACTGAACAGAGCAAGTTCATCCTCGATATGGCGACTGGCGGCTATCAGGCCAACTTGACTCGTCAGTTCAGTGCAAGTGATCCCGCTGTCGATTACGTGTGGTGGACGGGCAAGAACGCGACGGGCCCACTGGCATTGAATTTCGCTCGACTCAACGATCCAGAACTGAACGCGGCACTCGATAAGGGCCGCGGTTCTCCGGACTTGGCTGTGCGCAAAGAGGCCTATGCCACTGTCCAGCAACGGCAGACGGCATTGGTCCCGTACATCTGGATCGCTCACTCGCAGTGGGCGCTCGGTGCTGCCAAAAACATTCGGAACTTCACGTCAATGACGCTTCCTGATGGGGCAAAGGCGCAGTCGTTCCAGGGTGGCACCGTGAAACTGACTGAGACCTGGATCGAGAAGTGATCCCGGGCTAGCGCTGTCCTCACCGCTACGTTCGACGTCATGGCTGGTTCGGTTCGGCAACTTCGCGCGGGTCTGCGTAACAGTTCGCCAACGCTCATAAATGAAAAACAATTGTGGGCCGAGGGGCACTCGATTGTCGTCGGGCTCGACGAAGTTGGTCGCGGAGCATGGGCAGGTCCTCTCGTCATCGGAGCTGCGGTTGTTCCGAAGGATCGACGTGTCTACAAGCTTCGTGATTCCAAGATGCTCACCGAGACTGAACGCGAGTCGATGTTCGATCGTGTTGCCGAGTGGTGCGATGCATGGTCACTCGGCATCGTGACGCATCAGGAATGCGACGACCTCGGTATGTCTGCAGCATTGCGACTTGCAGCAAGTCGCGCGATTGAATCGCTTGGCATTCGGCCCGATCGGGTACTGCTTGATGGTTCACATGATTTTGTGGGCGGTGGAATCACGAAGACGATCGTGAAGGGTGATGCGACGTGCGTGTCGATTGCAGCTGCATCGATCTTGGCGAAGGTGAGTCGCGATCGCATGATGCGGGCCGAGGCCGAGAACTTTCCGGCCTACGACTTCCATCGCAATAAGGGCTATCCGTGTCCGCGACACCGCATGGCATTGTCGGCATTGGGGCCGACCACAATTCATCGGCGTTCGTGGTCGTACATGGACGATCTGCCGTGGTCGGGGATTCATCGTTCTGATCCGGTCTCGACGCAGGCCAGTCTGTTTAACGCCGGGTAGTTCGGTGCGAGCCGGGCGGCGGGTACCCTCACGTCATGAATCCCCGCTCCCGCATCGTCCTTCTCGCCTTCGTTGCATGGACGGCATTTGTCTGGGGTAATCGCATCTCCAACACCTTGCGTTCCGAAGAATCCACTGGCGCCAAAACATTTTCCACGGTGCTTTCACTTGTGCTTCTGGGATTCGCGCTGGCGGTCGTGGTCGTTATGGCAAAGGCCTGGAAATCAAATCTCGGTGCCGGGGGAGCGAAAGTTCTTATGTCGGCGGCTGCGCTCACAGTGGTGGTGTGGCTCGTCCGAGTACCCATGATCCTCGTGGCCGACCACGGAACTCCGTTCAAGATCGTGCATGTGGGGTTGGGCGTGGTGTCGGTGGTTCTTGCCGCTCTGGTCTGGCAGATCGGGGTCGTTGCGCTGCGCGGCGGTCGCGATGGTGCACCGATGGAGGGCAGTCGGGCCTGACCCGGCTACATTCACCGTCATGGGTCAGCCAGTTACCGTCATCGAAAAGCCGTCCTCAGTGAGCGGCGTGGTCCGCTTTGAGACCAATCGTCCCCTCACCGGTATGGGGCACGAGATTTACCGTTCGGCCGACGATGTCTTGGCCGATCGCCCGGCCGATCTTGTCGCCCGCACATTGTTCGAGGCTGGTGGCGTTGAATCAGTGCACGTCAATGGCAATGTCATCACGGTGAGGGTCAGCGGTGGGTCTTCAGGGCTGAAGGAACGGCTCGAGGAACTCTTTATCTATTACCGAGAAGGCGTCGAAGTCGTCATGCCTGAAGGGTTCGGCGACTAACCAGTTGCCTTCATCGAACATCTGTTCGATACTAGTGGGGTGGTTCTTCCCGCCGCCGTTCCTTCCTCTGTAGCGCCGCCTTCGTTACAAGAACTGGCTGAACGCATTCGGCCGGTGGTCTTGGCGCGCCAAGCAGTGGTTCCAGTGGTCGAACCTCTGGAACGGCTTGCGCCCGATGGGGGGCTCATTCGGGGTTCGACCATCACCATCGGGGGAGTGGGGGCGACCTCGCTGGCGCTGCAACTGAGCACGGCTGCTTCGCAGTCAGGGTCATGGGTCGTGGTTGTGGGGCTGAACGATCTCGCGCCGGCTGCAGTGCTTGAAGCGAACCTCGATGCGGAACGGGTTGCCTTCATAGATCCAGGGAACTCAGGACGGCACGTCGATGTGCTCGCGGCATTGATCGGTGCTGTCGATGTCATCGTGCTCGACGCGCGTCTGTCGCTTCGTCCATCCGATGGCCGTCGGCTTGCATCACGACTTCGTGAACGAGGATCAATCCTCATCGTTGTGTCTCCGGGTGGCGCCGTGAACTCCTCGCTGTCTGCCGATCTTTCGCTCACCGTTAGCGACGCGCAATGGGAGGGTTTGGGTCGCGGCCACGGCCACCTGCGTTCGCGTCATGTGCGTGTTGGTGTCAATGGGCGAGGGCGAGCAAGTCGTACGGCGCGATGCGAGTTGTTGTTGCCATCTGTCGACGCGCAGGTCGCAGCCGCAGAGTCTGAATGCGAGGACGGGACGGTTGTCGCGTTCAGTCGTTGACCGTTTAGTCGTTGAAATGGTGACGCTATGAACGTGCGGACACTGGTCGTGCTGTGTCCGGATTGGCCGGTGATCGCAACAGCAGCCTCGGCCGATGAAACCGTCGCGGTTATCGCGGCAAACCGAGTGACGGCAACTTCGCCAGCCGCTCGCGCTGAAGGTGTTGAGGTTGGGCTTCGTCGTCGCGATGCGCAACGTCGTTGTCCGGGGTTGCACATCGTTGATCCTGACCCCGACCGCGATGCTCGAGTATTTGCTTCAGTCGCTGCGCTTGTTGATCGGTTCACTCCACGAGTTGAACTGTCTTCTCCTGGATCGCTTGCCTTTCCAACCCTTGGGCCTTCTCGGTATTTCGGTGGAGATGAGCCGTTAGCGGGGCTGGTGGCTTCTGAGATCGACGAAGCATTGGGATCGTCGGGTTGGTTTGATGCTGTTGGGGTCGGTGTCGCCGATGGCATCTTTGCTGCAACCCGAGCTGCAGAACTCGCAGTTGCTCGACCGGGCCATGTGAGCGTGATCCCTTCAGGGCAATCAGCAAAATTTCTTTCTCCCTTTCCGGTGAGCGTGCTTGGTCGCCCCGAGTTGGCCGATGTTTTGTATCGACTTGGGTTGCGTCGACTCGGAGACTTTGCTGCGCTCAATGTCGATGATGTCGTTGCTCGGTTTGGTGTTGAAGGTCGATTTCTTCACCGACTCGCTCGGGGGATTGATGATCGGCCGTCCTCGGTTGGGCCTCCGCCGCGATCATTCGATGTCGAGTCGGTCATCGATCCGCCTGCCGAACGCGTCGACATTGCTGCGTTTGCCGCGCGCGCGGTTGCCGATGATCTGCACGATCGGCTTTGTGCGGAAGGTTTGGCATGCACCCGTTTGCTGGTGGTGATCGAAACCGATGCGGGCGAAAGGCTTGAACGTGTGTGGCGTCACGAAGGAGCGCTGTCGTCCACAGCGATTGTCGATCGTGTTCGTTGGCAACTTGATGGATGGCTGAACGGTCCGAGCGCGCAACGGCCAAGTGGCGGGATTTCAAGGTTGCTGCTCGTTCCTGACGAAGTGATGCCTGCCCGGGGACGACAACATGGGTTCTGGGGCGGTGAGACCGAGGCCGATGAACGTGCTGGTCGGGCGTTGGCGCGTGTGCAGGGGATGTTGGGAGTTGCTGCAGTCACGGTTCCTGAACGGCGTGGCGGCCGAGGCCCAGCCGATGTTGTAGTGCGCGCGCCGTTTGTTGGCGTTGATGGCGACGATGGTCAAGGACGCGGCGTTGCGCTTGATGCTCCGTGGCCGGGCCGAGTGCCTTCACCATTACCAACGTTGCTTCCGACTGAACTGCTACCGATCCAA
>JBILIB010000070.1:0-9840 GCA_044350215.1 Acidimicrobiales bacterium
TCATCGATTGCCGGTTCCTCCCGAATCCCCACTGGGTCGAAGAACTCCGGCCGTTCACTGGTCTTGATGAATCCGTTCGTGACTACGTGCTCTCCCAACCGCTCACCTCAGAGTTCCTCGCACAGATCAATGGTCTGCTCGAGATGCTGTTGCCGGCCTATGTGGCCGAAGGAAAGAGCTATCTCACGGTGGCTTTTGGGTGTACCGGTGGGCGCCATCGATCAGTCGCAATAGCCGAAGCGGTGGCCGAAGCCCTTCGCGAGCGGGGTTTTCACCTTCGGGTCACCCACCGAGACCTCGACCGCTGACATCATCGCGGTCGCCGATTCTGTGAAAATCGGTCGGGCCGGAGTCAGACCGGCCAAATGCGTGCGCCGACTGGCGTAACGTCGGACCATCTCGTCACTAAAGCCGTCGACCGTCGACGGCCAACCCAGGAGGCAGTGCCCACAATGACCATCCGTGTCGGCATCAATGGCTTCGGTCGCATCGGCCGCAACTTCTTCCGGGCGGTGAGGCAGTCCGGCGCTGATGTCGAGATCGTTGCCGCCAACGATCTGGGTTCGGTTCCGGCCATGGCCCACCTACTTAAGTACGACACGGTCATGGGTCGCCTCGATGCAACCGTCGAAGCAACCGACGAGGGCATCCTCGTCGACGGCAAGCTTCTCAAGATCACTGCAATCCGTGACCCCAAGGATCTTCCTTGGAAGGAACTCGGCGTCGATATCGTTGTCGAGTCCACCGGTTTCTTCACCGATCGCGACAAGGCCGCTGCTCACCTCGAAGCTGGCGCTCCGTTCGTCATCATCTCTGCTCCGGCCACCAACGCCGATGCCACATTCGTTGTTGGCGTCAATGACGACACCTTCGACCCGGCCAAGCACAAGGTTGTGTCCAACGCTTCGTGCACGACCAACTGTTTCGTTCCGATGATCAAGGTTCTCGACGATGCCTTCGGCGTTGAAAAGGGCCTCATGACCACCGTGCACGCCTACACCGGCGATCAGAACCTCGTCGATGGCCCGCATAGCGACACGCGACGTGCCCGCGCTGCGGCCGCAAACATCACGCCATCATCAACTGGCGCTGCTCGCGCTACTGGTCTCGTGCTCGAAGCCATGAAGGGCAAGCTCGACGGTACCGCTCTTCGCGTGCCCGTCCCGGACGGCTCAATCACTGACTTTGTTGGTGTGCTCAAGCGTGATGTCACCGTCGATGAAATCAACGCAGCATTCAAGGCAGCCGCAACTTCCGGTCCGCTTTCGAAGGTGCTTGTGTTCACCGATGAAGAAATCGTTTCTTCTGACATCGTCGGCGAGCCAGCATCGTGCACAATCGACTCAAAGCTCACCATGGCTATGGGCAACCTCGTGAAGGTTCTCGGTTGGTACGACAACGAGTGGGGTTACTCCAACCGCCTGGTCGACCTCGTGCAGGTCATGGCCAAAGCGGCGAAGTAGTCCCGCCTGATGAGCGTTCCTTCGCTGGAGGATCTCGGCGACGTCAGCGGTCGCCGAGTCCTTCTCCGCGCTGATTTCAATGTGCCGATCTCCAATGGGCAGATCGTCGATGACTTCCGCATTCGTGCCGCCCTTCCCACGATCGAGTATCTGACCTCTCGCGGCGCAACTGTTACTGCGTGTACACATCTCGGTCGTCCGAAGGGCGCTCCCGATCCCAAATATTCGGTGGATCCAGTTCGTCGACGTCTTGGCGAACTCGCGCCGGGTGTCGAACTTCTCGACAACCTCCGATTCAATCCCGGTGAGACGGCCAATGATCCTGCGTTCGTGCAGGAACTCATCGCTGGTCAAGACCTGTACGTCAATGACGCGTTTGGCGCATCGCATCGGGCACATGCGTCGATCGTTGGTCCTCCGCAGTTTCTTCCTTCTGCAGCTGGTCGACTTCTTCAACGAGAAGTCGAAGTTCTGTTGCCGTTACGTTCTGACCCGAAGCGTCCTTTTGTCGTCATCCTTGGTGGCTCGAAAGTTTCGGACAAACTTGGCGTGATCGATGCGCTGTCTGAAGTCGCTGATGCGCTTATCATCGGCGGCGGAATGTGTTTCACGTTCCTCGCCGCGCAAGGCCATCACGTTGGCGATTCGTTGCTTGAGGTCGACCAGATCGAAACCTGCAAACGATTCCTCGACTCCGATGTCACGATTCATATTCCGCACGATGTGACCGCACTCGGCCCGGGCGGCGAAATCATGAACCCCGAAGCTGGGGGAGAGGTTCGTCAACTCGGTGCCGATGTTCCCGACGGTTGGAAGGGTCTCGACATTGGCCCGGGCACCGCATCGGAATTCGCCGACATCATCGCTGAAGCAAAAACAATTTTCTGGAACGGTCCCATGGGCGTGTTCGAAGATCTGCGCTTTGCTGCTGGCACTCGCGTAATCGCCGAAGCAATGGCTGAAGCCCGTGGCTTTACCGTTGTCGGCGGTGGCGACTCCGCTGCAGCTCTCGACGCGTTCGGACTCGCCAACGAGGTCGATCACGTCTCAACCGGTGGAGGTGCGTCGCTCGAATTGCTCGAGAATGGCGACCTTCCCGGACTCGAAGCCCTACGAGGAGCATCAAATGCCTGATCGCAAACCACTCATCTCCGGTAACTGGAAGATGAACCTCAATCACTTCGAGGCAACAGCAACGCTCGACAAGTTGCGCTATCTCCTTTCGAAGGACGATTACGAGGCAGTCGATGTGTCGGTGCACCCGCCATTCACCGACATTCGTACCGTTCAGACATTCCTTGAAAGCGAAAAGGTTCCGATCGCTCTCGGTGCGCAGAACTGCCACTGGGAAGCCAACGGCGCCTACACCGGTGAAGTCGCCCCGGGAATGCTCTTCAAGCTCAACGTTTCCTACGTAATCATCGGACACAGCGAACGACGAGAGATCTTCGGCGAAGACGACGTCATCGTTGCTCGCAAGGTCAAGTCGGTCTTTGAAAACGGTATGACTCCGATCCTGTGCTGTGGTGAAACGCTCGAAGAACGTGAAGGTGACGCCACCCGCGGAAAGGTCACGGGTCAGATCCACGCCGGCATCGAAGCCCTGAAGCCCGAGCAGGTGGCCTCAATGGTCCTTGCCTACGAACCGATCTGGGCCATCGGCACAGGCCGCACCGCTAGCGCTGAAGATGCACAGCAGGTCTGTAGCTGGATCCGAGCCAAGGTGAAGGACATGAAGGGTGCCGATGCGGCCAAGGCCGTTCGCATTCAGTACGGAGGCTCGGTCAAGGCGGGAAATGCTGCCGAACTGATGGGTCAGCCCGATATCGATGGGGCCCTTGTTGGTGGAGCGGCCCTCGATCCCGAGGAATTCGCTCGAATCGTCCAGTTCCGACTGTCCTGATATCGTCTCATTCGTGCTGATCGCTGTCCTCATCGTCCAGGTGCTCTCCGCCCTCACCCTGATCTTCCTCGTCCTGCTTCACAGCGGTCGGGGTGGTGGCCTTTCCGACATGTTCGGCGGCGGCTTGGGTGCGTCAGCTGCAGGTTCAACTGTCGTCGAGAAAAATCTCGATCGCATCACCGTGGTTGCGGCCGTTATTTTCATGTTTGCGTCGGTCGCACTCGCACTCCTGCTCGACAAGTAGGTCGCCATGGGTCGTTCCGACCCTGCAGCACTTTCACTTCGCAACGTCACGCTTGTTCGTGAAGGCCGAGCGATCCTGAACAACGTCTCCTGGAAGGTGGGCGCTGACGAGCGATGGGTCGTGCTCGGGCGAAATGGTTGCGGGAAATCCACGTTGATGAAGATTGCGTCGCTGTATTTGCACCCATCCTCGGGTGATGTCGAAGTGCTGGGCGAGAAACTCGGACGTACCGATGTGCGGTCCCTGCGAAAGCGCATTGGTGTTGCGAGTTCGGGAATGGCAGACCAACTTCGATCCGATCTGATTGCAACCGATGTCGTCATGACGGCAAAGAACGCAGCGCTCGAACCCTGGTGGCATACCTACGATGAGGCTGACCGCCAGCGAGCGCTGGACTGTCTCGAGCGAATGGAGATTGGTCGTTTGGCTAATCGCAGTTTCGCCACCTTGTCATCGGGTGAAAAGCAGCGAGTGTTACTGGCCCGAACCTTGATGCCCCAGCCCGGTCTTCTTCTTCTCGATGAGCCCACTGCAGGGCTCGACCTCGCTGGACGCGAGGACCTTGTTCGCACTCTGGGTATTCTCGCAGCTGAAGTCGACACGCCAGCAACAGTGCTCGTCACCCATCACGTCGAGGAAATCCCAGAAGGGTTCACAAATATCTTGATGCTTCGCGAAGGCCAGGTGCTCACTGCCGGCCCGCTTGACATCGTGCTTACTGAATCGAATCTGTCCGAATGCTTCGAAATGCCGCTTGGTCTCGAACGACGACATGGTCGATGGTGGGCTTGGGGACTCGAAGCATGAACCCGGCATTGGGCCTTGTTACGTTGTTTTTTCTGATTATCGCCAACGGGTTCTTCGTTGCGGCCGAATTCGCGCTTGTTGCTGTCGATCGGGCGAAGGTTGAAAACGACGTCGATTCGGGTCGGCGTCGCGCTCGAGTTGCCAAGGGCCTCCTTGCGCATCTGTCGTTTCATCTGTCCGGCGCTCAACTCGGAATCACAGTGACATCCCTGCTCATCGGTTTCTTAGTAGGGCCTGCGATCGCAGAACTCCTGCACCCCGCGCTTGAGCCGCTGGTGGGTTCGACTGCGATGATTGGCGTTTCGTTAGTGATCGCAATCTTTCTTGCAACAGTCGTGCAGATGATTGTCGGCGAGTTAGTGCCAAAGGGTCTGGCCGTCGCCCGGCCTGAGACAACGGTTTACCTTCTCGGTCCGCTTGTACGAATATACGGAGTCATTTTTGGTCCGCTCATTCGCATGTTGAATGGAGCGGCGAACCGCACCGTTCGCTTGCTCGGCATAGAGCCAACTGAAGAGCTTTCGCATGTTCGAACTCTTTCGGAAATGCAAATTCTTGTGAGTGCGTCAAGTCGTGGAGGAGTCCTTGATGACTCGGCATCGCAGTTGCTCACGCGATCGATTCGATTCGAAGGAAAGAGTGCAGAAGATGTGCTCGTCCCGCGCACGGCTGTTACGGCTCTTCAGAGTTCTGCCACGGTTGATGCACTCGTCGAGGCGTCTGTCTCAACGGGACATTCGCGTTTCCTTGTCTTCGGCGAGGATCTCGACGACATCGTCGGGACCGTCCACGTGCGATCTGTTCATGCCGTGCCCCGCGCGCAACGTTCCACCACATTGGTGTCGTCGTTGATGCGCCCCATGCTGGAGTTGCCCGAGAGTCGCGATCTAGCTGATGTGCTCCGGGATTTGCGTCGGGCCAGAACTCATCTAGCAGTGGTGGTCGACGAATACGGAGGCACTGCGGGGATCATTACGCTCGAAGACATTCTTGAAGAAATCGTCGGCGAAATCGGCGACGAACACGACCGTCGCACGCCTTCAGCGGTGGTTCCCGGTAAGCGAAATGAATGGTCGTTGCCTGGTGGGCTTCATCCCGATGAAGTCGCCGACCAAGTCGGATGCGTGATCCCCGAAGGTGAGTATGAAACCTTTGCCGGATTCCTTCTTGATCAACTCGGACATCTACCTGCCGTCGGCGAGAAAGTGCTCTGGGGTGACTGGAGCTTTGAAGTCGTTGCGATGGATCGTCGTCGTATCTCTCAAGTCACCGCTCGGGTGATGATACCGGACGGTGCTGACGACGCTGCTGGTGGTCCTTCGAAGAGTCGAAAGAAGAGGGACAACTGATATGTGGCCGTTCCTTCTCATCATCATTCTTCTTGCGGTAAATGGTTTTTTCGTTGCGCTTGAGTTTGCGCTTGTGGGTTCTCGTCGCAGCCGACTCGAGCCGCTCGCCAAGGCGGGTGATCGCTCTGCGATTCGCGCACTCGCAGCGATGAAGGAACTGAGTGTTCAACTTGCAGGGGCACAGTTGGGCATCACTGTCGCGTCACTACTGCTCGGTCTTGTCGGTGAACCCGCATTCGCCCACCTCATCGAATCTGTTGCTGATAATGCTTCATGGATTCCGCAAGGCTGGGTTCGCCCCGTTTCAGCGGTAATCGGCCTTCTTGTGATCGTGTTTGCTCACATGGTTTTGGGGGAGATGGTGCCGAAGAATTTGACCCTCGCACACCCCGAATCGGTCCTGAAGATTGTGAGTGGACCTAATCGTGCTTATCTGTTGTTCGCTCGTCCTCTCGTTATCGTGCTCAATTGGTTTGGGAACGTGGGCGTACGGATGTTTGGGGTTGAGCCGAAAGACGAACTTTCCGATGCACATTCGGCGCAGGAACTCGCGGTACTGGTTTCAGTGTCACACGAAGAAGGAGCCATACCGGATTTCTCGGCGGAGCTTCTCTCGGGAGTTTTGGATTTCGGTCAGCGAACGGTTACTTCGGTGATGGTTGGGCGCGATTCAGTTGCCGCTGTTTCTATAGAAGCGACGCCACGTGAACTTGAACAAGCAGTTCGCGAACTCGGGCACACACGGTTGTTAGTCGTTGGTGACGGCGGGATTGACGACGTGCGCGGCTTTCTCCATGCGAAAGATTTACTCACCGTCCCTGATTCGGAAATCGACAACCCAGTTCCACCACGGTTAGTGCGTCCGACGCTCGAAACTGAATGCGATAAGCGACTTGAGGAACTCTTGACAAAAATGCAGTCGACGCGAGTGCACTTCGCAACGGTTTACAACGATGATGAATCAACCGCCGGCATCGTCACTCTCGACGATCTTCTTGAAGAGTTGCTAAGTGACCTGACCGAAGAGGATTAGGCGCCAGTGGCGTGGTAACCGCCATCGACATGCACGATCTCCGCAGTTGTTTGTGGGAACCAATCCGAGAGCAGTACAACACAGGCCTTTGCTACTGCACTGGAATCGCGAACATTCCAGCCAAGGGGGGCGCGTTCATCCCACACGTCTTCGAACTTTGAAAACCCCGGAATTGAACGCGCTGCGATGGTCTTGATTGGACCCGCCGCAACGAGATTGACACGAATTTGCTGAGGGCCCAGATAGCGGGCGAGATAGCGAGATGTGGATTCAAGCGCTGACTTGGCAACTCCCATCCAGTCGTACGAAGGCCAAGAAACGGTGTTGTCGAAATCGAGACCGACGATGGAGCCACCCTCTGTCATAAGGGGAGCGACAACGTCGGCGAGGGCTTTGAGCGAGTACGCCGAAATGTTCATGGCCACCGAGACGTCTTCCCATGTGGCATCCATGAAGGTGCCGCCCAGACAGATCGGCGGAGCGAAGCCAATCGAATGAAGCGCACCATCGACGCGTCCCCACTTCTTCGTGAGGTGTTCCCGGGCGGCATCAAGATGTTCAGGAACCGAGACATCGAGTTCGATGACCTCGGGTTCTACATCGAGTTTCTTTGCGGCCTTGAACGTGTGTTTCATGCCAGCACCCACGCCGGTGAGAACGATCTCGGCCCCTTCTCGCTGAGCGAGACGAGCGACGCCAAAGCCAAGCGAGGAGTCATTGAGCACTCCAGTCATCAACAGTCGCTTACCTTCAAGCAGTCCCATAGTTCCTCCGATCGCGGTTGCAGTAGAGACGTTACGTTGCCGAACCCGCAATTCAGCGGAACAGCACGATGAGGGAGCGATGGTCCGCTACGGTTCGCCGCATGCAGATCGGAATCGTGGGTGCTACGGGCCCAGCAGGAAGCGCCCTCGGAATCAGACTCGCTTCGGCAGGCCATCAGGTCATCCTTGGCTCACGAAGCGAGGAACGAGCGGCCGAGGTCGTCAATGGAATCCTCGCCAAGTGGCCCGATCGCAACCTTTCAATCACCGCGGCCGACAATGCTGGCGCAGCATCGGCACAACTGATCGTGATCGCGACGCCATGGGACGCGGCATGGACAACGGCAAAGTCGGTCTCCGATCTCCTCGAAGGCAAGATTGTGATTTGTATGGCGAATGCGCTCATCCGCGTTGGCCACGAATTCCAGCCCCTCGTACCTCCGCGCGGATCTGTCGCTGCCAGCGTCCAGGCTGCAGTTCCCCGTTCACTTGTTGTCGGTGCGTTGCATCACGTTCCGGCAAAAGAACTTGCCGACCTCGACCATCCGATCGAGAGCGACGTGCTGGTCTGCTCTGATCACCCGGTGGCAAAGCGAGTTTCAATGGATCTCATTAACGAAATGCCAAACATGAGGGCTCTCGATGCCGGTGACCTCACCCAGGCCGCGCCGATTGAAGCGTTCACCGCAGTGCTGCTCGAACTGAATCTCAAGTACAAGACCCGCGTTGCGGTGAAGTTCACCGGAATCGATCCCGAAAAGCTTCGATGACTAGGGCAACTGTGGCCGGCCCGATGCGCCTTTACGACACCGCTCGCCGCGAGGTCGTTCCGTTTGAGCCCGGCCCTGTTGTTCTCATGTACACCTGCGGCATCACGCCGTACGACGCCACACATCTTGGTCATGCGGCGACCTACGTCACCTACGACGTGTTGCAGCGGCGTTTACGAGATCTAGGTCATGAAACTCGATGTGTTCGCAACGTCACTGACGTCGATGACGATCTTCTCCGCAAAGCCCGTGAACTGGGCGTTCACTATCTCGATCTGGCCGCGGCCGAAACCGCTCGGTTCGATGCGGATATGGAAGCGCTTAATGTCGTCGAATGTTGGAGTGAACCACGCGCCACCTCGGCAATCGCTGACATTCGCGGTTTCATTGGCATGGTGCTTGACCAGGGTCATGCCTACGAAAGCGGCGGCTCTGTCTATTTCGATGTGAGTTCCTTTGACCGCTTCGGTCAGGTCTCCCATTACGACCGCGAGCAAATGATCGACCTTGCTCGGCAGCATGGTGGCAATCCCGACGATCCCAACAAACGTGATCCGCTCGATTTCGTTCTGTGGCAGCCATCTGCGCCCGATGAACCCAGTTGGGAATCGTTATGGGGGCCGGGGCGTCCGGGCTGGCATATCGAGTGCTCAGCACTTGCTCTTCGCGAACTCGACACCACAATCGATCTTCATGGCGGTGGGTCCGACCTCATCTTCCCGCATCACGAATGTGAAGCAGCTCAGAGCGAAGCCGCGACCGGACAGCCATTCGTGCGTCACTGGATGCACCAGGCAATGGTTCGCATGGACGGCGAAAAGATGTCCAAGTCGCTCGGCAATCTGGTTTTCATCAGCGAATTACGTAAGACCTGGGACGTTCGTGCGATTCGTTTGGCGATCGTTGCGCACCATTACCGCGACTCATGGGAATGGCATGACGAAATCATGCCGATCGCAGCAGCTCGTCTTGAACTCTGGTTGGCCGCCACCACTGCTCCGGGTGCTGTCGATAGTCAGATAGCGCTTGATGAGGTCCGGGCTCGACTCGATGACGATCTCGATACACCGGGTGCGGTTGAAGTAATCGACCGAGCGGTAGAACGAGGCGAGGGCGTGGCATCAGCCGCGAAACTCCTCGGCGTCTTCCTCGTTGGCGAGCCTCAACGCTGATCTCGTAACCACTTCCGGGGTGCCAGAGCGCAACGGGTACGCTCGCCGTTATGTCTGACGAGATCACGATCACCCTTCCTGATGGTTCCGAGCGCTCTGTTCCCGCCGGTACAACCGTCGCTGGGCTCGCCTCGTCCATTGGTTCTCGCCTCGCGAAGGCGGCCGTTATCGGTGCAGTCAACGGGACCGAGCGAGATCTCGTGTGGCCACTCGAGGCCGGCGACGCGGTTTCGATTATCACCGAGACCGACGAGCGTGGCCTGTTCACTATCCGTCACTCGACCGCCCACGTGCTGGCCCAAGCAGTTCTCGACCTGTTCCCGGGGGCCACGTTT
>JBILIB010000198.1:0-3255 GCA_044350215.1 Acidimicrobiales bacterium
CGTGTTCGGGGAGAACGGCGCCATGGGTTGCGAGATGTAATCCGTACAAGTGGAGGTTGACGACCACAACGTCGGCCCCAGAAGCGGCGCGGCGAGCACGTTCGGTGAAGCAGTCGTCGCCTTTCGGACACTTCGACGCCCCGGGACATTCACGCGGTCCAACGCTTACCGCAGCCCAAGCTCGTGGCGAAGGTTCGATAGTGAGTTCTGAGCGGTCGCCAGTTGATGTGGTGGTCGACCAGCGAGCGAGCGCCGCGATTTCCTCAGAGGGCGGTTTTGGTCCGCCGATTTCGAGCGCGAGCTGTTCGGTCCCATCGGCCTCAAGTTCTCGCACCCGCTGCAAGCAGATGTAGTTGGAGCGTCCCTTTAGGATGGCGAAGCTAAATGGGTGGTCAAGGTGTTCGGTGAGGAAGGGAAGATCTTTGGTCGCGAGCTGGTCCTGCAGGGTCTTGGTTGCAGTTGCGACGACGACACGGCGACCCGAGATGATGCAGGGTACGAGATAGGCGAAGGTCTTCCCCGTGCCGGTTCCGGCTTCGACCACAAGATGATCGCCTTCGACGATGGATCGGGCGACAGCCTCGGCCATTTCGATCTGCCCGGCTCGTTGCTCGCCAGCGGGCAGTTGGGCCGTGATCTGTTCAAGGGCCTGGCGGGTGTTATCGACAAGTCGGTCGGCGGCACCCATGAGACGACGATGGTACCGGCGGCGTCGCAGGTCGGCGGTAACGTCGAAGAGGTGGACATCCCCGGTATCGACCCATCACACATCCCCGTGCACATCGCGGCGGTAATGGATGGCAACGGGCGCTGGGCAACGAGCCGAGGGCTGAAGCGCACCGACGGCCACGCCGCTGGCGAAGAAGCGCTGTTCGACACTGTCGAGGGTGCACTCGAACTCGGCGTGAAGTGGCTCACCGTCTATGCGTTCTCTACTGAAAACTGGCGTCGGCCTGCCGACGAGGTTCGATTTCTGATGGGCTTCAACGAATCTCTCCTCGTGCGTCGTCGCGACGAACTCAACGACAGGGGCGTGCGTATGCGCTTTATTGGTCGTCGGGATTGGCGGGTGCCAAAGCGTCTGATTCGTCGCATGGATGAATCGATTGAACTCACAAAGAAGAACCGCAGGCTCACTTTCACCGTTGCGTTCAACTATGGCGGCCGGGCCGAAATCGTCGACGCCGTCAAGATGTTGGTGGCTGAAGGGGTACCCGCCGACAAGATTGACGAAAAGGCAATCGCCAAGCGCCTCTACGACCCCGAGATGCCCGATCCCGATCTGGTTGTGCGCACGTCAGGTGAGTTCCGCACCTCAAACTTCCTTATGTGGGAGGCGGCCTATAGCGAACTGGTCTTTACCGACACACTGTGGCCCGACTTCCGCCGCGAGAATCTCTTCGAGGCCGTTCGCGAATACCAAGCGCGCGACCGTCGATTCGGTGGCCTGAGCCCGGAAGCTTGATCGGTCCGCCACATGGGGAAGGGCACGATCCATCGCGACGAGGGGATCGTGCTGCGCACCTACAAACTGGGTGAAGCCGATCGCATCGTCGTCTTTCTGACCAAAGCGCGCGGCAAAGTGCGCGCAGTAGCAAAAGGTGTGCGTAAAACGAAATCAAAGTTCGGGTCCAGACTCGAACCGATGAGCCATTGCGTGCTGCAGTTTTACGAAGGACGAGAACTCGATATCGTCACCCAAGCCGAAAGTATCGATAACTTTCGAGCGGTGCGTGAAGATCTTGATCGCATCGGTCGGGGCGTCTCAATGTTGGAAGTCGCCGACCAACTCGCACAAGAGGGCGAGGTCAACCCGCAGCTCTACCGAATGCTGCTCGGTGCATTGCGAACGCTCGAGACATCGGCCTCGCCATTAGTGACCCCGGCGTTCTATTGGAAGGTGTTGGCACTCGAGGGCTATCGCCCCGAGGTTGAGACCTGTGTGCAGTGCGGAGCTGACGACACCCCGTTGGTCGCGTTCGACGTCGAGAGCGGGGGATTGCTTTGTCGCACCTGCCGGCGGGGGACTCCCGTATCGGCCGATGCGGTCATGATGATGCGCCAGATCCTTGGCGGGGAACTCAACGATGCGCTGGTCGCTGGGGAATCGCCCGACGCCGCTGCGGTGGTTCACGAGGTCGATCAACTGGCAACCCGTGCGGTGGAACACCACCTTGAGCGCCGCCTCCGATCGGTGAACGTGCTCGATCGCTAATGGCAGATGGGTGGGTGAGGCGCATCTCGCTACCCGCCCCTGATACCTTCGCCCCTTCGAAGGCCGCATCACTCGGGGGACGAAATGACCAGCACGACCACCGCACAATCCAGAATAAACGAAGCGAGTCCACGACCGCTTGAAGGGCTCCGCGTTGTCGACCTCACCGTCATTAATGGCGAGTTGTGCCCGAGACTGCTTTGCGATCTTGGCGCCGAGGTCATCAAGGTCGAACCGCCCGAAGGTTCGCCGGCTCGTCACTACGCGCCCATGCGCAAGGGAATCTCGCTGTCGTTTGCGGTGAACAATGCAGGGAAGTTGGGCGTAGCGCTCGATCTCAGCGCTGCGGCCGATGTCGCCAAGTTGCATGAACTTCTTGACCATGCCGACGTTGTCGTGACCTCGGGGCCAGAGGTTGCTCCTGGCCTTTCGGTGCAGATGGTCGCCGAGAATCATCCGCATCTCGTTGTTGCTGCGGTGACCCCCTACGGCCTCACTGGTCCGTGGGCGGGTCGAGTCATCACCGATCAGGTTTTGTCGGCGACCGGTGGCATGACCTTTAAAGCCGGAGCGCTCAACCGCGAACCGCTTCCCGCTCCGAGTCAGTTCAGCAACGATGTTGCTGCTTCAGTGGCCACTTGGGCTGCACTGTGCGCTTTGTGGCAACGAGAAGAAACCGGTACCGGTCAGCTGCTCGACATTTCGCTCAACGAATCTTTGTCGCAATGTGCCGACTGGTCGCTTCCGAACTACACGGCGCGGGTACTTGCCGGAAATAACTTTCCTGAATTCCGAGCCGGTTCTGGTCCGGTGTATCCGATCTTCAAATGTCGCGACGGTTATGTTCGCCTCATTGTGCTCAGTCCTCCGCAATGGCGCGAGATGCGCGCCTGGCTTGGCGAGCCTGAGTATTTGCAGGACGAGGAATACGAATCTTTCCCTGGTCGATTCGCTATTGCCGACGCGATTCTCAATCCTTTGTACGAAGAGCTCTTTGCCGAACTTTCGGTCGAGGAAGTTTCCGCCAAGGCGCAAGAACG
>JBILIB010000006.1:0-32536 GCA_044350215.1 Acidimicrobiales bacterium
GAGGACAACCATGAAAACCAACGGTGGTGCCGCACTCATCAAGGCTCTCGAACTCGAGGGTGTCGATGTGATCTTTGGTCTGCCCGGTGGAGCAATCCTGCCGGTATACGACCCGATCATCGACTCGCCCATTCGCCACATTCTTGTTCGTCACGAACAGGGTGCAGGCCATATGGCCGAGGGCTACGCGCATGCAACCGGCCGTCCTGGCGTCGCAATGGTCACCAGTGGTCCGGCCGCAACGAACATCATCACGCCACTCGCTGATGCGTACATGGATTCGGTTCCAATGGTTGTTATCACTGGACAGGTTGGAACTGCAGGCATCGGAACCGACGCGTTCCAGGAAGTCGATACGGTTGGAATCACTCGTTCGGTTACGAAGCACAACGAACTCGTGACGAACGCTGCGGACATTCCGCGCATCGTCCGCGAGGCATTCCATATCGCGACCACGGGCCGACCTGGCCCCGTGCTTATCGACATTCCGAAAGATCTCGTCGATCCCTCGAACCCGAACTCGGCGCTCGATTGGTACTGGCCTGATTCGGTCGATCTCGCTGGGTACAACCCTCGTCTTGATGGTGATCCTGCGCTCATCAAAGATGCGGCGCAACTGATCATCGCTGCAGAACGCCCCGTCATCTACGCCGGTGGCGGAATCCTCAAGGCACGAGCTGCAGAGCCGCTTCTTGCTCTTGCGGAATTGCTCGACATCCCAGTTGTCACGACGCTCATGGCTCGCGGCACGATGCCCGACGATCATCCGTTGTGCCTTGGCATGCCGGGTATGCACGGTAACTACACCGCCGTTACCGCTATGCAGGAATCGGATCTGCTCATTGCCCTTGGTTCGCGTTTCGACGACCGAGTCACCGGCAAGATTGATGCTTTTGCAGAGAGCGCAAAGATCATTCATGTCGATATTGATCCCGCGGAACTCGGCAAGGTTCGCCGACCCGACGTCGGTATTACTGGCGACTGTCGTCTCGTCATTAATGAACTGATTACTGCGCTGAAACAGATCGGTGCACCAGAAGTTCAGCCCGATCGTTCTTCGTGGAAGTCCACGATCAGTGGATGGCAAGAGAAGTACCCGCTTGCCTATGTGCAGTCCGAGCCGGGCGATTTGCTCAAGCCGCAGTATGTCCTTGAGCAACTTCGTGACAACACCCCCGATGACTGCATTGTTGCGTCGGGCGTCGGTCAGCATCAGATGTGGACTGCGCAGTACTGGAAGTTCAACCATCCCTACACCTGGATCAACTCGGGTGGTCTCGGAACGATGGGCTTCGCGGTTCCGGCAGCGATTGGCGCCAAGGTCGGGCGACCCGACCGCATGGTGTGGGCTGTTGACGGCGATGGCTGTTTCCAGATGACCGCACAAGAACTTGTTACGGCTGCAGCCGAGCGCATTCCGGTGAAGATCGCCATTCTCAACAATGCGTATCTCGGAATGGTTCGTCAGTGGCAGGAAATGTTCTACGAAGAGCGTTACAGCGAGGTCTATCTCTCGCCTGATCTTCCCGATTACAAGATGTGGGCCGAATCTATGGGTTGTGTCGGCATGCGTGTTGAAGCCCCCGAAGATGTTCTTCCCGCAATTCAGCGAGCGAATGAAGTTGACGACCGTCCGGTTGTCATTGACTTCCGTACCGATGCGCGCGAGAAGGTTTTCCCGATGGTGCCTGCGGGCAAGTCGAACTCCGACATCGTTGTTGGTCCGGAGGATGAGCGATGAGCCCGGTAACGCGTCATCACATCCTTTCCGTCCTTGTCGAAAACAAGCCGGGTGTTCTTGCCCGCGTATCGGGTTTATTCGCCCGTCGCGGTTTCAACATCTTCTCGCTTGCCGTTGCGCCAACTGACGACCCCACTCGTAGTCGCATCACGATTGTGGTCGATGTTGAATCGGCACCACTTGAGCAGATCACCAAGCAACTCGACAAGCTCATCAATGTGTTGCAGATCGACGAACTTGCTCCCATCGATGCGGTCGAACGCGAACTCATGATCGTCACTGTTGCGGTTTCAGAAGAGTCGAAGCCCGAACTGCTTTCCTTGACTGAGGAATACAGCGGCGCCGTTCTCGATGAGTCCGGCGATCGCATCACCGTGTCTCTGGGCGGAACCCCCGAGGCGCTCGATGCCTTCACCTCCCGCATGGGGGCAGCAGTGGTGGCCTACCAGCGCACCGGCCGTATCGCCCTTCCCCGCATCATTTGATCCCTAGAAAGTCCCGAGGTTGTGACGGCTTTTTGTCCTGAGCCCCTTTCGTCGTAACCTCTCCAATCCGCCCCGTGGGGCGATCCAATCCCGAAACAGGAGTTCCTGTGGCCACCGTTTATTACGAAGCCGACGCCGATCGTTCATTTATCGCCGACCGCAAGGTCGCCATCATGGGTTACGGCTCGCAGGGCCATGCCCATGCGCTCAACCTCAAAGAGTCGGGCATCAACGTTGTTGTTGGCCTGCGCGAGGGTTCGTCCTCGAAGGCCAAGGCCGAATCGGAAGGCCTCACGGTCATGTCGATTGCGGACGCCACAAAGTGGGCCGACGTGATCATGATCCTGCTTCCCGACACCGAGCAGAAGTCGGTGTACGACGCAGAGATCGCTCCGAACCTTTCCGAAGGCGATGCGCTGTTCTTCGCTCACGGTTTCAACATTCGTTTCAATCGCATCGTTCCGCCAGCTGGCGTCGATGTCGTTATGGCCGCCCCCAAGGGCCCAGGTCATCTCGTGCGTCGTACGTACACTGAGGGCGGCGGCGTTCCGTGTCTCATCGCGGTTGAGCAGGACGCAACCGGCAATGCCCGCAATGTTGCACTTGCCTATGCCGATGCAATCGGTGGCACTCGCGCTGGCGTTATCGAAACCACGTTCACCGAAGAAACCGAAACTGATCTGTTCGGTGAGCAGGCTGTTCTTTGTGGCGGCGTGGCTGCGCTTGTGCAGGCCGGATTCGAAACACTCACCGAGGCTGGTTACCAGCCCGAGATGGCGTACTTCGAATGCCTCCACGAGGTAAAGCTCATTGTTGACCTCATGTACGAAGAGGGCATTAGCGGTATGCGCTACTCAATCTCCGACACTGCCGAGTACGGCGACGTCACTCGTGGTCCGCGTGTCATTACGCCCGCCACCAAGGTTGAGATGAAGAAGATCCTCGAAGAAATCGTTTCCGGTCAGTTCGCCGACGAATGGATCGCCGAATCAGAGTCGGGTCGCAAGAACTTCAACGCCCTGCGTAACGCTGGCGCTGAGCACCCAATCGAAAAGACCGGCAAGGAACTGCGCGCCATGATGCCGTGGATCTCCGCCGGCCGGAAGAGCGTTGCCGAAACTTCAGGCGGCGCACAGGACTAACCCACTTGGGTTGATACTCGTCAACTTCGGTTGACGGCGACGGATTGTTATGAGGCGCCTGAGTGGCGCTGAAGACAGCGGGTGGAGTGCGCGAGGGGCCTTCGGGCCCCTCCGTCGCGTTTTGCCGGTCATCTCAATTGTTGAGTTGATTGGTCGGGATTAGACCCCTAGAGTCTCGCTCCTGTCCGACCGGGCTGTGCCGGTCGATCGATGAGGAGTGACCATGAGCGACAACTGGGGTTTCGATACCCGTCAGATCCACGCCGGCCAGGAGCCCGACCCAACCACCGGTGCGCGTGCTGTCCCGATCTACCAGACAACCTCGTATCAGTTCCGCGACACGACCCACGCTGCGAATCTGTTTGCACTTGCCGAGATTGGCAACATCTACACCCGCATCATGAACCCGACCCAGGGTGTGTTCGAAGCTCGTATCGCGTCGCTTGAAGGTGCAACTGCGACTGCTGTTGGTCTTCCCGGTGCACTTGCCGTTGCATCAGGCCAGGCTGCCGAGGCTCTTGCTATCCAGAATCTTGCCGAAGCGGGGAGCCACATCGTTGCGTCCGCAGCGCTGTATGGCGGCACCTACAACCTTCTTCACTACACGCTTCCGAAGTTTGGTATCGATGCAACGTTCGTCGACGACCCCGACAATCTTGATGAATGGCGTAATGCCATTCGCCCGAACACCAAGGCGTTCTATGGCGAAACCATCGGCAACCCGCGTAACGACGTGCTCGACATCGAAGGAATTTCGAACGTTGCTCACGAAGCGGGCATCCCGCTCATTGTTGATAACACCGTTGCTTCGCCGTGGCTCATTCGTCCGTTCGAGTGGGGTGCTGACATCGTCGTGCATTCGGCGACCAAGTTCATTGGTGGCCATGGCACCTCAATTGGCGGCCTCGTCGTTGACGGCGGTTCGTTCGACTTCTCGGCCAACGACAAGTTCCCAATGTTCACCGAACCCGACCCCAGCTACCACGGCCTTCAGTACTGGCCAGCACTTGGTGCCGGCTCGTACATCATTAAGGCTCGCGTGCAGTTGCTTCGCGATCTTGGCCAGGCCATCACGCCGTTCAACTCATTCCTGTTCCTCCAGGGCCTCGAGACACTCAGCCTTCGTATGGAGCGTCACAACGAGAATGCCGTAAAGGTCGCCGCGTATCTTGCCGACCATTCACAGGTTGAAGAAGTGCAGCACGCCAGCCTTACGTCGTCGCCGTGGCATGAGCGCGCGAAGAAGTACACCGCCGGCAAGGGCTTCGGTTCGGTTCCCGCATTCATAATCAAGGGCGGCAAGGAAGCCGGACAGAAGTTTGTCGAGGCGCTTGAGCTTCACAGTCACGTTGCGAATATTGGTGACGTGCGCAGTCTCGCCATCCAGCCGGCAACGACGACGCATTCACAGCTCACCGAAGCCGAGCAGATCACCGCTGGCGTGCAGCCGGGTCTCGTGCGTCTTTCGGTTGGCCTCGAGTCAATCGACGACATCATCGCCGACCTCGACAAGGGCTTCGCTGCTGCCAAGTGAGCCATTGGTAGTCCCAAGTTGTAGAGAGAGGCCCGGTCACTGACCGGGCCTCTCTGCGTTCCTAACCGGCTACGTTCGGGATCTGATCAAGGGGGAGTTATGGAAGCAACATTTGATTTCAGCGGCAAGGTTGTCATCGTCACTGGTTCGACGAAAGGGTTGGGCAGGGCCATGGTCGACGGATTCGCCGATGCGGGCGCAAAAGTTGTTGTAAGCAGCCGCAAACAAGACCTTTGTGATCAGGTCGCAGCCGAACTCACAGAACGCACTGGCGCCGAAGTACTGCCGCTCGCATGCCACGTTGGCGATTGGGACGCGATTCCCGCATTTGTCGAACAGGTCATCGACCGATTTGGCCGTATCGATGTTCTCGTGAATAACGCCGGTATTAATCCCACGAGCGATTCGCTGATGGAAACGAATATCGATCTGTGGCGCAAAGTGTTTTCGGTGAATCTTGAAGGTCCGTTGCGCATGGCCACCTGTGTAGCGCCACATATGCGCGCAGTTGGTGGCGGTTCGATCGTGAACATCGCAACCGTCGGCGCCTACAGTGGCGGTCCCGGCGTTGGTGCCTATGGAGCATCGAAGGCAGGACTCATCAACTTGGGCCGAACGCTTTCGAAGGAACTCGCGCCGTGGAACATTCGTGTCAATACGATTTGCCCCGGCCCGGTGAAGAGCGAACTCACCGAAGGCGCGGAACGAATGGCGCCTGGTTTCTATGAACGAGCCGCGTCAGCAACATCATTGAAGCGAGTAGCTGAGACCGCAGAGATCATTGGTCCGGTGTTGTACCTCGCCAGTGATCTTTCATCGTTTGTAACCGGTGACGACATCGTCGTTGCCGGTGGCATGCCTCGTGGCTGAGGACATCGTCTTTAGTGGTGAAGTTGCGGTCATTACGGGGGCAGGTGGTGGGCTCGGACGCGCCTATGCGCTCATGCTTGGTGAGCGCGGTTGTCGAATAGTTGTGAATGACGTTGGTCGCCCGCACGGCGACAATGTTCCTGTCGCTCAATCGGTGGTTGACGAGCTTCGGGCAAAGGGCATCGAGGCAGTCGCCGACGATCACAATGCAATCACCGATGGCAGCGCAGTTATCTCAACGGCGCTTGATGCCTTCGGTGCCGTCGACATCGTCATCAACAACGCAGGTATCGGTGCTGGGTCGCCGATGGGGCCGAACTCGGCGGACGAATGGCGCGAAACAATCGATGCAACCCTGCAGAGCTCAATCGCCGTCACTGGCGCCGCATGGCCGTATCTCGTCGAACGTGGTGGCGGGCGAATCGTGATGACGGGCTCGCCGGCGATGTTCGGAGCGTCGACAACGATTCCGTATTCGGCCACGAAATCCTCGATGTATGGCTTCACTCGTTCCGTCGCGGCGGCAGGTCGGCGTCACGGCATCGTTGCCAACAATGTGATGCCCTCTGCGCTGACTCGTCTTACAAAGTCGCTGCCACCTGGGCCGATGGCGCAACTGTTCGCCGATCACTATCCGCCTGAAGATGTCGCGTCGTTCGTGACATGGCTCTGTCATCGCTCATGCGCGGTGTCGGGAGAATCGTTCTCGGTCGGTGGAGGTCGTGCGGCGCGCGTCGTGCTTTCCGAAAACCGCGGCGTGCTCGTCGACGATCAGACGCCGGAATCTTGGGCGGCACGCGTCGACGAACTCATGTCGCTTGACGAGGTCGTCTTCCCTCTTTCGATGAACGACGAAGTCACTTGGCAAGCGCACACGCTTGGAAAGTCAGTTCCCGCAGAACTTGCTCCAGGCGGGGCACTCGATTGGAACCGCAAGCCCCGGCCGTAGCCGAGATGATGCCTACAGGTTTTCGACTACGTAATCGACGCACTTGGTGAGTGCTTCGACGTCTTCGGGATCAATAGCCGGGAACATGGCAACACGAATCTGATTGCGGCCGAGCTTGCGGTAGCTGTCGGTATCGACGATGCCGTTGGCACGGAGCACCTTGTTGACCTCGTCGGCCGAAACTGAATCGTCGAAATCGATGGTGGCAACGACGTGGCTGCGTTCATCGGGATTCGTCACGAACGGCGAGGCATAGGACGATGCTTCGGCCCACGAGTACATGATCTCGGCGGAGCGATCACATCGTGTCGCGGCAAAGTGCAGGCCACCGTTTTCATTCACCCATTCGATCTGTTGCACGGCAAGGAACACGGTTGCGAGTGCCGGCGTGTTGTAGGTCTGGTCTTTACGTGAGTTGTCGAGCGCGGTTGTGAGGCTCAGCGATTCGGGAATCCAACGACCCGAGGCTCCGATGCGTTCGATGCGTTCAACCGCAGCAGGGGAGACTGCCGCAAGCCAAAGTCCACCGTCAGAAGCGAGGCACTTCTGCGGGGCGAAGTAATAGACATCGGTTTGTGATGCATCGAAACGAAGGCCGCCTGCAGCCGATGTTGCATCGACAAGCACGATCGCTTTGCCGTCGGTGCCGGCCGGGCGAACCAGCGGCATCGAAACGCCGGTTGACGTTTCGTTATGCGTGAACGCGTAGGTGTCGATCGCATCGTCGGGAATGGGTGACGGGTGCGTACCGACATCGCTCTTGATGATGACGGGATCATCAAGGAACGGTGCTGCTGCGGCGGCTTGTCCAAACTTTGAGGAGAACTCACCGAAGGTGAGGTGCTGACTGCGACGATCAATGAGGCCAAACGTTGCGATGTCCCAGAACACCGTGGAGCCACCGTTGCCGAGCATGATTTCGTAACCGTCGGGAAGAGCGAACATTTCGGCCAGACCATTGCGCAGTCGGCTCACCATGTACTTCACGGTGTCCTGACGGTGGCTGGTGCCGAGGTAGTCGCGGCCCGCTTCGGCAAGGGCAGCAACGGCCTCGGGGCGAACCTTCGAGGGTCCGCAGCCAAAGCGGCCGTCGGCGGGAAGGAGATCGGTGGGGATGGTGATGGGGGATGCGCTCACCTCTCCATCGTCTCACTCCAGAGAGAGGGTTGCGTAACGCCGTGAGTCACACCCAATTCGCTGCAGGAGAGGGTCGCTGAACCGGTAGCGTGCGGTCGCCCACTTCAGTCGATCCAAGGACTTCCCCCAATGGCCACAGAGCGCCTTTCTCGCCGAGTCTCCGCCATCACCGAATCAGCGACTCTCGCCGTCGACGCTCGGGCCAAGGCACTTAAGGCTGCCGGTGAGCCGGTCATCGGCTTCGGTGCTGGCGAGCCCGACTTCCCGACGCCCCCTCATGTGGTCGAGGCCGCGGTGGAAGCTGCTCGCGACGTCAAGAACCACCGCTACACGCCAGCGGCTGGTCTTCCGGAATTGAAAGAAGCGATCGCCGCCAAGACACTGCGTGACTCAAAGGTTGAGGTGTCGGCAAGTCAGGTGCTTGTCACCAACGGCGGAAAGCACGCGGTCTACAACACATTCGAAGCGCTATTGAACCCTGGCGACGAAGTTCTGCTTCCGGCGCCGTATTGGACGACCTACCCCGAACCCATCGCGTTGGCCGGTGGAGTTTCGGTCGTTCTTCCCACCGATGTCGAGTCGGGATTCCGCGTCACGGTTGAACAACTCGAAGCGGCTCGCACTGACAAGACCAAAGCACTTGTCTTTGTTTCGCCTTCGAACCCGACTGGCGCGGTGTACCCGCCGGAGGAAGTTCGTGCGATTGGTGAGTGGGCTCTCAAGCACGGCATTTGGGTCATCACCGATGAGATCTATGAACATCTCACCTTCGGCGACAACGTATTCACGTCAATCCTCGCTGAGGTCCCCGGCCTTGCCGACACCTGCGTGATCCTCAACGGCGTGGCCAAGACCTACGCCATGACCGGTTGGCGGGTTGGCTGGATGATCGGCCCAGCTGATCTCATTAAGGCCGCCACAAACCTTCAGTCTCATTCGACCTCAAACGTGGCAAACGTTTCGCAACGTGCCGCTATCGCGGCGCTCGAAGGTGGTCTCGGTTGCGTGGAGGAAATGCGTGAAGCGTTCGCGCGTCGTGCGATTCTCATTCACGGTCTTCTCAACGACATTCCTGGAGTCACATGTATGGTGCCCCAAGGTGCGTTCTACGCATTCCCGTCGATGGAAGGTTTGCTTGGCCGCAACTTCGGTGGCGTAACTCCGACGACAACTTCGGAACTGTGCGAGGTCATTCTCGACCAAGCAAAGGTCGCGCTTGTTCCCGGTGAAGCGTTCGATGCGCCGGGCTATGTACGCATTTCGTTTGCCGTGAGCGACGCCGACATCACCGAAGGTATCGGTCGCATCGCAGAACTTGTCGCAAAGAGCAGCTGACCGACACATGACAACTGCACCGTTCGGTTCGTGGTCCTCGCCGATCACCGCTGATCTCATCGTTTCCAAATCGGTTTCCATCGGCGAAGTGTTCGTTGGTGGCGACGATGTCTGGTGGTCCGAAGCTCGACCCGAAGAAGGCGGGCGCGTGCAGTTGGTCCGTCATCGTCCTGGTGGTGGAGCAATTGACGTTCTGCCCGAAGGGTTTGGTGCTCGCACGCGTGTGCACGAATATGGCGGGGGAGCATGGTGGTTGCACGGTTCTGATGTCGTCTTTGTGAACTGGTCCGATCAGCGTCTCTATCGATTAGCTGCTGGCACCTCGACCCCAACACCTCTCACGCCCGAACCAGCCGATCGTCACGGCGACCGCTATGCCGATGGCCGATTTACTGCCGATGGTCGTTGGGTCGTTTGCGTGCGTGAGCGCCACGAAAGCGCTGACGCCGAACCAATCAATGAGATCGTTGCCGTGCGTGTGCACCACAACGGAGAACCTGCCGAACCAGTTGTTCTCGTTTCGGGTTCCGACTTTGTTGCTGCGCCCCGAGTGAATCCTTCCGGCAACGTGCTCACGTGGTTCCGTTGGAATCATCCCGATATGCCATGGGACGGCACCGAACTTTGCGTCGCCTCGATGTATGACGATCAGTCGGATGATGGGCAGATCGTTGTTGGCGACACCCGCGTTGTTGCTGGCGGTCGCGATGAATCCATTTCGCAGCCCGAGTGGGCGCCCGATGGCTCGTTGCTTTTCATTTCTGACCGCACCGATTGGTGGAACCTGTACCAAGTCTCCGCTGATGCGGTTCATGAACTTGTTGCGAACGGTGTCGCACCGCAGGCGACACCAATTGCGCCCGTTGATGCCGAGATTGGCGTTCCCCACTGGGTGTTCGATAACTCGCGCTACGCGGTGCTGGCTGATGGACGCATTCTCGTTGCGTGGTTCAAGTTAGGCATCGATCACCTCGGCGTCATTCCTGCTGGTGGCGGAGCGATGGTTCCGCTCGAGTCGCCGTTCACGGCACTTTCATCGGTACGCGCGTTTGGTTACGGGGCTGTCGTTGTCGGCGCTTCGGCGACCTCCGAAGCCGTTGTCGCGGTACTCGACATTCCATCGAGGCCCGATATCGATGGTTCGACGGCCGTTCTTTCGGCACCGTTGCGGCCCTCACGCGACTTGGGCATCGGCATCGAGTGGTTCTCGACGCCTGAATCGATCACGTTTGCAACATCTGGTGATCGTTTCGCTCATGGCCTCTACTACTCACCAACAAACCCAGACTTCATAGCGCCCGAAGGTGAGCGCGCGCCGCTCATTGTTCTGAGTCATGGTGGGCCCACGTCAGCTGCTCGTCCGCAACTGAACCTTGGCGTGCAGTTCTGGACGTCACGCGGCTTTGGTGTCGTCGACGTCAACTACGGCGGCTCCACTGGATACGGCCGTTCGTATCGTCGACGTCTTATTGGCGAGTGGGGAATCGTCGACGTCGACGATTCCATCGCCGCAACGCGCCTTCTTGTTGATCGCGGTGACGTCGATCGCGATCGACTCATTATCCGCGGTGGAAGTGCTGGCGGTTTCACTACGTTGAGCGCGCTTACGTTCCGTGACGTTTTCGCTGCGGGCTGCAGTCTCTATGGCGTGGCTGATCTTGAAGCCTTGGCCCGTGACACGCACAAGTTCGAAGCCCGCTATCTCGACTCACTTGTCGGACCATGGCCCGCTCGTAGCGATATTTACGCAGAGCGTTCACCGATCCACCATGTTGAAGATCTCGAATGTCCGCTGATCGTGCTTCAAGGCCTTGAAGATGAAATCGTGCCGCCCAACCAATCGCAGATGATTGTCGAAGCGCTCGATGCCAACGGCGTGCCGTGGGCCTATCTCGAATTCGAAGGCGAACAGCACGGTTTCCGCCAGGCCGCCACGATCAAGCGAGCCCTCGAAGCCGAGGCCTACTTCTACAGCAAGGTGCTTGGTTTCGATCTTGCTGACGATGTCGAGCCCATCGACATCGCTCATCTCTGAGAGCGGATGAGGCGGCGGGTGGATTCCGGTCGTCGCGGAGGGCGGCGTGTTGCGGGTGCGGCACTGTCTCTCGTGTTGGTGGCTGGCGGCGTCGGTGTTGGCTGGTGGTTGATCGGCGACCTCACTGAAAGTGGAGTCTTGGTCCCGAGTTACTTGGTGCGTGCGCCCGAGTGGGCTGAACATCATCCTCGGCGTATCGGATTGGTCGGATGTCTCCTCATAGCGGTTGGCCTGGTCGCAAATCGCTTCCTCGTGACTCGGAGGCTTGAGCGGTCCGCTCAGACCCGGCTGATGATTGTTCAGCTCCTCTGTATCGTCGACGGTCTGGTCGTCGGGTTGATCCTGAGGCTCCTGACTATTGGTTACGAAGGAGCGAGTTTCTTTGGCTTGGCGATTTTCTTTGGCGTACCGCCCGCTCTCGTCCTCACTGTCGTTCTCTTGGTTGTGGGCGACAGGTTGATCCGCTCTGGGAAACAGCGGTGAATGGTGACCGCTGATCTGGGTTGGCGACCAGACGATCGGCCCGTAAGGATGGACCCCTATGGCACGGATCCTTGTTACTGAAACCATCGCTGACGGCGGCCTCGACCGCCTTCGCGCTGCTGGTCACACCGTCGATGTGCAGGAGGGCCTGAGCCCCGAGCAATTGATCGAGGCCATCAAGGGGGCCCATGCGCTCATCATCCGTTCGGCCACTGACGTCACCGCCGAGGTCCTGGCTGCTGGAACCGACCTCATCGTGGTTGGTCGCGCTGGTATTGGTCTCGACAATGTCGACACTGCGGCCGCCACCGAACGCGGCGTGATGGTTGTGAACGCGCCGCAGTCCAACATCCTGTCTGCTGCCGAACACACCATGGCGCTGTTGCTGTCGATGGCCCGCAATGTTCCCCAAGCCCACGCTGCACTCGTTGCCGGTCGCTGGGAACGCAGCCGCTGGACCGGCGTTGAACTTTCCGACAAGACCCTCGGTGTTGTCGGACTTGGTCGCATCGGCAAGCTCGTCGCCCAACGCGCGATGGCATTCGGCATGAAGATCGTCGCCTACGACCCCTTCGTTGCTCCCGAGATGGCGCGCAAGATGAACATCGAGATCGTCGATCTCGACACATTGCTCGCTGTCTCTGATTTCGTCACGCTGCATGTGGCTAAGACGCCCGAAACTGTTGGTCTCATTAACGCCGAGCGTTTGGCCAAAGCCAAGAAAGGCATTCGTATTGTGAATGTCGCTCGTGGCGGCATCATCGTGGAAAGCGACCTTGCCGACGCAATTCGTTCCGGCCATATTGGCGGCGCCGCTCTTGACGTATTCGACAAAGAGCCGACCACCGAGTCGCCCCTGTTCGAACTTCCCGAGGTCGTTGTAACGCCGCATCTCGGTGCCAGCACACACGAAGCCCAGGACAAGGCCGGCGACACCATTGCCGAAATGGTTGGCCTCGCACTTGCTGGGGAATTTGTTCCCTTCGCCGTCAATGTCAACGCCGCTGAAGCTAGCGAAACCGTTCGTCCATTCCTTTCACTGGCTGAACGACTTGGTGCAACCTTCGGTGGTCTCGCCACTGGTGTTCAGTCGCTTGAGATTTCTTATGAAGGCGAAATCGGCGGCTACGACACGCGCATCCTGACGTTGTCGTTGCTCAAGGGCTTCTTTGGTCGTATCAGTGACGACCCGGTGTCGTATGTGAACGCGCCGAAGATGGCCGAAGAGCGCGGCATCACCGTCACCGAATCGACCACCACGACGGCGCATAACTTTGTGAATCTCATCACCATTCGTGGTGGCGCTCATTCGCTGGCCGGCACGTTGATGGGTCTTGATGGCGAAGCTCGTCTCGTGATGGTCGACGATCACCGCGTTGATGTTCCTCCGGCCAATCACATGCTCGTGGTTCGAAACGACGATCGCCCCGGCATGATTGGCTTTGTCGGCACAATTGTGGGCGAAGCCGGTCTCAACATTGCCGATATGGACGTTGGCCAGGCCCCGAACGGCGCTTCCGCGATGATGGTGCTTTCCATCACCGAAGCGGTTCCAGCTGAGGTATGCGAGCGCCTTCGTGCGGTTGAGGGCATCGTTTCCGTCGACGCCATCTGAGGTCCCAATACCTCGCTGGGACAGCGAGGAATGGACCATGGTTGCAATCCGGGCGCGACCCCGGCAGACTCTTCCCATGCGTTCTTTCGCTCTGGAGCTTCTACTTCGTTAGGCGGGTGCCACATATGGCGCCTGCCAACCTCCTGCGCCCTCGGGCCGGGAGGTTTTTTCGTTCTCCGGCCAGTTTCCGATTCTTCCCCACAAAGCACTACCTGCCCCGAAAGGCACCGTTATGAGCACCACCGACTTCACCGCAAACAACGACAGGGTCATTATTTTCGACACGACCCTTCGGGACGGCGAACAGTCGCCGGGAATCTCGCTCGATCAGGGCGAGAAGGTCGAAATCGCGGAACAGCTCGCACGACTCGGCGTCGATGTCATCGAGGCCGGATTCCCGATCGCCAGCCAGGGCGACTTCGAATCCGTCCAAGCCATTGCCAAGTCCGTACGCGGTCCAGTCATTTGTGGTCTGTCTCGGACGGCACTTGGCGATATCGATCGCTGTTGGGAAGCCATCGAGTCGGCAGAGCGTCGCCGTATTCACGTTTTCATCGCCACCAGCGAAACGCATATGAAGCACAAGCTGCGTATGACTCCCGATCAAGTGAAGGCCGAAGCGGCATCTGGTGTGGCTCGCGCTCGTTCGTACACCGAGGATGTTGAGTTCTCGCCAGAAGATGCGTCGCGTTCCGATTTCGACTTCATGTGTGAGGTTCTGCAGATCGCTGTCGACAATGGCGCTACCACATTGAACATTCCCGACACTGTTGGTTTCGCAGTGCCGCAGGAATACGCCGAGCGTCTGGCCAATGTCCGCAAGGTCGTCAAGGGCGACTACATCATTTCCACTCATTGCCACAACGATCTGGGTATGGCCGTTGCCAACTCACTGGCTGCGGTGCAATTGGGTGCTCGTCAGGTCGAATGCGCAATCAATGGTCTGGGTGAGCGTGCCGGTAACGCGGCACTTGAAGAAATTGTCATGGCACTGCGTACTCGTTCTGATTACTTTGGCGGTATCGACACCGGCATTAAGTCAGAAGAGTTGGCTCGCACCTCACGTCTGGTCAGTCGACTGACCGGTTACCCGGTGCAGTACAACAAAGCCGTTGTTGGTCGTAATGCATTTGCGCATGAATCGGGCATCCACCAGCACGGCGTGCTGAACGAGCGCACCACCTACGAAATCATGGACCCAGCCGCCGTTGGTCAGGGCGAGTCGAAGATCGTTCTGGGCAAGCACTCAGGCCGTCATGCATTTGCCGACACATTGAAGAAGATGGGTTACGACCTGCATGGCGACGCACTGAACCAGGTGTTCACTCGCTTCAAGGAATTGGCTGATCGCAAGGTCGAACTGAGCGATGCCGATCTTGAAGCGTTGGTGGCCGAGGAAATGGGCGACACCGTTCGCTACGCGTTCTCGCTGGTCTCGCTTGATAGCCACGGTGGTTCGAGTTCTACGCCGACAGCAACGATTGTGCTCGATCACGACGGCACCAAGATCGAAGCGACTGCTGAAGGTTCGGGCATGGTCGATGCCGCTTGCGCCGCGATCCACAAAGCAACTGGCATTACGGGCACCCTCACCGACTACGCCGTTACTTCTGTGACCGGCGGCGTCGATGCGCTGGCCGACGTTGCCCTGCGCTTCGAGGTCGATGGTGTTTCGATGCCAGGTCGTGGCCTGTCCACCGACGTGGTCGAGGCCTCGGCCCGGGCGCTGCTCAATGCACTGAACCGCATCGTGCGGGTCCGTGACACCGGCGAAGACCCGACCGCAGTGTCGCGGCCGGGTTCGCTCAGCTGAATCAGCGGTTTGTTGCCGGCATCCACGCTGGGCGGGTTGCTTCGAACGCAGTGATCGCGTCGACGTGCTGCAAAGTGATGCCGATGTCATCGAGCCCATTCAGGAATCGATCCTGAGTGGAATCATCGAGTGGGAACTCGATGTCGATGTCGAGCGATGGCACTGAGACGCGCTTGGTGGCGATGTCGATGGTGATCTCGGTGGTGGGCTCGGCTTCGACGGCGCGAAGTATTCGTTCGCTCACGTCGGCGGGAAGCACGACGGGCACGAGTCCGTTCTTCGCTGAGTTGTTGCGGAAAATGTCGCCGAATCGAGGAGCGATCACGGCCGCAAATCCGTAATCCATGATCGACCACACGGCATGTTCACGTGACGAACCCACACCGAAATTCGCGCCGGCCACAAGGACCTTGGCACCGGCGAACTGTGGGAGGTTCATGACAAATTCCGGATCTTCACGCCACTCTGAAAAGAGGCCTTGGCCGAAGCCGGTGCGCTCAACGCGCTTGAGCCAATCGCTCGGGATGATCTGATCGGTATCGACATCCGATCGATCGAGCGGAAGTGCAGTTCCGGTGATGGTGATAACTGGTTCCATGATGTTCTCAGTTCTCTCAGGCCAGATCGCGGGGATCGGCAAAGGTTCCAGCGATGGCAGTTGCTGCAGCGACGGCGGGGGAGACGAGGTGCGTGCGGCCACCCTTGCCTTGTCGTCCTTCGAAGTTGCGGTTCGAGGTTGATGCCGAACGCTCGCCCGGTGCCAACTTGTCGGGGTTCATGGCAAGACACATCGAACAACCCGGTTCACGCCAATCGAATCCAGCGGCGGTGAAGATCTTGTCGAGCCCCTCGGCTTCGGCCTGACCTTTCACCATGAACGAACCAGGAACGACCATGGCGCGCACGCCGGCCGCTACCTGACGACCTTCTGCAACCGCAGCTGCGGCACGAAGATCTTCGATACGACTGTTGGTGCAGGAACCGATGAACACCGTTTGTACCGGGATGTCCTTGATTGGTGTGCCTGCAGTGAGGCCCATGTATTCGAGTGCACGTGCAGCTGCGTCGCTTTCCGAAGAATCGGCAAACGATGCGGGGTCGGGCACGTTGGCATCGAGTTCGATGACTTGGCCGGGGTTGGTGCCCCACGAAACAAACGGACGCAGTTTGGTTGCGTCGATGTCGACAACCTTGTCGAACACAGCGCCTTCGTCGGTGGGGAGTGTGCGCCAGTAGTCGATGGCAGCGTCCCAGTCGGAACCGGTGGGGGCGTACTTGCGGCCCTTGAGGTACTCGAACGTTGTTTCGTCAGGAGCGATGAGGCCAGCCTTTGCACCCGCTTCGATCGACATATTGCAAACGGTCATACGGCCTTCCATCGACAGCGAACGAATGGCTTCGCCGCGGTATTCGATGACCGAACCGATACCGCCACCGGTGCCGATGCGCCCGATGATGGCGAGCACCAAATCTTTAGCAGTCACGCCGTCGGGGAGCGCACCGTTCACATTGACGGCCATGGTTGAGGCCGGATGTTGCGGCAGAGTTTGTGTCGCCAGGACGTGTTCAACCTCGGAGGTTCCGATGCCGAACGCCAATGCGCCAAAAGCGCCATGCGTTGCAGTGTGACTGTCACCGCACACGATGGTCATGCCTGGCATAGTCAGACCTTGTTCTGGTCCGATTACGTGCACGATGCCCTGTCCGGGTGTGCCCATTGCGTGTTCGACGATGCCGAACTCTGACGTGTTGGCGCGCAACACATCGACCTGCTTGCGCGAGATGGGATCGGCGATCGGCTGATCGATATTGGAGGTGGGGACGTTGTGATCCTCGGTGGCGACGGTGAGTTCGGGGCGACGAACGCCACGATCATTGATGCGCAGACCGTCGAACGCCTGCGGCGAGGTCACCTCATGAACAAGGTGGAGGTCGATGTAGAGGACATCGGGTTCGCCATCGGCGCGATGCACGATGTGATCGTCCCAAAGTTTTTGCGAGAGGGTTCTCGGTGCCATGTGCTGCTCCTGTTCGGGAGATGGACCGGGGCCGACGATGACGTGAGCCCAGGACGGCGCAGTTTGCGTCTCACATAATGGGACGATAATCTTGCTTCGTGGGAAACACTGTAGGCGGTGTCGGCGTGCTGGACAAGGCGGTTGACGTTCTCGCCGCGCTCGAGGTCCAGCCCCGTTCGTTGTCGGAACTCGTGGTCGCCACCGGGCTGCCGCGAGCCACAGCGCATCGACTGGCGACTGCGCTTGAACAGCACGGTCTCGTGCGGCGCGACGAAGATGGCCGATTCATGCTCGGCACCCGATTGTTGTCACTCGGTCAAGCAGCCGCAGAGACATGGCCACTTGCAACATCTGCGGCGGTTCCGTTGGCGACGCTTCGGGACGAAACCGGTGAAAGCGTTCAGCTGTTCGTGCGTGACGGCGAAGAACGAGTTTGTATTGCTGCATTGCAGTCGCTTCATGGGTTGCGAACGATTGTTCCTCTCGGAGCACGCCTCCCCCTTTCAGCAGGTTCGGCAGCACGTGTGCTTGTGGCTGGTGTCTCGGAACCCAGTGACTGGGTGCAGAGCGTTGGAGAGCGTGAGGCCGGCGTGGCATCTGTTTCGGCTCCAGTTCGTGATTCTGTAGGCCGTATCGTCGCAGCTGTGAGTGTTTCGGGGCCGATTGAGAGGACCACCAAACAACCGGGCAAGCGGTACGGTGCTTTTGTGGTTACTGCAGCTCGCCAGATTGAAGTGAATGTTGGTCTTCGAGGCGCAGGCGCATGACTAACCGTCCACTCGCGGCAATTGACATCGGAACCAACTCGTTCCATATGGTTGTCGCTCGAGTGGGTGAAGTTTCCGTTGCGGGCGAGTTCGTAGGACCAGCATTCGAGGTCATCGCCCGAGAAAAAGAAATGGTGCGTTTGGGTTCTAGCTCGGGCGACATGAAAGAACTTTCGGATGAAGCGATTGATCGTGGAGTTCTTGCGCTGAAGCGATTAGTGAAGATTGCAGCGATTCACGATGCAGATGTCGTAGCGGTCGCGACAAGTGCCGTTCGTGAAGCTGAAAACGCTGATGTCTTTATCGACAGAGCGCGTGACGAGGCCGGCGTTGTTGTCGATGTAATCGCTGGTGTGGAAGAGGCTCGCCTCATTCACATCGGTGTGCTGCAAGCGGTTCCAGTCTTTGATCAACGCCTCGTACTCATTGACATTGGTGGAGGCAGTACCGAGATCCTGGTTGGCGAGCAGGGCGAGATGATTACCGCAGGAAGCCTGAAACTTGGGGCGATTCGCCTTACCCGACGCTTTTTCAGGGGCGAGCGGTTGCATCCTGGCGCGGTCGAGTCCTGCCGCCGACACATCCGTTCTGTGCTTGCGCCAATGGTCCGCGAGGTTGAGCGAGTCGGATTTGGTGTGGCTATTGCTTCCTCGGGAACTGCCGAAACGGTTGCATCGCTTGTGAACTCTCAGCGAGGAACTGGGTCACTTCGAACGATGAATAACTTCGTTATGACCAGCGAAGAGATCAAGAACGCAGTGAAGTTACTCGTGGCCGCAAGCTCCGTGGAAGAACGAAGAGCGCTTCCGGGAATGGATCCCAGTCGTGCCGACATCATTCTGGCTGGCGCGCTCATCCTGGAGCAGGCTGTTGCAGAGCTTGGTATCGACGAGATCGTGATTTCCGATAATGCGTTGCGTGAAGGCGTCCTCCTCGACGCGTTGTCTCGTCGAGGAGGCGCGACCCTGCACCATTTGCGTGATTTGCGTCGGAGAAGTGTCCTCCATCTTGCCGAATCGATGGATGACGACGTTGATCACTCAATGCGCGCAGCTGGTTTTGCCCTAGACCTTTTCGATGCAACTGCGTTGCTCCACGGGCTTGGCGACGACTCGCGAGAATTGCTTGAAGCAGGGGCTCTCCTCGCGAATGTCGGTTTGTCGATTTCGCACTCTGAGCACCACAAACACAGCTATTACGTGATTCGGCATTCAGATCGACTTTCCGGTTTCACTGATCACGAGATCGAATTGATCGCCCAGATTGCGCGCTACCACCGTAAGAGCGCACCGAAGCCAAAGCATCCGGAATTCGCCCGGCTCTGGCCCGAGGATCAGGAGCGGGTCCAAATTCTGGCTGGTCTTCTTCGGGTTGCAATCGCGCTTGATCGCTCACATAAGGGGAGAGTTGAGCGCATAGTCGTATCCGTGGAGCAAGATGCGGATGAGGTCGTGATCGCGCTGCAGCAGCGAGACGGATTTGATACTGATCTCGAAATGCAAACTGCAGAAGATCGAAAAGGACTTCTTGAAGAGGTCTTGCACCGTCGCGTTCGGTTCAGTAGCTGAGTTTGGTCCGTTTCCGGCCGGACGCTTGGTGAACCAATAAGAAATCTTTTTGGCTGTCGTAGGGATCAGTTCAACCGAGTCGGGCAGCAACATCTTGGCAAGCAACCATCAGGACGTCGGCAAATCGTTCAGGTCGCGTTGCGCAGATGTCATGGCGACCGCTGACTTCGAAAACGGTGGCATTGGTGATTGAGTCTGCGAGTTGTTGTTGACGGAGAGGTGGCACCGTTTCATCACGAGTCGTGAGAACCACAGCGGTGGGCACGTTAACGGTGTCGATCCAATTTTGTGCGTCGAATGACGCAACATCGTGACCCGCTTCAAGCATGATCCGTAGATCGTTTTGGCGGGCATGTTCGCGAGCCCAGATACCTAACGGCGTGGTGTCGTATTTCGAAATGAGAACTCGTTCGGAAACGCGACGGTTCACCGAAGATGGTGCGACTCGGGTGGCAAAAGAAAGCCCGGTCACGACTCCGCCGAGCGCACGCTCGCCACGACGGTCGCGGAATCGTGCGGCAGTCGCGCAGAACACAAGTCCTTCAATCATTTTGGGGTGCCGTCTCCACAGCAGCTGCGAAATTGGCCCACCCATCGAGTAACCGACGGCGATCGCACGGTTGACGCCTAGAACTTCAAGTACTGCGGCCGCATCATCAGCACAGTCTTCGAGCCTGAAGCGACGGCGGCTTCGTATTCCCTGGCCGTGACCTCGATGATCCATCGCGATCACGTTGAACTCGCGCTGCAGGGTTTCGTAGGTTCCAAACCAATTCAGCGCGGAATTTGCGGTCCACCCGTGCAAAAGCAGCAACGTGGGCGCGCCGAGCGGGCCCCTTGCCTCGCGAATCCATGTTGTTCCCCTGCCAGGTAGTTCGAGTGCACGGCCCTCGGGAAGGCCCGGGGTGAGGAACGGCGTGGATCCAGGCAGCGCGGGCGACATGGCAGTGAAGCCGTCAGGCTTCGATCGCGACGATCTCGACCTTGAGGACTCCACCGGGAGCTTCGAAGTCAACAATGTCACCGACCTTGGCGCCCATGAGGGCGACGCCGAGCGGTGATCCGGGAGTGAGAACTTCGAGTTCGCCGCGTTCTTCGACCGAGCCGACCAGAAGACGCTCGACCTCGTCGTCACCTTCGTAGCGAATGCTGACGATCACGCCAGCCACAACGGCAGAACCATCGGCAGCCTCGACAATTTCGGCATCGAGAAGGAGTGCCTGGAGTTGGCGGATTCGGGCTTCCATCTTGCCCTGCTCCTCTTTGGCGGCGTGGTAGTCGCCATTTTCGGAGAGATCACCCATTTCACGGGCAGCCTGAATCTTGCGGGCAATATCGACGCGACCGTGGGTTGTGAGCTGCTCGTGTTCGGCGCTCAGCCGGTCGTGGGTCTGTTGGGTGAACTGGTGGACGTCGGCCATTGGCCCATCGTACAAGCCACCCGTGGAACTCGCCTAGGGCACCGGAAGGAGGCCGGGCTAGAGTGATGAGCCATGTCCACACCGAGCCCACAGCCCACGCGCTCCATCGTGATCATTCGCTAGCGCACACCGAATCCGGTGTGCGCCCTCGGCCGTCCACCCCGGTGGGCGGCTTTCTCGTTCCGGCACAGGTCTCGTCCCACATTTGTCAGTACCGCCCATATCTGCACAGGAATCAATCGGAGTCAACGTGAGTCACAGAATTGGAGTCATCCCCGGAGACGGAATCGGCCATGAGGTCATCCCCGTGGCACTCAATGTCGTTCGCGCCGCAGGCGTTGAACTTGATTGCGTCGATTACGACCTCGGTGGAGCTCGCTATCTGCGCGACGGCGTCGTACTTGATGATGCAACGATCGAAGAGTGGCGCAGTCTCGATGCGCTCCTGCTTGGCGCAGTCGGAACCCCCGATGTTCCACCAGGTGTCATTGAGCGTGGTCTTCTTCTGAAGATGCGTTTCGATCTCGACCTCTTTGTAAATCAGCGTCCGTTTCTTGCACCCGACGGTTCACACGATTTCATTGTGATCCGAGAAAATACCGAAGGCACCTATGCCGGCGAAGGTGGGTTCTTGCGTAAGAACACTCGGTTTGAGGTCGCAACACAGGGTTCTGTCAATACCCGTCATGGTGTTGAGCGTTGTGTTCGGTATGCGTTTGAACTTGCTCGTAGTCGCGACCGCAAGCACCTCACGCTTGTACACAAAACCAACGTGCTGACGTTTGCCGGAGATCTCTGGGAGCGAACCTTTAACGAGGTCGCTACTGAGTATCCCGACGTCGCCACGGCCTACAACCATGTTGATGCGGCCTGCATCTACTTCGTTGAAGATCCAAAGCGTTACGACGTCATCGTTACTGACAACTTGTTCGGCGACATCCTCACCGATCTCGGTGGCGCAGTATCGGGCGGTATTGGCTTTGCCTCATCGGGAAATCTCAATCCCAGCCGAACGAGCCCGTCGATGTTCGAGCCAGTCCATGGTTCGGCACCCGATATCGCTGGTCAAAATAAAGCCAATCCCGTTGCTGCAATTCTTTCGGCAGCGATGATGCTCGAATTCCTTGGTGAAGACGCAGCTGCTACCGCAATCCGTAACGCGTGTTCCGACACCGCAACCCTTACTGGATCCACTACCGAAATCGGCGACCTTGTCGTCGCTCGTCTCTGAGAGGCACTGCAATGCCCATTACGCCTACCCACAAGATTTGGATGAATGGAACGCTCGTCGATTGGGACGATGCGAAAATTCACGTTCTCACCCACACGCTTCACTACGGCATGGGTGTGTTTGAAGGAGTTCGCGCCTATGAGACCCCGAAGGGGCCTGCGGTGTTCCGTCTCACCGAACATATGGAGCGTCTGCACAACTCGGCGAAGATCCTTGGCATGGACATGCCGTACTCCGTCGACGTTTTGGTGCAGGCGACCAAAGACGTTGTAAGAGCCTCTGGTCTTCCTTCGGCCTACATTCGCCCGATTGCCTATTTCGGTTATGGCGAAATGGGTCTTAACACGCTTCCGTGTTCGGTCGATGTTGCCATCGCATGCTGGCCGTGGGGTGCCTACCTCGGCGAGGATGCCCTCACAAAAGGCATCAGCACCAAGATCTCTTCGTGGACTCGCCATGACCACAACACGATGCCCCCTGCGGCCAAGACCACTGGCAACTATGTCAACTCGTCGTTGGCCAAGGTCGAAGCGCTTAAGGGCGGTTACGACGAAGCGATCATGCTGAACCCTCAGGGTTTCGTGAGCGAGTGCACCGGCGAAAATATTTTTGTTGCGCGCGACGGTGTCTTCATCACACCTCCGATCGCCGCTGGTGCTCTTGAAGGCATCACGCAAGACAGTGTCATGACGATTGGTCGCGATCTCGGATATGAGTTCCGTGTCGATTACCTCACTCGTTCCGACCTCTACGTGTCAGAAGAAATCTTCCTGTGCGGAACTGCAGCCGAAGTTTCGGCAGTGAACGCGGTCGATGATCGTCCGATTTCGTGCCCTGGTCCGATGACGTCGGCGATCGCTGCTGAATACGGTCGCGTGGTACGTGGGCATGTTCCCCGTTACGAGGACTGGTTGGAGTATGTCCACTAAGAACGGTTCTCTGCCGGAACTTCCGTTGTTGCCTTCGTCGGTCGAAATCTTCGACACGACGCTGCGTGACGGCGCCCAGTTCGAAGGCATCTCACTCACGGTCGAGGACAAACTCCGAGTCGCTGAACAACTTGATTGGCTCGGCGTTCGCTGGATCGAAGGCGGCTACCCCCAAGCCAATCCGAAGGACGAAGAGTTTTTTCGGCGTGCGCCCTCAGAATTGAAACTGTCCAATGCCGAACTCGTTGCGTTTGGTTCTACCCGTCGCCCTGCGGGAAAGGTTGATGTCGATCCAACGCTCGCAGCGCTCGTTGGCGCCGGAACGTCGACGGTGTGCATCGTTGGCAAGAGTTGGGACTTTCACGTCACCGAAGCACTGCGGACTACGCTTGATGAGGGCATCGCAATGGTGGCCGAATCAGTCGCATTCCTGAAGGCCGAAGGCCTGCGGGTGTTCTTTGATGCCGAACATTTCTTCGACGGGTACAAAGCCAACGCGGAATTTGCACTTCGTGTTCTCGAAGCGGCAATGGTGAACGGTGCCGATTGCGTTGTTCTTTGCGATACAAACGGCGGATCGCTCCCGCACGAGGTCCAGCACATTGTTTCTGATGTCGTGTCGTTCGTCGGAGGTGCGACAGCAGTTGGTATTCATACGCAAAACGATGCCGGATGTGCGGTGGCAAACTCCATTGCCGCAGTTGTCGGTGGTGCCACTCAGGTACAGGGAACCATTAATGGGTATGGCGAGCGCACTGGCAACGCCAACCTCATGACGGTGATCCCCGATCTCACGCTCAAACTTGGTGTTGCGACTCTCCCCGAAGGCCATCTGGACCGTCTCACCATTGTCAGCCATCGGGTTGCTGAACTCGTGAATCTTCCGCCGCATCCGGCGGACCCTTTTGTGGGCGCGTCGGCATTTGCACACAAGGGTGGACTACACACGTCAGCTCTTGGTCGTGCGGGCGGGGCAACCTACGAACACATCGACCCCGCGATCGTCGGCAACCACACCCGTGTGCTTGTTTCCGATCTTGGTGGTCGTGCAGGCATGGCGATGAAAGCCGACGAATTTGGTGTCGAACTTGATGATCCATCCGTTGCCGCGTTGTCAGACGAGCTCAAGCAACTCGAGGCTGAAGGGTGGCTGTTCGAATCCGCCGATGCATCGCTCGAACTCCGAATGCGCCGCGCCACTGGTTGGGTGCAGGACTTCTTCGAGGTGGAGGAGTATCGCGTCTCAAGTTTTCATCGTGAGGGTCCGGCTCTGCCCGACGGAGGGCTTGAGGTAACTACGGAAGCAACAGTCAAACTTTGGGTCGATGGTGAGCGGGTCTCGGCCGTCGGTGAAGGTAACGGTCCAGTGAATGCGCTCGATGCTGCAGTGCGTCGTGCCCTCAACGGCCGGTTCCCCGCTCTTGAGCGCATCCACCTCACTGATTTCAAGGTTCGTGTTGTCGATGGCGGTGCAGCGACGGGTGCAGTGGTTCGCGTGCTCATCGATTCCACTAATGGTGAACGGGTCTGGACCACCGTTGGTGTCGATAGCAATGTCATCGAAGCCTCATGGCAGGCGCTGATGGACTCCATTCAGTTCGGCTTGGTCCACGCCGACGATCTCGCCAGGTAGATTCACTATTAATGGCCGCTCCTGATTACGTCCCCGCTCCTGTCGATGATCTTCCTCGGGTCTACCAGTCGCCTCCTTGGCGGCCCGAGTCATGGATGGCCGATCGTCCTGCCGAAATCACTGGTCGCCAGCCCCTCGGTCCTCGACTGGGCGATCCCGGTCCCGACCAGGGTTTTGCTCTTCGTTTGGCTCGTCAGATCCGGGGTCGCCTTGTGCTCACTTCGGCAGAATCTGAAGACGACGCAATTGCAGGAACTGTCGCGATCGCAATGCGTCGCTCGGCGATGTTCGGTCGTGCCCCGGCCATACATGACCTCACTGTTGCCTTCACCCTCTGGGGTTATCTGTCGGAAGCTCCGGCCGACCTCGTTGCGGTTCGTGCCCAGGTTTTCGCCGCTGTTGCCAGCACACACCACTACATGGAACGTCGGGCAATCGTCGACGCGGTGCCCGACGAGATTCTGCGTCTTGACCCTGCTGCGGTAACCGCACTTGTTCGTAACGAACCTTCTCGCATCATGGCGATGGCCAACGCCGCGTTGGCTGGTCAATCACACGACGACCACGCCTAACTTTTCTGAGCCGATTCGGCTGTCGGAAATGAACGTGCCCGGCTAGGGCGTTACGGCTGTGGTGGAACCAGTGCTCTTGGCCGACCACGATGAAGGAGTCGTAGCGAAGACATCGATTGGTGTTCCCGCAGGGATGGTCTCAGCGATCTTGGTCACGACATCATTTGGGATGCGGACGCAGCCGTTTGAGGCTTTGGTTCCAATGAGTTCGGGCTGGTTGGTTCCGTGGAACGCAACCTGCGGAAGGCCATTGTCGAACGTGTCAAGAACCTCGCTGTAGCCATTAATTGGCAGGATCCACGCGCCATAAACGCCGGTGTCGGAGGAGTTCTTGATCTTTTCAGTCACGAAATAATGCCCGACCGGCGTCGGCGTTGAGTCCTTGCCGATCACGACATCAGTTTCAATGAACACATCAGGACCCTTGAAAACTTTGAGGTGGAACGTCGAAAGGTCCAGTTCCATGCGGTACTCGGTTGCCGCGATCGTGACGTCATCAGCCTTGACCCAGCCGGTGGTGTGGTTGGGGCGAGCGGTGATGAGCACCTTCATGTAGTCGCCCTGATTTTCAAGAACCTCGACAACAAGTGGATTCTTGTAATAGGTCGGGTTTGTGAACTCGTAACCGTCGGCGGTCTTCTTGACCCCGGCGGAGTTGAGTCCGTTGCGGGGAATAGCGGGAACCTTCGAGGCAAGTGTCGTGGAGGTGCTTGAAGTACTTGAGGGGGGAGAGGTAGCGACACTCTTGGGAAGTTCCTCGAGGACGGTGAGTTTTGCTCCCTTTGCCGTCGCATAGGTGGTTTGAAACGGAACGGAAGCCGCTGGCGAAGACTGGTCTGTTGTCGTTGTGTCAGACGATGACTTCTTGTCGCTTGAACACGATGCTGCGCCCAGAACCAATGCGAACGACATCGCAATAACGGCCAATGGGCGGAAGCGGCGCAAGAGGGGCGAAGTTGTCATGGAGTGCTCCGGGCGAAGAGGGGAATGGCGGGCCGGTCGGAAAATTTGGTCGGAATTGGTGACTCAACCAAATGAGCGAAGGCCTGACGGTACCATCGACCCTGTGAACACCCCAGTCGCCCGAGTCCGCTTCGCCCCTTCCCCGACGGGCTATCTCCATATCGGTGGGGCACGAACCGCACTTTTCAACTGGCTTTTTGCTCGCCAGCAGGGCGGCGAGTTCGTTCTGCGTATCGAAGACACCGACGCCGAGCGGTCTCGCCCCGAACTGATCGACATCATCTTCCGCTCACTTGAGTGGCTGGGGCTCGATTGGGATGGCACGCCCGTGCATCAGTCCGAGCGTGGGGCCATGCACCTCGATGCAGTCGAGAAACTCCTCGGTAACGGTTCTGCCTACTGGTGTGCCTGTGCCCCCGACGAAGTAAAGGCTCGAGCCGAGGCTCGCGGAGGCACACCTGGATACGACGGATTCTGTCGAGACCGTGCATTGGGTCCCGGCGATGGTCATGTTGTCCGATTCCGGGTCCCCGATACTGGAAGTACGGCATTCGACGATCTCATCCGCGGCACCGTCAGTTTCGAAAACGCCGTTCTTGAAGATTTCGTCATCCTTCGTTCGAACGGCACGCCGATGTTCCATTTGGCCAACGCCGTCGACGATGCCGACCAAGGCATCACTCATGTCATTCGCGGTGAAGACCTCATCAACGTCACACCGAAGGTGCTGCTCATCCGTGAAGCGCTTTCGATACCGGGTGAACTGATCTTTGCTCATCTCCCACTCATTGTGAATGAAAAGCGTCAGAAACTTTCAAAGCGTCGAGACGATGTTTCGGTGGGTGATTACATCGACCGTGGCTATCTGTCCGAGGCAATGGTGAACTATCTCGCCACTCTTGGTTGGGGTCCCCCTGATGACATCGAGATTCGACCGCTTGCCGAAATCGTTGATCTTTTTCGCATTGCCGACGTCAATAAGTCGGGTGCATTTTTCGACGTCAAAAAACTTCAACACTTCAACGGTGAATACATCCGCAATCTTTCAGTCACGCAGTTTGTTTCAAAGTCAACGCGCTGGCTGTACGAAGACACGCCTTGGGAAACCGATCGGTTCGACATTGCAATCTTCGAAGTTATGGCTCCACTCGTGCAAGAGCGCGTCAAGCTGCTTTCGGAAGTTCCTGGCTATGTCGATTTCCTCTTCGCCCCCGAACCAGTAATCGACGATGAGTCATGGCAAAAAATTATGGTGAAGGGTGCCGAACTTGCCGATGCAGTGCTCAATCACGCCAGTGCACAGTTCGCCGACTGCGACTGGAATGCTGCGTCGCTCGAAGCAGCCTTGTTTTCTTATGCCGACAAGCATGAAATCTCAAAAGGCAAAGTCCAGGCACCCGTTCGCGTTTCGGTGACAGGCCGAAGCGTGGGTCCGCCGTTGTTCGAGTCCCTCGAAGTTCTCGGTCGCGACGAAACCCTGCGTCGAATCGCATCGGCGAAGGTTCGACTGCAGGGCTGACATGTTCTTCGGACTGCGCTGGGCGATACGAATCGCCTTCGGACTACTTGCAGTTGTTGTGCTCTACATCGGCATCTCGTTTGCTCAGGTGTGGTGGGCATCGCGTCAGGACAACACCGCGCCTGCGTCTGCCATTGTGGTTATGGGTGCCGCGCAGTGGAATGGTTTGCCCTCGCCTGTTCTTAAGGGCCGACTCGACCATGCCGCCGATCTCTACCAAAAAGGCGTCGCGCCGGTAGTGATTGTGGCTGGAGGTAAGCAGGTTGGGGACAAGGTGACACAAAGTCTTGTCAGCTTTGAGTATCTGCGATCGAAAGGCATCCCTGAATCAGCTCTCAAGATCGAAGGGGCCGGTACCAATAGTTATGAAGAGCTTTCCTCAACGGCATTCATCATTCGCCAAGCCGGATTACCGCAGAACGTTGTGATTGTGACCGACCCCTATCACGCCTATCGCGTCGCCGATATTGCTGATGAGGTCGGTTTATCTGCGCATGTGTCACCAACCTCAGGCGGCACAACCCTCAGTGATTACGTGCGCGAAACCGGCGCAGTCGCGATTGGTCGCATCATCGGCTACCGCCGATTGGCCGCCTGGCGCTAGCCGGATGCGGCTGCCTGGTGTGGTTTGGTGCCACCCCCGTTCCAGCCGGTAACGTTCCCTCGCCCTTCGGGGGTGGTGTAATTGGTAACACGGGTGGTTCTGGTCCATTTGTTGGGGGTTCGAGTCCTCCCCCCCGAGCTTTGAAGATCGGGCGTCGACTGAGTCGGCGCCCGTTTCGCGCCCCGGCTCGGCCCTTAGGCTGACCTCGTGACAACACTTCGATCTCTTTGTGTCTACTGCGGCTCCAAGCCCGGCAACGACCCCCGCCACGAAGCCACTGCGGCAGAACTTGGGCGCCTTATGGCGCAGGCCGGCGTGCGCCTTGTGTACGGCGGTGGTTCGGTGGGTCTCATGGGCGTTGTTGCTGATTCTGTTCTGGCCCATGGGGGGGAGGCGTTCGGGGTGATCCCGAAAGGGTTGTTCACCACCGAGATCGGACACCCGGGTCTGACGGAACTGGTCGAGGTCGGATCTATACACGAGCGCAAGGCGCGAATGGCCTCTGAGGCCGACGCATTTGTGGCGCTACCGGGCGGATTGGGGACGTTGGAAGAACTGGCCGAGATCACAACCTGGTCGCAATTGGGTATTCACGCGAAGCCCGTCGGAGTGCTCGATACCGACGGCTTCTGGCAGCCACTGCTGCAGTTTCTCGATAGTGCGGCCGACGCTGGATTCATTCGCCCCCAACACCGCGAGATCATCGTGCGCATCACTGACGTCGACGATGTGATCCCCGTGCTGTCCTCAAAAGCAGTGCCTGGGGCTGAACCGCTGCTGAGTCTCGAAGAGTCCTGACCCGATGGGGTCCGGACGGCTCTGACGAGAGACAATTGGCCCATGGAACAGGTCGACATCGCGGTGATTGGCGCCGGTCCCGCAGGCTCATCGGCCGCAGCGTGGGCAGCGCGAGGCGGAGCATCGGTGGCGCTGTTCGAAAAGGCAACACAGGGTCGTGACAAATCCTGCGGCGACGGTCTGACACCTCGAGCAATCGAAGAATGTCGTCGCCTCGGAATCGAAGTCGAACGGTTTCATCGAATCGATGGATTGCGCGTGCAAGCCGGAAGCAAAGTTCGTGAAGTGTTGTGGCCCGATGGTGCGTTCCCTCCTGTTGGTGCTGTTGCGCCGCGCGCCGAGTTCGATGCAATGGTCATGCAAGCCGCAATCGATTCTGGCGCCGACTTTCGTGAGAACTCGCCAGCTGAACCATGGATCGAAGACAACAAGGTTCTTGGTGTCATCTGTCGTGGTGAAAAGGTGCGCGCTGGGCTCACCGTGATTGCATCGGGGGCTGGTTCACCTGCGGCGCGCGCGGTTGGCGCGACACGAATTTCTTCCTCTCCGTTTGGCTTAGCGATTCGTGGATACATTCCTTCGACCCGCGCCGACGACCGCTACATGGAGGCATGCCTCACTGTGAAAGGTCCCGATGGTTCGATCGTTCCTGGATACGGATGGGTCTTCCCTGCAGGCAACGGGATTGTAAACATTGGTGTCGGCGCGTTGTCGACGATGAAAAACTTTTCCGATCTCAATCTCAACACCATGCTCGAGGCCTACACCGCTCAGGTGCGCGAGTCCTGGGGTCTTGGCGAGTTCGTCGCCCGACCAAAAGCGTGGCGGTTGCCGATGCACGTTGAACATCGCGGCGGCCCCGGTTGGGTTGTTGCCGGCGATGCCGCTGGCCTTGTGAATCCGTTCAACGGTGAGGGCATCGACTACGCGCTTGAATCTGGTCGACATGCTGCCGAATGTTTCCTCAATGAACCGGGGACTGCGTGGGCCGCCTATCAAGCAGTGCTGCGCAAGGAATACGACCCGTTCTTTGCTACCGCCCGCCGCTTTGCATGGCTGATTGGTCGTCCGAAGCTTCTGCAGTTCCTTTTGGGCATCGCGTTGTCTACAAACTTCACCATGAAACTTGTTCTCGACATCATGGCGAATCTGGTCGATATGGAACACCCCGGTTTGGCTGGCCGTTCGCTCACGATCGGTGGCAAGGCGTTGTCATTGGCCGACCCGCTTCTGGTTCGTTCTTCAGCGAAGGATAAGGACCGACCAAGAACTCCCGTCGGGTAGGTTCAGGAGTCCCACAAGGGGATGAACGGGGGAGTCGGTCATGGGTAGTTCGCCAGTCGCCATTGTCACGGGTGCAAGCCGCGGAATTGGTCGGGCCGGAGCACTTGCTCTTGCCGAAGCCGGTTTCGATGTTGTCGTAAGCGCGCGCACCGTGCGAGAGGGCGAGGGTGTCGCTGAACCCAACTCCGTTCGTGAAGAAACCACGCTTTCGGTGCCGGGAAGTCTTGAGCGCACCGCTGAGGAAATTGAAGAGCGCGGACAGCGCGCGCTCATCGTCCCCATGGATCTCATCGACGTTGCGTCGGTTACTGCGCTTCCCGCAACCGTCATGGCCGAATGGGGTCGCATTGATGTTCTGTTCAACAACGCGATCTTTCGCGGCGTTGGCACGCTTGATCGCATCACCGATCTCACCGTTGAATCGATGACGAACCTTCTTGCCGGCAACTTCATGAATCAGGTCCTGCTAATTCAGCAGGTCATCCCACACATGCTTGCCGCAGGCGGAGGCACGATTATCGACATGGTGTCGGGTTCAGCTCGCCTTGATCCGGCTGGCCCTCCCGGGGAAGGTGGCTGGGGCATTCTCTATTCCGCATCGAAGGCTGCGTTCGGCCGTGTTGCTGGTGGCGTCAATGCGGAATATCGCGCGCAGGGCATCAAGGCGTTCAACGTGGACCCCGGTAATGTCGTCACCGAAGCTCGTAAAGCAGCGAAGCCCGACGATGAATACAGCTCGGGGTACGGCAGCGAGCCAGCGGAAGCCACCGGCAAGGTTGTTGCGTGGTTGGCGACCGACCCAACTGCCGACAAGTTCCTCGGCAAGTGGATCTTTGCGCCGAAACTTTGTTCTGATCTCGGACTGCTTCCTGGTTGGACCTTCCAGGTTCCGCAATGAACGATGCAGAACTCGCAGACCGACTCGCCATTCGTTCTGTGGTCGAGGACTACGCACGATTCGCTGATCGAATCGACAACGAAGGCCTTGCCGGGTTGTTTGCTCCCGATGGAGTGTTGCGAATCTTCGAGCGAGGCAATCCCGAGCCAGTGCGCCAGCGCAATGGTCGCGCCGAGATAGCAGAAGCAATCAAAGGGTTGTCCCGTTATGACGTCACTATGCATTCGGTGAGCAACCACTACGTCGTTCTGAACGGCGATGTTGCGACTGGCGAGACCTATTGCCGAGCTACGCACGTTCGTCCCGTTGAAGGCGGTGCCCCCGAAGATCGCGAGAACTATGTGATGAACATCCGTTATCTCGACGATTACGTGCGATTGCCCGAAGGCTGGCGTATTTCCAAGCGTGAACTCCAGGTGGAGTTCACCGAGGTGTTTCCGATTCTCTGAAACCCGAGGTCAGCCGCGCAGCGAAGCGACCGATGAGGCATTCGCCAGGTCGAGAGCGAGCTCAGCTAATTCTGCAATGGTGTTCTCGGTGCTGGTGGTGTCATCGTCTGGGCGCGTGGCCTTGATGCGAGCCAGTGCTCCCTCAGTGATGATTGAGAGCTTGAACACGGCGAGAACTCGGTAGACGTCGATATCTCGGAGAGAGCGGCCGCTCGTGGCCTCGTAGCGAGCCAGTAGGTGGTCGCCGGAGGGAAAGCCCGGGTTGAGGCGGTGCGGCTGAGGAGAGCGACTGCGCCACATCAGCGCACCGGCCTCGCCCCAGTACACGCTGACCATGCCCAGATCGGTAAGCGGATCGCCAAGAGTCGACATTTCCCAGTCGAGGACCGCCACCATCTTCGACGGATCGGCGCGACTCCACATGGTGTTATTGAACGAGTAGTCGCCATGCACGATGGATGCGTCGGTGCGAGTGGGAATCGAACGCTTAAGACGTTCGGCAACCTCGTCGATGGCAGGAAGCTCTCGTTGTTTCGATTTTTCCCATTGTGTGCACCAGCGATTCACTTGGCGTTCAAGGAATCCTGCGGGCTTACCGAGTTGGCCAAGACCCACTGCTTCGAAATCGACGGCATGAAGGCGAGCAAGAACATCAATGAGTTCGTCGCTTGCCGCAAGGGCCTGAGTTTCGTCGAGGTGCGCAACCTGATCGGTGTCGGTATAAACGATGCCATCGACAAAAT
>JBILIB010000071.1:0-9766 GCA_044350215.1 Acidimicrobiales bacterium
ACATCAACGGTGGCAACATTGCCTAGTTCCTCGACGGTTGGAATGTCAGGCACCGGAACAGTTCGAGTAACTCCATCATCAAGGGTCAGGTTCAGTGCTGTTGGCACCGAGTGCTCGCGATCATTGATGACCGAGAGTCGCAATCGATCGAACGACAATGGGGTGGGGTTGGTGACAGCGGCTGTAGCTCGAACCTGATTATCGAACTTCGTCGTCCAAGCGGTCTTCGGATTGTCGTCTAGGGCAGAAGATGGTCGCGCCTCAAGCACTCCATTGAGGTAATCGACGCCACTCACGATCGGGTAGCCATCGGCAAGCCCTGGTCGTCCAACAAGTTCATCGACGAGCGCTCCGTTCACTCCAGCACTGAGTCGGGCTCGCCCGCCCATCTGAAAGTCAGCAGCAGCGCCTACTCGAAAGATTCGTCGAAGTTGAAGTTCAGTGTCCTGTCGGAAACCTTCAATTGGATTCGATCGCAAACGGGAGAAGATGTACGCAACGCTTGTTGCCTCAGGCGCGAGTTCGTCGATACCGGAACTGGGCGTCACGATCCATTCCTGCGCTGAAACCCCCGGCACAGTCACTTCCCGAAACCCAACGTTCGAAAGTCCTAGCCAGTTGGTCCGTCCAGTGACGTTTGAGTCATCGATTCGCACACTCAACGTTGTGAAGGTGCGCGCGCCATCAAAATTGACACGCTGACCCGAGCCCACAAACGACTCATCATTGAGTGTCGTGGTTTGAGCAGGAACCCCATCTAGGAGAATCGTCGCCTTCGTGATCCAGCGATTTCCCTCTGTTTGGAGGAGATCAACGTGACTGGAGGTGACGGGCCGTGCGTAGGTGATGGTGAGCCGGTCGCCGATCACATCGCTAAAGCCACCAGTTGTCCAAGCGGTTCGGGGGTCCGAGTCGATGGCGTTTATGGGGCGCACCTCGGTGGAGTACGCAACGATGTTTCCGTAGGTTGAAGCTTGAACGTTCGCGACATCGTCGCCGAACCATGCAACCGACTGATCGGTCGCGCTTTGGCCAGGGAAGAGTTCAAGTCTGGTGTCCTTTGGATCCTCAACAAGAGGAATCGATGCTGCGGTTTCTGTCGCACCGTTGTTCTCTTTTGTGGTTCCCCATCGCTGAGCGCGTTTGCGATTGGTGTCGGTGATTACGAGATTGGGTTTGGCAACTCGGATTCCTTCGAGAAGGGTTGGTGAAGCATTCGCAGTTGCGGCATAGAAGAGGGGTCGCTGATCTGGAAGTTGGTTCCAAATTGCAGCCTCCACGATCCCGGAGCCATCGCCGAATAAAACGGTTGGCTGCCTCGTCGTCTCTGATCGCAGCAGCGGCCGAACGTTGTCTACTGGGTAGATCGCAAGCGGGGGAGTCGCCATTTGGCGACTGAGGGCCGCGAGGTGTTGCTCGTCGATCATGGGTTGACGCTGGTCAGGAACATTGACAACAGGAGTCCCAAAGGTGGTGGGGGAGCCAAGACCATTCGAGGGAGTTGTGCCTCCGAGTTGGCTCCATAGCGTCGAAGGAACGGGCCCTCGGTAACGCTCGTATTGACTATCGAGCCGAAGAAGAACATCAGAGGCCGAAAAGAGGCGGGCAACTCCGGCGATGGCTTGCGGCTCTCCGACCCCCTCTTGGAATGGGCGATCCAGTGCCCGCAAAAGATCAACGCTTGCCGGAGATCCGTAGGCAGTAATTTCTCTGCCGATCCAAGGTCTATCGATAAGCCCGGGCGTTAACGGGTCCTGCGTTTCGCCCCATCGATATGCTCCGAAATCGGCGCCTGGAAGCTCGAGTACTCGAGAGTCTCCGTCTTGAGAATCAAGCCAAGCTGCAGCGTCGGTCCAATACTTGGGAAGAGTCGATGGAAACTTCAGATCAGATTGAACGAGACCGCCGGTCCACAATGGCGGAAGATTCAAAATGGCAATGCAGACGAGACCGAGCGGTAGCGCAAGCGACAATCTCCGAGCTAACGGAGCAGTGAAACGTCGTCGGAGTGCAGGAATGAGTGCATCAACGAACGCGGCCGATAGGCCGGCGATGGCGATGACGAGAATGGGAACAATTCGCGGTGAATTCCGCAGAGCAAAGCCGACCTCAAGTGACGTCGTGAACTTAATAAGTGCACCGATCGGTGAAGGGTCGCGGTATGGGTAGGTGCCTACAGCAAATAGAAGGCTGATGACGATCAACGAAACGAAATATGCACGGTATTTCCAGCGCGTCAGAATGGCACCGAGAAGCCCAAAAAGCGGAAGCACAAACGTCAGAGCCAACATGACGAGCGTGGTGGTGTAGAGCCCTCCAGATTCGGTCCACCCTGTGAGTCCGTCTTTGCCATAGAAGTACCAATATCCAAGACCTCGGAGTACTTCCGGAGCCGTTGATGTCTGCGCGACGGTCTCGACGGTCTCGGTGAGTTGGAGAATAGGGAGTCCCCACTTCCCCTGGATGTAGAGCCCGGAGAGCCACCACAACTGTGCTGGACCAGTGGCGACTGCTATCCGCAGGAGGGCCTTGGATGCCTCTTTGAGTGAAGTTTCCTTGGTGCTCCAGACCGCGAATGGAGCAAGCAGGAGGGGGCCGAGCAAAACAAAAATCACGGAGCTTGCGTTTGTGCCCGCCATGACGGTCACGATGAGGGCAAACAGAACCGGAGCACGCCATGTGCGTTCCCTGAGTGCGCTGATCATTAACCCGATCAACCACGGGAGCGCGCACCATGGCGTGAGGATGACCGATGTTCGACCCATGTAAGCAAGCGCGTATGGGCTGAGCATGTAGATAAACGCAGCGACGGCAGAGCCTGGTCCCCGAAGGCCGAGTTTTCGAAAGAGCCAAAGCGTTCCTGCTCCGGCGAGAAAGAGGAGTGTTCCGAACCACAGTCGCTCTGCGATCCAGGTCGGAACTCCAAGAGTGCGGAAGGCCCAGTACCAGGGCCCGAGCGGAAATACGTAGCCAATGTTTTGGTGGGTAACAGTCCCTGCGTTGATGTGCGCGTCCCACATGTACGGCGCCCGTGACAGCAATTTACTTGGGTCAAGGAGCAGGTACGCCTTCGTATCTGCTGATACCTGGCCAGGGGAGGTGAGAAGGATGGGGATGTACGCAAGGAGACCGAGAAGGAAATACGTCCAGCGGTCAACGCGTCTCATCGAGGAATGAACCGACGATTCAGCGCCTAGCTGACTCACCGGGGTCGAGGCTGGATCAGTGTTTGTCATCAAATACCGTCACAGGCGCCAACGGGGTCATCGAATTGGAATGCTTGTTGCCACGATCCGTCTTCCCAATCTCCGATTACTGGTGTCGACCAGCCAAGCTCGGTGAGGCGCTCGACAATAAGCGATGCCAGATTGCGCGCACCCTCCTGGCAGAGATGCCAACCGTCTGCTTTGCGCAGCAGATGGACAGTTCCTTTCTCGTCGATCCAATAACGGGGAATTGATCCATCTGGTGCTGCGAACGCAGAGTCGATCGATGGATTGTCGACCATCCCCGGGTGTCGTGCTGCAACTTCGGCGAAGATCTGATTCGTTGTCGAGACATCGAATCTCCCGCCGGGCAAGATCGGCAGCAAGAGAACTTTGACCCCGTTATCGGTGAGCAATGAGATCGCTTCATCGACAATTTTCTCGTACTCAGCTTTGCCATTTTTGATTAGAAATTTGGCATCCCATCCGCCAGCCATGAAAACCGCAACGTCGGGACGGTCTCGTTCGATCACTTCCTGAAAGTCTTTTCGCCAGTCAATCCCAACAGTCAATCCGAACCCTGGTCCGGATCCGAAAATGAAACGGGTTGAACCGGTGGCCTCCATCGCCGCAGCGAGCGCGGGTGATGCATCCAAGCCACCTGAGTCGCCGATGATCCATACGGTTGCCGGTGTGGCGCCATTAGGTCGAGCACTTTCTTTGGGGTTGAGGTCCACAAGAACGTGCCCTAACTGACCTACTTCCATATTTGCATAGGGAACGGAACTTTTCGGAGTGTGTTGAGTGACGACAAACGCGCAAAGCACTACAGCGAAGGTGCCAGCAAATGCTGCAGTCGCCGCCGATCGAGATGTGGTGAGAAAGGTGCGGCGACGTATCGGCATCTCGAGGAAGAAGTAGGAAAGCACCGAGAGACCAATCGTGACGGCCATCCTGAGGACAAAGAGCGGTGTTGTCGATAGCCCGGTTCGATCGTCTGAAAGCACGAGAAAAATTGGCCAGTGGTAGAGATAAAGGCCGTACGACAAAAGTCCGGCCCAGCGCAGCACCGAGTTGGAAAAGAGGCGCGAGACCAAGCCGGGACGGGTTGCGGTGTAAATGAGGATGGTGGAAAGTGCTGCGTAGACCGGGAGCCCACCCATTGCGAGTTTCGGTGACATCTCGTCAGTCGTGTACCACGCAGCAAGAATTCCAATCAACGCTGCGACGCCAACTACGTCCCAAATTCGTTGCGAAGAACTTCGTTTGGCCGCGCTTCGGTCTCGTTGCGACCACCAAAGAGCGAGCATTACCCCGAAGAGCAATTCGGCGACCCGTGTATCGGTGCCGTAATAAATCCGATCAAAATCTGATCGCTGCAGCCACATCAGTGTGATTGAGATAACAGCGCAAATAGCACACACCCATGTGAGGAGTCGCCGGCCGCCGATTCGCATGCACGCGAGGACGACGATCGGGAAAACAAGATAGAACTGCTCTTCGATGGCAAGAGACCAAAAATGTTGGAATGGGGTTGGTTGCGAAAAGAGTGATCCGTAACTGATTCCCGACGTCCAAAGTCGCCAGTTCGCTACGTAGCCAAGTGACGAGAGCATGTCGAAACGCAGCGAACCAAGTTGTTCAGGTGTGCCAATCCGCCACCAGACCAAACCGATCAGTGCAATTGCTGCGAGTGCTGCTGGCATGAGACGACGAAGTCGTCGGCCCCAGAATCGGACAAGGTCGAGCGATGAAGATCCCTCGAACTCGCGAACGAGGAGGTTCGTAATCAGAAAGCCGGAAAGCGTGAAGAAGGTAGAGACGCCAAGGAAGCCGCCTTTGGCCCAGACAAAACCGCCGTGGAAGAGGAGTACTCCGATAACTGCGAGACCTCGGACACCATCAAGTCCCGGAAGATGCGCGATCGGGGCAGAACGCTCCGCCTGAACGTTGGTGGGCCGGTTGGAGATGGACCCGGGAGATGCAGAACTCGTCATAAGGGCGCCCATCCGGCTGAAGGGGCGTGAGGGATCGGACGCATGCTCACTTAGGGCAAGGTAGCAGGGGGTCTCCTGCGCCTTTGGGCAGTCCAATCACCCAGCGACGGCTACTCACGCTCTTCGAGAATCATGGCCAAACACTGGGTTGCTGGGTTGTCACGCCAGACCATGCTGTCGGCTGGAAGCAGGCCCCGGTGTTCGAGCCGATTCATTACGCGAACCACGATGACGCAGTAGCGAGCAGCGGCAAAGAGTTCATGAGTGGCTGTACCGACTGCTGGGCGTCCGGCGTGTTGGAAATACATCGCTCGCTGTTCATCTCGCGTGGGATCCCCATCGAGTCGATCAATCCCCGCCAATTCGTGCATGGTCCGGTCGAACATCAGCCACCAGCCGAGATCGAATTCCGGGGGACCGATACAGGCCGCTTCGAAGTCGGTGAGACACGCCACTCGTGAGCCTTGCCAAATAATGTTGCCTGGGCGTGGGTCTCCCCAACACAAGCCGATCGACGTATCAGAAGGGAGTTCTCGTTCGATAATCGACCACGCATTTTCAAGGAGCGGATGCGATCTCCCGCGCAACTCTGACTCGCCAAATTCCTTCCAAAGATGGAGTAGGTGTTTTGAGCCAGGGGTAACGCCATTTGGGGTGAGCCAGTCCAACCCAAGAATTGAAGGGTCGAGTTTGTGGATACGCGTCATATCCAAAAGGCCATTGCTGATGAGTTCGGTGCGCTCCTCGGCAGTGAGATCGGTAAAGAAGCCTTCAACGCTGTAGGGCGGACTCTCCAGAGGGACGACTCCGTCAACGTGGTGCATGACAAAGAACGGAGTGCCGAGGATCGCCGGATCTCTCTCGTAACCGACAAGCGTGGCAACGGGTAGAGGCGAGTTTCGACCGATGCTGTCCATGATGCGGAACTGAATCTCGATTTCGGGCATCGGAAGATCAGACTGTGCCGGATAAACGGCGGGTTCGGGAGTTTCGAGTCTCACCACAAACCGCTGCTTGCCAAGAGAAGACGATTCGGCGGTGAGGAGGATCGTCTCGGCCGAGAATCCGCCGGAGGGACGACCATCAATCTCGATGTGGAGTCCCGATATTCCGGTTTTCGAGGCAATCCAGCTCCCGAGCGCTTCGGTGTCCAGCACGGTTTCAGTCATAGCTCCCCCTTTGGGACGAAGGTAGCAGCGGCTCCGCTCTCACGAAGTCGTCCATCTACACTCTGAACAGTTCAAACTTTGGGGGTCTCATGACTGATCTGGTCGACAATCCGATGTTGCTTCCTGACCCCGAACCAGCAGAGGTTCGCTACACCATCATTTCTGTCGATGACCATCTCGTAGAGCCGCCCGAGATGTTCGAGGGTCGGTTGCCATCGAGGTTTCAGAGTCGAGCACCAAAGGTCGTGACAAACGAGCACGGTCACGAGGTGTGGGAATTCGAAGGCCAGCGATTCACGCAGGTCGGTATGAATGCCGTCGCTGGTCGACGCAAGAGCATGAAGAATCTGGAGCCAACCAAATTCAGTGACATGCGAAAAGGGTGTTGGGACATCAATGAACGTGTGCGCGACATGGATCTCAATGGTGTCTGGGCGTCGATGAACTTTCCTTCCATGATTACCGGATTTTGCGGCCGTGTGTTTGCACAAATCGACGACCTCGATCTTGGCTATGCCACAACCCAAGCGTGGAACGACTGGTTGTATGAAGAGTGGTGGCAACCGGCGACGGATCGAATCATCCCTCTTGGTCTTACATTCCTCGCTGACCCGGAAAAAGGTGCAGCGGAGATTCGACGGAACGCCGCTCGCGGTTTCGTTGCCGTGACTCTTCCCGAGCGACCCCAGAACATCGGCTTCCCGTCGTTGTTTTCCGGTTACTGGGATCCAATTGTTGAAGCCTGTGCAGAAACCGACACGGTTATTGCTCTCCATGTGGGTTCCTCGGGTGGCTACCCATCACCCGCAGATGCACCTGCACTTCAGTTGGGCGCGACGATGTTCGGTCAACTCTCACTGGCGGCATGCGCCGAATGGTTATGGTCCGGTTACCCGTTGAAGTATCCAAACCTGAAGATCACGATGTCCGAGGGCGGTATCGGCTGGGTCGCCATGCTGCTTGATCGGCTCGACAACATCATTGATCGAAGTGGCTACGGACTGGGTTGGGAAACGCGTCCCGCCGATGTTCTTCAGCGCAACTTCTGGTTCTGCACAATCGATGACCCATCGACGATCACGACCCGTCATCGCATCGGGGTAGAGAACATCATGTTCGAGACTGATTACCCGCATGGCGATGGAACCTGGCCTGACACGCAGCAGGTTGTCGCCGACACTTACGGTGATCTTCCCACTGATGAATTGAGGGCGATTCTTTGTGAAAATGCTGCGGGGGTTTTCCGCCATCCACTGCCGAATGAGGTGCTGCCTCGTTAAGACGTGGCTGCGATCGCCTTGTCGCGCAGTGCGTATTTCAGAACTTTGCCGCTGGCATTTAGGGGGAACTCTGCAACGAGGTAAACGTGGCGTGGAACTTTGTAATTGGCCATTGATTCACGGCTCCACTCGATGATGTCATCGGCTGTCAGTGCAACATCTGGCTTGGCAATCACGAACGCAACGCCGACCTCGCCCAGTCGAGTATCGGGTATTCCGAGAACAGCTACCTGGCTCACGCCGGGGTGAGTGAGAAGTGCATTCTCGATTTCGGCGGGATAGGCATTGAAACCACCGACGATGAACATGTCCTTCATCCGATCGGTAATGCGCAGGTTGCCGGCTTCGTCCATCACTCCGATGTCACCAGTATGTAGCCAACCCTTGCTATCAATTGCTTCGGCTGTTGCTTCAGGATTTCCGATGAAGCCCTTCATGACGTTGTAGCCACGAATCAGTACCTCGCCAGGTTCGCCCGCGGCGAGTGGTTGGCAGTGCTCATCGGCAACGATGACCTCGATATCAGGGATCGCTCGACCAGCAGTGTTCGCGATGATCTCTGGATCGTCGGTGTGGCGACACATCGTTGCGATACCCGTCGCTTCGGTGAGCCCATACCCGGTGACGATGGTTTTGAACGTCATCTCTGAGCGCATGCGGTGAATCATCTCTACGGGAACTGTTGCAGCGCCAGTAACTGAAAGTCGAAGGCTCGAGAGATCAAAGCTATGAAGTTCTGGATGGTCGAGCATCGTTTGGTAAATGGTTGGCGGCCCGGGAAGCATGGTGATGCGCTCTTCCTCCACGCGTCGCATTACTGAAGGGACATCGAAGACCGGGTGTGGAAGATTGGTTGCGCCCATCAAGATGCAGGCGAGGATGCCGGACTTCAATCCGAAACCATGAAAGAACGGATTGATGATGAGGTAGCGATCGCCCTTAGTGAGACCGACAACGGTTGACCAACTCCAATATGCGCGCACACTCGCGCCGTGCGTCAGCATCGCTCCCTTTGGAAGGCCCGTCGTTCCCGATGTGAAGAGGATGTCGCATAAGTCGTCAGGGGCTATTGCCTTTGATCGAAGTACGGCCGATTCAGCGGGAACCTGGCTGGACATTTCGATGAATTCCGGCCACGAGACGGTGTTGGGACGCGACGGGCCCCGTAGTAAAACCACGTGCTCGAGTGACGGAACCGTGGAGCGATCGCCAAGAAGCTCGACGTAGTCGGTGCCCAAAAAGTCTGAGATCGTGAAGAGGAGTTTCACGCCGGCGTTATCAAGAATATATGTCGCCTCTGAACGCTTGAATCGTGTGTTCAGCGGAACGAGTACGGCTCCGCTCCTATGGATCGCGCATGCGGCGATTACCCATTCGGCAATGTTTTGAGCCCAGATCGCAACGCGATCGCCAGGTTTGATGTCTAGTGCGATCAGAGAACGGGCAGCCTCATCGACACACTTGAGAAGTTCGGAATAGTTCAACCGAAGATCTCCGTCGACGAGTGCTTCGAGATCGCCGTACATCTCGACAGCGCGTTCGAGAGCGGCAGCAACGGTTGTCGGGAGCGTGACGTCGACAGGACTGCTTGATTCGGATGGCAAAGAAGTCTCCAAGAACATCGGCGAGGGGGTTCGCATCATTGAATCACGGTTCAATGTGGGGATGTAAGATTCACTTCTGTCTGCGGAGGGTGTTTCAAGCCATGGCGTATGCACTGTTGTCAAGGAAAAGGAACCACAGATGAGCTCAGATGTGTGGCGCACTGGATCACAGTCAACGATTCCCGAACTACTTATGCAACGCCTCGAGTCTGACCCGGACAGCCAGTACCTCGACGTCTGCGGCGACTCGGTCTCTGCGGCCGCGGTCTACGACGTCTGCGCTCGTTTGGCCACATCACTCTGTTCGATGGGTATCAATCCGGGCGATCGAGTAGCGACCCTGATCGAAAACTCAATCGAAGCGGTCTATGCATGGTGGGGGATCATCCTTTCGGGGGGCATCGCCGTTCCCATCAATACTGCATATAAAGGGGAGTATCTCCGTCACCAACTCGCGGATTCGGGCTCGCGAGTCATCATTGTGGCTGCGGAGTTTCTCGGACGACTTGA
>JBILIB010000072.1:0-9649 GCA_044350215.1 Acidimicrobiales bacterium
GTCGTCGGTGGTAATACCTACAACTCGCTTAACACGGAGAACGGCACGATCGGGATCTTCCCCCCTGCATCGGCTTCGATGGTTGACAACGGCAATGGCACCTTGACACTTACATGGAACGCCGATGAGAATTTCTCGCAGTCTGTCACCTTTCTCATGCTCTCAGGGGTCACCATCTGCCCGGCGGGAGATGAAGCTCTGTCTTTGTTGCCTACCCTCAGCGGGTATGCGATGTATTCCGGCGAAGCTGCGGATTCTCCGTATGGCAACTATGCCCTGCCGCCCAGCCCGGGGACCATCGGTGTCGGCAATTCGGCGATAGTCCTGCCGATCAATGTCGGTGAATTCACCGTGATACCGACTATTGGGCCGATGACCGCTGGCCAGTACTTGGCATGCGTCTACACCTCTGAAAACGGAGAGGACATGCTCGCCCAGTCGATGCCGATGGGACTCGGGATCGTGCCCGAGCCGGTCGTCCCGGTCGTCCCGGCCTTCACCGGCTGATCGTTCGGTTCGTCTGAGTTGTTGAGCGCCGCTCCTTCGGGGGCGGCGCTCGTCGTTTCGGTGCACTCGTGGTCACACCGACTGCGTAGGGTGTCGCCGATGGCCAAATTGCGAGCAGTCTTCCGTTGCACCGAATGCGGCACCAGCGTGCCCAAATGGGTGGGTCGCTGTCCTGGCTGCGAAGGCTGGAACACGTTGATCGAGGAACTCGACGACGTCTCGGCCACGACATCGGCAGCATTGCTGGGTCGGCGCGATGCGCCGGTCCCCATTTCCGAGGTCGACGCGCATGAGTGGCAGCCCAAGCCCACTGGTATCGGTGAACTCGACCGTGTGCTGAGCGGTGGACTCGTGCCTGGTTCGGTCACGTTGGTCGGTGGCGAACCCGGTATCGGGAAATCCACGCTGCTGTTGCAAGCGGTGGCTTCGATCGCAGGATCGGGTTCGAAGGTGCTCTATGTGTCGGCCGAGGAATCGAAGCAACAAGTTCGGCTGCGGGCTGAACGATTGAACGCCCTGCACCCCGATCTTTGGTTGGCCTCGGAAACCGCTGTTCCTCACATCCTTTCTTCGGTCGACGAGATCAATCCTGCAGTTCTTGTGGTCGACTCCATCCAAACCGTGCACACTCCCGATATCAGTTCGGCCTCCGGTTCTGTTGCTCAGGTTCGCGAGAGTGCTGCGCGATTAGTGACAACCGCGAAGCAACGCGGCCTGTCGGTTGTTCTCGTCGGTCATGTCACCAAAGAAGGTGGTCTTGCTGGTCCGCGTGTTCTCGAGCACATCGTCGACACTGTGCTCGCCTTCGAGGGCGACCGCCACCACGCGTTGCGCATGTTGCGCGCAGTCAAGCATCGCTTCGGCGCTACCGATCAACTCGGTTTGTTTGAAATGACCGAACAAGGATTGCTGGGCGTCCCTGATCCCAGTCGATTGTTCTTGGCCGATCGGCGTAAGGGCGTTGCCGGGTCGGTCATCGTGCCAACGATGGAGGGCGATCGTCCGCTTTTGGTTGAAGTTCAGGCGTTGGTTGCTCATTCCGAACTTCCGTCGCCTCGCCGAAGCGCGCAAGGTCTTGATTCCGGTCGTCTTTCGCTGCTCTTGGCGGTGTTGGCTGAACGCGCTGGTGTCACGTTCGAAAAGCGCGATGTGTATGCGTTGGCTGTTGGTGGGGTGAAGATCGTCGAACCCGCCGCCGATCTCGGCATTGCGTTGGCGCTCGCGTCATCGCGATTCAACACACCAATTCCCGATGGGCTAGTTGTGTGCGGCGAAATTGGTTTGGGCGGCGAACTTCGTCAGGTTGCCCATGGCGAACGTCGTTTGGCTGAAGCGGCACGTCTTGGATTCACGCGCGCGCTGGTTCCTCGCCTTGCTCCCGATCCTCCCGAAGGCATGCAGGCCATTCGGGTTGGCACTTTGGCTGAAGCCGTAGCCGCCGTTGGCATTGGCGGCGGCGATTCCTCGGAGTTCTGAAACAGCACACGAGTACACTTCTCCGATGGCCCGGCGTCGAAGTCCCGCAATGTTGCAGGCCCTCGCGATGGTTGCGCCTGGGTCGCCATTGCGAGAGGGCTTCGATCGCATTTTGCAATCGGGAATGGGCGCGCTCATTGTCGTAGGAGATGGCCCCGATGTGCTCAACATCTGCTCAGGCGGCTTCCTGCTTGATGCCGCCTTCAGCCCCCAGCGCCTTTCGGAACTGGCCAAAATGGATGGCGCAATCGTGCTCGCCTCTAACGCCAGCCGTATTGCCCGGGCGAATGTGCACTTGGTGCCCAAACCGAACGTGCCCACGTCGGAAACCGGCACTCGTCACCGCACCGCAGAGCGTGTTGCTCGTTCCATCACCATTCCCGTGATTTCTGTTTCTGAAGACATGTCGATCATCGCTGTGTATGTGGGCGATGAGAAACATCAGCTGATGCCGATCCCTCGTCTTCTTGACCGCGCCAACCAGGCCATGAAGACACTCGAGCGTTATAAAGAGCGTCTGGTTGAAGTTTCGAACAATCTCAATGCTCTTGAAGTGCAGGGCGCAGTGACTGTCCGCGATGTTGTGGTGATGTTGCAGCGCACCGAGATGGTGTTGCGCATCGCCGAGGAAATCGAATTCGACATTGTCGAACTCGGTGTCGATGGCCGACTCTTCCGACTTCAACTTGAAGAAGTCATCTCTGGCGTTGCAAACGATCGTCGATCAGTGGTGCTTGATTATCTGCACGAAGACAATGACTGGCACTTTGCAGAAGCATCAGCCGGGCTGTCGGGACTCGAAATGGAACAACTCCTTGACCTCACTGCGGTAGCGAGCGTGTTGCATCTTGAAGACGCCGACGACCTGAAGGCCTCAGTGCAACCCAAGGGTTATCGCATGCTTTCGCGCATCCCTCGTCTACCTGAATCAATTGTTGGTCGCATCGTGGCCAAGTTTGGTTCGCTTGATGTTGTGATGAGCGCGACGGAAGCCGAGCTTGAAACGGTGGAGGGTGTAGGCGATCAGCGCGCTCGCTCAATCAAGGATGGGTTGTCGCGCTTGGCCGAAACCAGCATTCTCGACACCTACAACTAAGTAAAACGAGGGTTTAATGCGCATCACATTGCCGAATGGTGTTCCCGCTGAACTTGCTCAGCCTTCAGTGGTTGACGAGAACACACTCGGTGTTGTGTTGTTCCCCGACATCATGGGTTTGCGTCCGTTATTTGACAGTATGTGCGCGCAACTTGCTGCCGATCACGGTTGGGTGGTGTGCGCGCCAGAACCGTTTCCGGGTCGCGAACATCTGCCGGTAGACGAACGGCTTGGCGTGATGGCGGATTTCGATGATGCTGAACTTCGTGTCACGGCCGACTTTGCGGCCGATGCAACAGGATGTCGCCGCGTTGTTGCTACCGGCTTTTGTATGGGCGGAATGTTGGCGTTCAAGGCCGCCGCCTCAGGCCGCTTCGAACGTGCCGCTGGCTTCTACGGAATGATTCGGCTCCCCGAATCCTGGGCTGGTGGTCGCTTACAACAACCGATCGAAGCGTTGGCCTCGCCGGATCGCTGTCCTACCCTCGCCATTATCGGAACCGCCGATCACTTCACTCCGCCACAAGACGTTGCTGAAGCCGAAGCACTTGGGGTTGTTGTCGTTTCCTACGAAGGCGCTGAGCACGGATTTGTGCACGATGCATCACGCCCCGCCCATCGTCCTGATGATGCCGCCGATGCATGGCGTCAGGTGGTTGCGTTTCTCGAGGCCTGAACTTTTCAGGCTTTGGAAAGTTTGCTCAATGGTTCGATAGTCGTGACGAACGCCATCTCGTAGGCAACAGCCGCGAGCGCGCTCCAGTCGATGTCGCGGAACGTGTCCGTGAGTAAACTGAGCGCAACGGTGCCGATGCCGTGGGCCGTGGTGAGATACCAAAATGCGGCGGCATCTTCGGTGGCGGCGGGATCAGCCTTTTCGACAGCGTCAAGGACGATTGCGAGTGAAGCCGCTGTTCGTTTCCGACCAGCAGCTGCGAGATCTGCGTGGTGACGCATCGCAACGGTGGTTTCCGTGCGAAGTTGGCGGATGGGTCGGTTCGACTCGGCGAGCAACCCAAATTGCAAGGCGAGGATCGCGGTTTTGTACTCCTCGGGACTGAGCTCAAGGAAGGACGCCGTTCCCGTTTGCCAGATCTGCGCCATCATCTGACCAATCGCCATATGCATGAGCTCGTCTTTGGTACCGACGTGTGTGTACGCAGAACTGAATGAATGACCGGCGGCTCGAGCAACACGGTGTGCGGTGGTCTTTTCGAAACCGACACGCGCCACAACTTCCATAACAGCGGAAACAAATTCGTCGAGGCCAACATCGCCGGTATCGGGAGTGGGGATTGAAAGCGAAACTGGCGTGGCGGTGAGACCTTGCTGCTTCAAGTTCGCAGGATCAAGCGCGCTTTCCCGGAATCGCAACAGGATTGTCTTCCACGGCGGTCGAGACTTGGGGACTGACCGGCTCGTGAGAATGCATCCAGTCGGAACTGTCAACCGAAGTGAGCAAATCGCTGGCGGAATGTCGGGGTGCGCGTCGCAGATGAGCTGAAAGAGGGCTTCGACCTCTTCGCGAACAGAGTCGACAAGAAGCGGAAAGCGTCGTGCGACGGAGACAATTTCGATAGCAGCTGTAGTGAGCGCAGACGGGGCTTCGAGTTCTTCGAGCAACCACTGCGACGGTTCTAGATCTTTGGATGAAGCAAACGAATCGAATTCGAGGATCAGTTGTTTGTAATGGCCGCGAAGTTTCTCGTCCCAGAGTTCAAGAGCAACGTCTTCCGCAGAGTCGTATCGGCCGTAGAGCGGGCCATTGGACATCCCTGCGTGCGCTGCGATCTTCGTGAGAGCAAGACCGTCAACGCCATTCTCGGCGAGTAACTCAAGAGCCGATGCGGTGATGGCCTCTTGCACCTCGCGGGTCTTTTGTGCTCGCGAAACCTTTGGTCGGGCTGGCGTCGAACTTGGTGATCGTGAGTTCGTGGTCTTCTTGGCCATGGCGTCAGGATAAGTGAGATTGGGTTCTAGCGAAGGTTTTGATTATTAGTACAATGATTATTCGAAATCGGCAAATCTTTCAAAAATCTGACAACGGCGCCTAGTCGAACGGATGGGGCGGAGAACGGGCTAGAACAACAACGCCGTCGTCGCGATGGCATGGAGGAACAATGAAGGTCGATATCTCTCTTGCAATGTCCGGGCCGCTTGATGCGGTGCCCCGGGCGGCTGAACTCCAGGCGGTTGGGGCCGATGGACTTTTCAGCTTCGAAAATGCTCACGACGCCTTCTTCCCGCTCGTCTTGGCCAGCACTTCCTGTCAGATCGACCTGATGACCAATGCGGCCATGGCGTTTCCTCGAAGCCCGCTGCATCTCGCCTATTCAGCCAACGATCTCCAACTCCTCACTGGCGGCAAGTTTCGTTTAGGCCTTGCCTCGCAGATTCGTCCGCATATTCAAAAGCGTTACGGATCGGTCTGGGAGAAGCCGGTTGCGCAGATGCGCGAATGGGTGAGTGCAACGAAGGCGATCCTCGCTCACTTTGCTGGCGAAGGTCCGTTCGACTTCAAGGGTCAATGGACGACGCATACGCTCATGACCCCGAATTTCAATCCGGGTCCGAATCCGTTCGGAAAGGCCCCGGTACTCGTCGGTGCGCTCGGTCCGAAGATGTGTGAAATGTCCGCTGAGGTCGCAGACGGCATTTTGGTGATGCCGTTCAATTCTGAACGTCACTTTGCGGAACGCACAATGCCAGCGCTTGAACGTGGCTTTGTGAAATCAGGGCGCGATCGCAAGGACTTCGAAATCATTCTCGAAGTCATTTGTGCGGTGGGACAAACCGACGAAGAGATCGCTGCAGCAGCCAATGGAGTGAAGACCCTTCTTGGTTTCTACGGCTCAACTCCTTCGTACAAGCCTGTTCTCGATGTCGAAGGTTGGGGCGAACTGCAACCAGAACTCAATGCACTGTCGAAGCAGGGCGACTGGGCCGGTATGGCCAAGAAGATTGATGAAGACGTGCTTCAGACAATTGCTGTTGTTGGTACTCCGAAGGAAGTTGCTGCTGAGATCGTGCGTCGTTTCGGACACGAAGCCAATCGCGTGTGTCTTTACTTCCCCGGATATCCGATTACTGACGAATGCATCGCAGAAACAATTCGTGAGATCAAGGTTGCCTCGGGCGACGTGTGATGACTCGGACGATTGACACCGGCACAACTGATCTGTTGGCAGAACTTCACGACGACGGAGTTCTGGTCGCCACACTGAATCGCCCCGATACGCGTAATGCATTTAGCGGTGCGATGGGTCGTGCGCTCGGTGATATCTATCGAATGGCTGATACTGATGATGCGGTGCGTGTCGTTGTCCTGACCGGAACGCCACCTGCGTTCTGTGCAGGAGCAGATTTCTCTAACGGATCGGACGTTTTCGAACGCTCAGACGGGCCTGCGTTCAGTGCGAATCCGGTGAATCCGCCGGCCTGGAGAATTCGCAAACCAGTAATTGCTGCCGTTAATGGTCATGCGATCGGTGTCGGATTCACACTCACATTGCATTGCGACCTGCGCTTCATGGCACACGACGCAAAATACGGAATCGTTCAGGTTCGTCGGGGCGTAATGCCCGATGCCATGAGCCACTGGACGCTCCCGCGTCTCGTCGGTCTCGCAAACGCAGCAGACATTCTTCTGACAGGCCGCACGTTTACTGGTGCCGAAGCGCGCGATCTTGGCGTCGCATCTCGAGTGCTTCCGAATGACGATGTATTGCCCCACGCACTTGAAGTTGCCCACGACATGGCCATCAACACCGCTCCGCTTTCGGTCGCAGTGAGCAAGCGCTTGTTGTGGGGAACCTTCTCAATGACGCCAGACGAAGTAGATCGGGCCGAAACCGATCTTCATCATCACCTCATGGGCGAAGCCGATGCCCGCGAAGGTGTCATGGCCTTTTTGGAGCGGCGCGATCCACAGTGGTCGCTTACTGTCAACGACAACTGGCCCAGCGAGTGGCCGACCCCGGGGGACATCACATGAACGAGCAACTGACCGTCACGACTGATGATGTGCTTCAAGGCATCAACCTTTCGGGAAAGGTCGTGTTGATTACAGGCGGGACCACAGGTCTGGGCAAAGAGTCGGCCCGCGCGCTTGGCGCAGCGGGCGCGACCGTGATCATCACTGCTCGCTCTGAAGAAAAGGGAAGCGCGGCCGTTGCTCAGCTGACAGAACTTGTACCCACCGGTGTTTTTTCTTTTGAAGCGATGGAGCTCGGATCGCTTGACAGCGTGCGTTCCTTCACCGATCGATTCCTGGCATCGCATGATCGACTCGATGTGCTTTTGGCCAACGCTGGGATCATGGCGGTTCCCTACGGAAAGACCGACGATGGGTTCGAACTGCAGTTCGGCACCAATCATCTCGGGCATTTCGTTTTGATCAATCGCCTGCTGCCGCTGTTGAAGGCGAGCGCGCCTTCTCGCATTGTGAACCTCAGTTCGGCCGGTCACTTTGCGTCAGGAATTATCTGGGACGACCCGAACTTCGAAACCAACGAGTATTCAAAGATGGATGCGTATGGGCAGTCGAAGACGGCCAACATTCTCTTTACCGTTGAACTCGAGCGTCGATACGGCGACGCCGGTGTCCACGCGTGGGCGGTACATCCCGGAATGGTGATGACAGATTTGGCCCGAAGCTTCACGAAGGATGACTTTGGCGATCTCGCATCACGGGCAAAGAAGTCGGGAATGAAGATGCCGGCGTTGGTCAATGTTGATGTTGGTGCGTCAACGCAGGTCTGGGCGTGTGCCAGCGCCGAGGCCCTCGAAAAGCCCGGCTCCTACCTCGCCGATCGTGCATTTACTGAACCTTCCGACTACGCCAATGATCCTGAACTGGCGAAGCGGTTGTGGGTTCTTTCAGAACAGCTTGTTGGGGAACAGTTCCCCGAAGGCTGAATTCAGCGAGCTCGTAATTCGAGCTGTTCGCGGTTGGTAATGCGATAACGACGCTCGGACTGTTCGATCCAGCCGAGTCGCACGAAACTTGCGATTGCTTTGTTGACGCGTTCGCGTGATGCGCCAACCATGCCTGCGAGTTCTTCCTGCGTGATTGGAAGTGAGAATTCGTCGGCAGTGCCGGCCAGTTCAAGAAGTCGTTTTGCTGTGCGGCCGGTGACATCGAGAAACACCGAATCAGCGAGTTGCTCGTCGGTGTTACGAAGGCGGTTGGCCAGCATCTCGACGACATTCCAGAGCAGCTGCGGCTGATCTCGGTAAATGTCGCGGAGCGGAGCGTACGCAATGGCTATGACTTCAGAAGGCTCAAGGGCGCGGGCTTCGGCGGAACGCGCGAGGCCATCGAACAGCGGCATTTCGCCGAGCAGATCGCCGCGTTCCATGAGGGCGACTACTGATTCGCGGCCATCGACAGAGCGATTGGCAATAGCGATTCGGCCAGACACCACGACGAAAAGCTCAGTTGCCGCGTCGTTCTCGGTAAAGAGGACTCCACCGCGAGCAAAGGAGCGCTGTTCAGAAGCAGCGACAACAGTGTCGAGCGGTGTGCCGTCGAATCCTTTGAAGAACTCGATGGTGTTGAGGAGTTCGCGATCAGTCACGCCTTTGACTCTAGCGGGGTAGGGGAGAGTGTGACGTCGGTCCAATGTCCAACGACAACTCAGCGTTCACCTCGCCTAGCCTCTTGCTCCATGGTTGCGAAATGGTCAGCGCGATGACGAGCAGGGACTCGGTGCCTACCGACGGCCCGGTCTGGACAATCGTGCTTGCAGCTGGGTCGGGTCGTCGTTTTGGCGTGACACCAAAGCAATATGAATTTCTTGGCAATGATCGAGTGATTGATCACTCGCTTGCGGTGAGTCGTGCCGCTGCCGATCACGTCGTGGTTGTTCTCGCTCCAGGTCAGGAGCGTGAAGGAGCCGAACTCGTTGAAGCGGGTGCGGCCGATGTCGCGGTCACTGGTGGAACTGAACGAGCCGACTCTGTTCGAGCAGCACTTGCAGTTATTGCCGAGGACGCGGCTGTGATTGTTGTGCACGACGCGGCGCGACCTCTTGCGTCTGGTGAACTTCATCAGGCAGTGGTGGCTGCGGTTCATGCCGGCGCCGATGCTGCGATCCCTGCGATTCCGGTGACCGACACGATCAAACGAATCGCTCACGATCAAAACGGCCGATCAGTAGTGGTGGAAACGCCTGACCGGTCGACATTGGTCGCAGTGCAGACCCCTCAAGCTTTCAGGGCGGACATCCTTCGAGATGCCCACGCCAGTTCTGCCGGGGCAACCGACGACGCTGCACTTGTGGAAGCAATTGGTGGAACGGTGATTGTGATTGACGGCGAATCAACCAACATCAAGATCACTGGCCCTAACGATTTGGCCATCGCCGCGATCCTCTTCGATGCCCTCGGGTAGGTTGAAGGCATGACGGTACGAGTCGGACAAGGTTTCGACGTGCACGCGTTCTCCGATGATCCGGCTCGAAAACTGGTTCTCGGCGGCGTGGTGTTCGACGGAGAACGCGGGTTAGTAGGCCACAGCGACGCCGATGTGGTGGCTCACGCCTGTGCAGACGCATTGCTTGGCGCGGC
>JBILIB010000073.1:0-9556 GCA_044350215.1 Acidimicrobiales bacterium
CGCTGCGGCAATTACCTCGCCGGAGTCCGGTTTGAACTCGAGCGTCTCAGCTGGGCCTGCGGGGTCACACACCCAGCAAAAGTTGATGCCGACATGATTGAAATTCTCGAAGACCGCTGGACAGCCGAAACACTCCGCGAGATGGTCGGTTACGAGCCCGGCTGGGGCATGCCGTCAAAACCGCTGCTCGATGCGCTCGACGTGCAACTTGGGTAGACCCTTCGACTGCCTCACCCGCCACTAGCCTCGTCGCGTGCCCTCGACTTTGGAACGTGCCCGTGCTGCGGTCGCGACTTCGCCAGAACTACGCCGGCTTGTAGGGCGTGGCCGGGCCATTCTTCTCGGTCCGTCCGATGAAGTGCTTCGCCAAGAGCAAGATGAGTCTCATTGGCAGCCGGCTGTCGCTGTTGGCTCTCGTTGGTGGCAGACCGCCCTCTGTGCACTAAGCGGAGTCATGGGAGCCACGGTAATTGCGGCGTCTGCGCCGCAGTGGCGCCTGGCCGTTCCAAGCTGGCGATTGTCGATACCCGGAATTGCGCAACCGGGTACCAGTACTCAATCAACCCTGTGGTTCCTCCTCGGCTTGATCCTTCTTGGTCTTGGTTGGCTTGGACTTGTGTATCGCGCCGGTCGTATCGCTGATCCGCGTCGGGCCGTTGTTGTTATTGGCGCTGTTATTGCGCTGTGGGCGATTCCAGTTTCTCTTGGTCCTCCGCTTCTTTCGAACGATGTCTATAGCTACGTTGCCCAAGGCGAGATGGCAAGCCGAGGTATTGATCCAAGTTCGGTTGGACCTGTCGAACTTGGCCGAAATGATTTTACGAGTGGTGCCGATCCGGTGTGGCGTTCAGCGCCGGCGCCATACGGACCAGTCGCGGTAATGGCGGCCCGATCGGCGGTTGAAATTGGTGGCCATGACCAAGTAACGGCAATCAACGTCTATCGAGTCATTGTGTGGATTGCCGTCGTCATGGCCGCAATCGGTATCGGGCTGATCGCTGTTGGAAATGGTCTTTCCGCCGCTGTCGCAATCGCCATCGGCATTGGCAATCCGATCATGATTCTGCACATCATCGGTGGAGCCCATAACGATGCGCTGATGTTCGGTTTGCTCGCGCTCGGTCTTGCTGCGGCACAGCGAGAGAAAAAGAAGTTGGCAGTAGCGCTCATTGCTGCTGCAACAGCGGTGAAACTTCCGGCGGCTGTCGGTTTGTTGTACCTCGGTTGGTGCTGGCGTGGGGCAATTGCCACGTGGAAAGAACGTGTTGTTTCAACAGCAGCGGTCTTTGCCTCTTCGATTGCCGCAATTGCCGTCGGTAGTTTTTTCGTTGGGCTGGGTCCGGGCTGGGTCACCGCTCTCACGAGTACGGGAAAAGTCAACGACACCTATTCACCGACTACGAAAATTGGATTCAGCATCGCTGAGATCCTCAATGGGCTCGGACTTGACGTCAATGGCCAACTTCTTGCGTCTGGAGTCCGGGCGCTCGGACTTTTGGCGACAGCGGCAATTGCGTTCGTGATGCTGATGCGCAGTCCGCGAGTCGGCTACATCAAAGCCACGGGTGTGATGTTGGTTGCGTATGTTTTGCTCGGCCCGGTGATTTGGCCTTGGTATCTGGTGACAGGCTTCGCACTGCTTGCAGCTTGTGGTCTTGGTCGATACCGCCCGTCCTATTTGGTTGTTTGTCTCGCAGCGAGTTGGTTTGTCTGGCCCACTTCGGTGGTCTCCATGGGGACAGTGGGAAGTGACTATCAGCATCTCCGAGGGCTTGGCGTTGTTCTGCTCGTTATCGCTCTCGCTTGGGGTGCACAACGTTTTGCCAGTCGTTGGGAGCGGCGCTATCACGGTCTCAGCGCGGCGGAACGCCAAGCCGCAGTTTCTAACGAACTCGCCGAGATCGATTCGTGATGTTGAGCGCGACGGTTTACAACGGCGAAACCTCGTGGTCTGTGAACGGCATCGAAGCGATTGTGTCCGCGATTACCGATTCTTCAAATTTGCTGTGGATCGACCTTTGCGGACCAGGTGAGGAGGCGCTCGATGAAATTGCCCGAGGTCTCGACCTCCATGAATTAGCGGTAGAGGATGTTCGAAAGCACGGTCAACGGGCAAAACTCAATCGTTATCCGCTTCATGCATTTTTGGTCGCCTATGCCCGCGCTGAGGACGGCGACATGTGCGAGGTGGATTTCTTCATTGGACCAAACTGGTTAGTGACTGTCCGCGAAACGAATAATCACGGCGAGACGTTCGCAATCGCCGAAGTCGCACGTCGATATGAACGCATTCGGAGTCTGGATACTGGTGTCGGATTCCTCCTCTATTGCCTTCTCGATGAATTAGTCGATGGGTACTTCGGTGAAGCCGAAAAAGCAGAGGATGCACTGGAAGTCATTGAGGAGACGCTCTTTGATCTCGGGCCTCCACCAGATGGAACGCTTCAGCAGGAACTTCTAGATTTGCGACGATCGATGATTACGTTTCGTCGCAAGGTCGTCCCGTTGCGCGATGTTGCGCTTTCGTTGCTTCGCCGCGAGGTCCCGTGGATCGAAGATGCGGCAATCGTGTATTTCGAAGACGTCTTTGATCATTTGCTGCGGGTCATTGATCAGATCGATACACAGCGTGAACTTATGGGCAATGTGGTCGACGCAAGTCTCGCCCTCACGTCAAACCGAATGAACGAGGTGATGAAGAAGATGACCTCTTGGGGCGCAATTCTCATTGTTGCGACCCTGATTGCTGGCATCTACGGCATGAATTTCACCGATATGCCAGAACTTCATTGGAGGTTCGGGTACTACGGCGCGCTTGGGTTAATGCTTTTAACAACGAGCTGCTTGTATCTCTATTTCCGCCGCAAGAAGTGGCTCTAATCCGGACATGTTCCGAATCGAACAGACTCAACGGCGATGAAGCAGTCTGTGCGTGAGTCGCTCTGACTCGCGTTGGCGCAACGCAACATTCACTTCGAGGCGTTCAAGGTGCTGGGCGAGGATTTTGTCACCTTGAGGTACCTCGTGGGTTTCGAAGAAGACCATGACCTCGGCTGCGGTTCCCGATTTCGACAATCCACGGATTCCTTCGAGGAAACGTGCAATTGAATTCGATGGCAGGCGAGTGGTGATCGCCTCCCATTCAGAACTCACAAAGAACCAAGCAATTTCGCCAGCATCACGATTTGAAAGTGCCCTGCGGAGAAGAAGCGGCGCGTTCTGACTCCGTACTTCATCGGTCAACGTCATTCGCACTAATCGGGCAATGAGGTCAGGGTCAGGGAAATCTGCAAGCGCTCCGAGATAGCGGAGTTCCTCTTGAGGCGTCGGCGCGTTCTTCATGCGGCGAATGAACTCATCGAAGTCGCTAGATGTTCCGGTCGCCGCAACAATGTTGACCGATGCCGCTACGAGCGCGGGGTCTGGTTCGAGTGCACCGATGTCGAGAATCACATGTGCTCGAGATTGGACGTCGATGTTGCCGCCAAGGACCCCAAGGGCTTCAAATAAAACGCCGCGGAGAGCCCGGTCGCGGTCCGAATCCCCAGGGCGAGGCTCGGGGCCGAGTTCCTCATAGGCCGGGTTGATGAGTCCGCGCACTCGGGTGTGGAGCGCTGCCCGCCCGTCGCCATCGACAATGCGGTCGAGTGCGGTGAGGCCAGCAATGATTCTCTGCCATACAGAGAGATCTGTTTCTTCGCTGAACGCTTCGGCAACTTCAAGGAAGTCGTGCGCCTCAAGGTCGCCGGCGAGGACCGAGGCCCAGATGTCGTCAACAAGTCCGTAACGCTCGATCGCAGAGAGATCGGTTTGGGCATGTGTCACCAACGCAGCGCGGAGATCGGGCGCATAGCGGGCTCTGTAGAAGCCGGTGCCCTCAGTGTTGACATAGATCCAGGTTGCTGGCTCGATCAGCTCAATATCGATTGATGGTTGATCAAGAAGCACCTTTTCGAACGTGATTACTCCATCTGGTGCACTGCACTGCGAAAAGATAAGCGGGACAATCCACTGTGCGGCATCGTCGTGCGCAGCAATGGGTGATTCGCCGTCACCAAGGTCTCCGGCATAACCGAAGCGATGTTGTGAGAGGCGCAGAGTCCGGCCGTCGTTGACAATGTCGACGGAAATGATGGGGAAGCCGCCCTGGAAGATCCACGAGTCCATGATTCGGCGAACGGGTTCGCCAGTTGCTGATTCAATAGCGTCCCAAAGATCGGTCGTTTCCGTGGTGCCGTAGGCGTGCTCTGCGAGGTACTGGCGGATACCCGCGCGGAACTGGTCTTCGCCGAGGTACTGCTCGAGCATGCGAACAACCGCAGCGCCTTTTTCGTAGGTGAGGATGTCGAACATGCCTTCGGCATCGGCGGGCGAAATGACGGGGTACTCAATCGGACGAGTGTTCGTGAGTGAATCGGTGTCGAACGCGGCGGTTCTTGAGAGCCCGAAAGTTGTCCAGCGATCCCACTGTGGACGGAACGCATCAGTCGCGTGCATCTCCATGAACGTGGCGAAGGCTTCATTAAGCCAAATGCCATTCCACCATTTCATCGTCACAAGATCGCCAAACCACATGTGGGCGAGTTCATGATTAATGACATCTGTGACATTGAGAAGTTCAGCCTGGGTGGTGGTAGAGGGGTCAACCAGCAGAAGGATCTCGCGGAATGTGACACATCCGAGGTTTTCCATTGCGCCGAATGCGAAATCAGGGACAGCGACCAGATCAAGTTTGTCGCCTGGATAGGGGATTCCGTAGTAGTTCGTGAAGTGGCGAAGGCAGAAGGCGCCAACTTCTAGGGCGAAGTCGGTGAGGTGGCCCTTCCCTTTGGGGTAGATGACTCGCATAGGCGTGCCATCAACGTCGATCGGAGCGGTGGCTTCGAGTGGGCCGACCACGAATGCCACGAGGTAGGTCGACATCACGATCGTCTCGGCGAAGCGGACGAGATGTTTTCCGATGCGATCGGGTGCAGGTACGCGTGAAAGTTCCGATGCATTAGAAACGGCAAAGAGGTCTTCGTCGACAATCAAAGAAATAACGAAGGAAGCTTTGTGATCGGGTTCGTCCCAGCATGGGAATGCTCGGCGAGCATCGGTGGCTTCGAATTGGGTGGTGGCGATGACCTGCTCAACACCGTCGGTATCGGTGAAGGTGGAGCGGTAGAAGCCGCGCAGTTTGTCGTTAAGCTGTCCGTTGAACCGAATGCGGAGATGTGCTTCTCCAGGAACAAGGGTGCGTTCGAGCGTGAACGTCACTCGCTCGGCCTCGGCTTCAAGAGCGATGCCGGTGACGGCGAGGGGTGAGCCGTCAGAGAGGGGGCCTTCGGTGAGTTCCGCGGCGAGGATGTCAAGGTCGAGGGCGTTGCACGCGATGGTGTCTGTCGGGGCGGTGACCAGAACCGAGATCAGGACCTCGCCGGCGAACGTGGCGGCCTCAAGGTCGGGTTCAAGGGTGAGTTCGTAGCGGACAGGCCGAATGGGGCCGTCGAGGCGGTAGGGGTTGGGTTCGCCGTCGTGGGGAAGAAGTTCTGTATCGGTCACGGAGCCAGCGTAGGGTCGGACTCGATGACTGCGCTCCTCCCCCCCTCAGACCGATCCCTTGATGTGCTCTGCGTTGGCAATGCGATTGTCGACGTACTTGCCCAGACCGATGATTCCTTCTTGGAGGATCACGGAATGGTGAAGGGTTCGATGCAATTGACCGACCCAGATCGTGCTCGCACAATTTATGCCGCGATGCCGCCAGCGGTAGAAATCTCTGGTGGCTCTGCGGCGAACACCGCCGCAGGATTGGCCTCGCTCGACACGTCCGTGGCGTTCATCGGCAAAGTTGCCGATGACGACCTAGGTGAAGTTTTCGCTCACGACATTCGCGCCGCTGGGGTTGCGTTTCATGGTTTTCCAGCAACCGGTACTGAAGCAGCAGCGGGAACTGCTCGTTGCCTCATCTGCGTTACTCCCGATGCACAACGAACAATGAATACCTCATTGGGCGTCGCCGGTCAGCTCACGACCGACGATATTGATCTTTCACTCGTACCGACAGCACGGGTTGTGTATCTCGAGGGCTATCTGTGGGATGAGCCCGCTGCGAAAAGCGCACTTCGAAACGTGATGGGTTGGGCTGCAAGCGCAGGTACTCGAGTCGCGTTCACACTTTCCGACGGATTCTGCGTCGATCGTCATCGTGCTGAATTTCTCGAGATCGTTGAACATCACGTCGACATCCTTTTTGCCAACGAAGATGAAATTTGTTCCTTGTATGAGGTCGATGACTTCGACGAGGCTGCCCGTCGCGTCGCTGGTCATTGCGCAATCGCATGCCTTACCCGTAGCGAGGCTGGCTCCGTGATCATCGCTTCCGATGGCGAGCGTGTCGATGTCCCAGCCGCCCCTGCAAACCTTGTCGACACAACCGGTGCGGGCGATCTCTACGCCGCTGGGTTCCTCTCTGCGTGGGTAGGGGGTGCCGATCTTCATACGGCGGGCCGTACCGCTTCCATCGTTGCGGCCGAAGCTGTTTCACACATCGGTGCACGTCCACAGGTCAATCTCTCGGCGCTGGTGAAAGGCGCGTTATGAGTTCGTCGTTGAGTTCTTCATGCTTTGATGTTGAGGTGACCGACAAGGTGGCCCATATTCGCTTGAACCGTCCCGACGAACTCAATTCGATGGTCCGAGAGTTTTGGATGGAACTTCCCGAAATTGTTCGCGGGCTTGATGCCCGGGGCGACGTACGGGCGATCGTTGTTTCCTCAACTGGTCGTCATTTCAGCGCCGGTATGGACCTTGGCGTCTTTACCTCTGGCGATACGGCGATAACGCCGGGTGATTCCCATGAAATGGGTCGTGTACGTGCCCGACTGCGCCAAACCGCTCTCCTGTTGCAAGAGAGTTTCACCTCGTTTGAGCGAGCTCGCATGCCTGTGCTTGCCGCAATTCAAGGAGGGTGTATCGGTGGCGCGGTCGACATGGTGACGGCTGCCGATATGCGATATGCAACAGCAGATGCGTTCTTCGTGATTCAGGAAATCAACATCGGAATGACCGCCGATGTCGGTACGTTGCAACGACTCCCGAAAATCATTCCCGATGGCGTCGCGCGAGAAATGGCCTATACCGGCCGTCGTTTGTCCGCCCAACGGGCCCTTGAAGTTGGATTGATCAACGAGATCTTCCCGACCCATGAGGAACTGGTCGCTGGAGTTCTTGCTATCGCTCGCGAAATCGCGTCCAAGAGTCCACTCGCTATATGGGGCACGAAAGAAATGCTCCTTTATTCGCGAGACCACAGCGTGGCTGATGGGCTGAATCACATCGCGACATGGCAAACCGGAATGTTTCAGCCCTCTGACATGGTCGAGACTTTTACGGCAAAGGCCGAAGGTCGAGATCCGGAATTTCCTGATCTATTGCCAGAACCCGATTCGTTCTGAGTGAGGCCGGCTGAACTAGGCCGGTTGTTCAATCGGAGGGAGGAAATCCCAAGGGAGATCTCCGACCTTCACGAGGATTGCGGAAATCCAACCGCCCATAGCGCCAACGTTGTCATCGAGGCGAGCGCCGTCGGCCAGCGTTTCTTCGTCAACTTCGTAACTGCCTTCATAGCTGACTTCAATCGCGTACTCGGGTTGATCAAATGTCGTTGCAAAAATCGTCTCGACAGTTGGGCCTGACCGTTCAAGACGGTCGTTGCCTATCGGAGGGCTGAGGTCGGGTAGCGCTGCGATCAGCATTGCGGGATCGGGTGCGGCCGAGAGGCGCTGAACGCGTAGGACGAGTTCAATATCAATTCGGGGAGCTTCGTCGAGGGTTTCTCCGATGTACCAAGACCGATAGGCAGTCTGCGCCCAGGTAGGCCATGTGAGAGTGAGGTCGGCTTGGACTCGGGGTGGAACGCCCTCGCCCGGGAGCCCGTAGGTGGTTTCCCACGTCATATCGCCCAGCAGCATGTCCATGTTGAATCGTTCTTCGAAGGCTTGCCGTTCAAGCATCGCCCCTTCGAAGGCATCGCGAAGCGCTCCGATGGCATCGGTAAACACGTGATCAAGCACGGCGTGACCCTATCGGTATCGGGGAGCCCGTATGCCCGAAAACTCCAAGGGCACTGCGGTAGTTTCGGCACTGGCCATTCTTGATGAGAGGGGCCGCTCATCAGTTCGCTTCTCCGTCCAACTGGGAAACTTCTCCATGCTTTTCCCCACCATCGATTTCGCAGTTTTCTTCTTGGTGGTCTTCACCGTGAGTTGGCTGCTCCGACCCCACAAGATCGCATGGCGCTGGTTCATCCTCGCCGCGAGTTTTGTCTTCTACGGGTGGTGGGACTGGAACTATTTGATGCTGCTCTTCTTGAGCATTGGTATGAACTGGTTTTTTGGATGGGCGGTATTCCGCGCTCTCACTCCAGAGGGGGAGCGGACCAACGCGAGTCGATGGGTCGTGCGAATTGCCGTCATCGCCAATCTCGGCATTCTCGGTTATTTCAAATATGTCGACTTCTTTCTTTCGACAATCACCGAAAGAATGCGGTCGATTGGAATCTCAGTCGATACTCCACTTCTCAACATCATTTTGCCGATCGGAATTTCGTTCTTCACCTTCCAGGCAATCAGTTATGTGATCGATATCGGACGAGGGGAGTGGCGCAAGCCCCTAAATTTTCTTGACTTCGGGGTCTACCTCTCGTTTTTTGCTCACCTCGTTGCCGGACCGATCGTGCGGGCGAGTGAATTTGCTCCTCAGCTCGAGGAACAACCTGATCCCCGCTACGTGAGGTCGGGCGAAGCCTTCATGCTGATTTTCCGGGGCATGTTCAAGAAGGTTGTGGTTTCGAGCTTCTTGGCGACTCAGATCGTCGATCCAGTCTTTGCCAATCCAGATGGTTATGGTTCGCTCGCTGTTCTTTTGGCGATTTATGCCTACGCGATCCAGATCTACTCGGATTTCAGTGGCTATACCGACATCGCAATCGGAATCGCTTTGCTCCTCGGGATCAGGTTCCCGCAGAACTTCGATTCTCCCTATATCGCCCTCTCGTTGCAGGACTTCTGGAACCGATGGCATATGACGTTGTCGCGTTGGTTGCGCGACTATCTCTACATCCCGCTCGGTGGAAACCGGGGTTCGAAAGCCATGATGTACAGGAACTTGTTCCTCGTCATGATCATCGGCGGATTGTGGCATGGAGCGAACTGGACGTTTGTTGCTTGGGGCGCCATTCATGGCGGTTATCTCGTGGCGGAACGCATCGTTCGGGCCAAATGGAAAGGCCATGAACTTGGTCTGCCTCCGCTTCTTGTGAAATCGATGCAGTGGTTCTTGGTCTTCAACGTGGTGTGTCTGGCATGGGTGTTCTTCCGAGCCCAGTCAATTGATGGCGCATTCACGCTTCTCGGCCGCCTGTTCGCTTCAGGCGGCTCTAGTGCCGGAGTTAGCTTGCTTCTTGTCGTCGTCATCGTGGCGAGTGTTGCCTCACAGTTCGTGCCGCCTCGTGTCCCTCAGAAAGCTGAAGTGTGGTTTGCGACCTGGGCACCCGCACTACAAATCGCTGCGC
>JBILIB010000074.1:0-9542 GCA_044350215.1 Acidimicrobiales bacterium
GCGATATGGATCTGCTGTTCACTACCGGACCAAAAGGCGCTCTGTGGTTGATGCAAGCAGCTCAACCCCATATGGCAGCCAACAACTGGGGTCGCATCGTCACGATGGGAACCTCGATGGGTCTCACCGGAGCATCTGGCTACGGCCCCTATGCCGCATCGAATGAGGCCATTCGTTCTCTTACCCGAACCGCAGCGAACGAATGGGGCCGTGATGGCATCACGGTGAACTGTGTGCTTCCTGCATCTGCGGGCCACCGCGCACCCGTGGCTGGTTCAGATCCCGCTCGAGAAGCAGCCTTTGCTGCGATGTACGACAACAATCCCGTTGGTCGCGACGGAGACGCAATGAACGACATTGGTCCCGCGGTTGCTTTTCTCCTGAGTGATGGAAGTCGCTATGTCACCGGTCAGACCATTTCGGTCGACGGTGGCGGAATCATGCGCCCCTGAAGCTCAGGTGCGGAACCTCCAGGCCAGATGACGACGACGAGATTCGAGAAGCGCAGCGCGCTCGTCCGGTGACACCCGAACCGTGTCGGCCGGAAGTTCACTCCGTACCTCGTCGACATTCACGAGTCGTGCAGTTGGCTCAGGCGCGTCATCGCTCAGCGGCCAGAACCACCGCAAGGTGCACAGTCCCCGTTGGCGACCGCCAGCGTCGAGCCAGTTGTCGACCCCGGGGTCACGATGAGAGACCACGGCACGGATTTTCCCGTCATCGGACAACCGCAACTGCCGATCATTCAAACTCGTAATCCGCTCGACGGGATCAGCAAGTTCGAACCAACCGTCGGGATAGAGCTGCAAACTCCAGTAACGCGCATCAGGAACGTCGCTTTCGATGATGAGCGCGTCATCAGGACCAAGATCCCAAAAACAAAAGCCATAGCGCGCCGCAGCGAGTCCCTTTTCTTGGGCGAAGGAGCCTTGGAACGAGTTGTCCTCGCGCATTGCCCGCTGATCGATCATGTACTGATTCCAGTACTTCATTGATCGCTCGACACCGGCCGCAGCATCGGCAACCTTTGCGGCAAAGTCCTCGGCAGTGACTCGGGGCAAATGATCGGGACCATCAAGGCATTCAATGGTGAATGTGGCCGGTTCCTCTTCGGTCCAATCGAAGTAGTACTCGCGGATCGAGCACATGACTGCACCTTCGGGGATCGGTAGCCAACCAGGCTCGGTTCCATCACCACCAAGAAAGAACTCAAACTCGTCGCCTTTGCCAATTCCGAGATCAGAACCGTTGTGTTCGGCGAGAGTGCCCCATTTCTCTTGGTGCATGAAACCGGCGCGCATGGCGAGAATGAATTCCTCACACGAATGCATTCTTCCGCGCACTCGATAACGCTTTGTTGGGTCAATGCGCGCGTGGCGATAGGCATTGTCCGCGTTCGGGCCACCCCACTGGGTCACGAGATCGTTCTGGCGCATAAAAAAGGGTCGAGCCGCATTCGGGTAACCGATTGACCAGCCCAACCAACACAACACCTGCTCGGCCATATGGTCATAGCCCTCAGCGCGCACCGCAGAATCGGCGGGAAACGGTGGACTCATCAGCTGCTCGCCAACTGCTTCGAGTCGACGGCAAAAATCACGCCACGCGGCGAGTTCCACGCTTTCGTTTGCCATTACAGAGCGATTCCTTTCACGACCCGTGGGGGCGGCGGCTTGCCGCTCGGATGTTGCTGCGCACGCAAATACCTGTGATGTTCGACGAGAAATCCGACGCGAGCCACAAGACTGTCTGCGCAACTTCTTCGGGTTCGCTCAGTCGTTGGAGATTGAGGTCGGCGACGTGGGCCTCAACGCCACCTGGTTGCGTTGCGAGGTACTCAAGGAGAGGCGCTGTTGCGGTTGGTCCGGGAGTCACTGCATTCGCCCTAATTCCGTAGCCGCCATATTCGGTCGCAACCGTTTCCATCAGGTTGATGACTCCAGCCTTCGCTGCGGCGTAACCGCCCAAGTTGTAGTTGCCTCCGATACCTGCACCCGATGACATGCTCACGATTGAGCCGCCACCATTGGCGATCATGTGGGGAAGAACGGCGCGGGTTGCGTAAAATACCGAATCAAGCGTGACCGATTGCTGAAAACGCCAGTCCTCATCGTTCAAGTCTCCAATGAGGCCAGAGCGGGAAACACCGACGTTGTTGTAGAGCACATCGATTCGACCATAGGCATCGATCGCCCCTTGGACCCAAGAGTTCACGAATGCCGGATCGCTCATGTCGCCAACAACGCCGCCAACACTCGCGTCGGATGCTGCGAGTTCGGCAAGAAGTGCCTCATACGCGTCCGGGTTTCGATCATTGAGCCAAAGCGTTGCGCCGTTTGCGGCAAACAAACGCGATGCAGCGGCCCCGATACCTGCGCCACAACCGCTAATGAGCGCGACTTTTCCATCAAGCATTCCTGACATTCCGTCAGCCTCGCCTATTTGTGAGCGTGTGTCACGCAGATCTTCTGGAGTTGAAATAGTCGATCGTTGGCAGGAGACCGTCACGGAGAGAGACCTGGGGGTTCCAACCCAGTTCGCTCCGCGCACGGGTCAGGTCAGGTCGCCGCTGTTTCGGATCGTCCTCGGGAAGCATCTTGTGAAGAAGTGCCGAATCCGAGCCCGTGAGTTCGATAACCGCCTGCGCCAGCGTCAACATGTTGATCTCGGCGTCGTTACCAATATTTACAGGCCCCACAGCATCCGAGTCGATCAGCGAGAGCAGGCCCTCAACCTCGTCGGCGACAAAACAAAACGACCGGGTCTGTGTCCCGTCGCCATAGATCGTGATGTCTTCGCCGCGCAATGCCTGATTGATGAAGTTTGACACGACGCGACCGTCGTCAGGTCGCATCCGCGGTCCGTACGTATTGAAAATCCTCGCAACGCGGACATCAAGGCCATAGGTGCGCGAGTACGCGAACGCGAGCGCTTCAGAGAACCGCTTAGCTTCGTCGTACACACTTCGAACGCCGATCGGATTGACATTGCCCCAATAGGTTTCCGGCTGCGGATGCACCAGCGGGTCTCCGTAGACCTCACTGGTCGATGACAGAAAGAATCGAGCAGATTTCGTAAGGCTGAGTTCAAGAGCCGATCGCGTTCCTTCGCTACCAACCCGCAGTGTCTCGATCGGATGAGCGAGGTAATCCACCGGAGATGCGGGACTCGCGAGGTGCAGCACCCCGTCCACTGGTCCCTCGATCTTGATGCCGTCACAGACATCAACGATGCGCAGTTCAAATTCGGACCGATTGCGGAGATGCTCAATATTCTCCAACGACCCTGACGACAGATCATCAAAACCGACAACCTCGACACCCTGGTCTACAAGCCGATCGACCATATGCGAGCCAATGAATCCCGCCGCGCCCGTTACAACGAATCGCTTACCTGCCTGGAACAGTGTCATTGGCCGAGACCCACAAACACGACACCGGCGGCGCGGTACTCATCAGCATTAAGCAGGTTGCGGCCATCGACGACAACCTTCCCTCGAAGCCGCATCGCCACCTCTACCGGATCGACATTCACAAACTCTGCCCATTCGGTAAGAACGAGAAGTCCATCGGCCTCGTCAATCGCTTCAAGTGCCGAAGGTGCAAACGTCATTTGATCTCCTCGATCTGGGAGGGAAGACACGACCGGATCGAAAGCGTTGACCGTTGCCCCTAGGGCAAGGAGCCGATCGATGATGGCCACCGAAGGAGACTCTCGCGTGTCATCTGTTCCTGCCTTGAACGCCAGACCCCAGACGCCGATCGTGGCACCCGATAGCGGACGGTCGAGCGCCGACGAAAGCTTGGTGACGATTCGGTCGAAATGAGACTGGTTCGTTTCCAGTGCTGCAGCAAGGAGGGAAAAGCCATCACCAACCTGCTGTGCGCTGTGCAGCAGTGCAGCAGTGTCTTTCGGGAAGCAACTTCCACCCCAACCCGGCCCCGGAACCAAAAAACCTGGTCCGATGCGGCGGTCAAGCCCCATGCCCCCCAAAACGTCGGAGGCGTTCGCACCAAAGTCATCGCACAATCGAGCGATCTCGTTCACGAACGTCAGGCGGGTTGCGAGATAGGCATTCGACGCATACTTGACGAGTTCAGCCGAAATTGGATCGGTCACCACGACAGGAGCGCCGAGAGTTTCGAAAAGACCCGCGACTCTTTCCGCAACCTGGGGGTCTTCGCTACCAATGATGATCCGATCAGGATGCAGAAAGTCATGGACGGCAGTGCCCTCGCGTAAAAACTCCGGGTTCGAGGCCACTGCGATATCTGATCGGCGAAGCGCAGAATCAACGAAAGCGACTGCACCCACCGGAACCGTTGACTTGTTTATGACCACTGCCCCGCTTCGAAGATGAGGGGCGATTGCCGTGGCTGCCGAGTGGAGGAATGCAAGATTGGCTGAGCCGTCCTCCGAAGAGGGAGTCGGCACACAGAGAAAAACGAAATCAGCATCGGCTACCGAGACTCCAGGATCAGACCCGAACTGAAGTCCCCCGGACTGAAGACCCGATCGGAGCAGATCTTCGATTCCGTCCTCGTGAATGGGGCAGATTCCCGCCCTAAGTTGATCAATGCGGTTCACGTCAACGTCAAGACACGAAACGACATGGCCCATTGAAGCGAAGCACACCGCCGTCGTGAGACCGACGTAGCCGGCCCCAACCACCGATACCCGTTGCGAAGTCACTGGCCTTGCTCTGACATCACAAGGCTTTCCCTCGCTGCTCGTTCATGCGTAACTGAACATAGCCGACGTACTCATCAGACTGACAAACTAGTGGCCCACCAAAAAACCGGAGGAAACGTGACCGAGACCGGCCCCGCCCACACCCTGCCGCAACTGAATGCTCTCCTGGAGGCCACTGCGCTCCTCACCAGCGAGGGCGCTCCGTTTGAGGTCGTTCAAGAAGACGTGCGCGGAGAGACCATGGGAGTTCTGCGAAATCGAGCGCGCTCGCTCCGCGAGATTCTCGTCAATTCCTTCGAGTTCGGTGACCGCGATTCCATGATTTTCAGCGACGGCCGCCGCGTGACCTTTGCTGGCTTCGAAAAGGACGTTGCATCGGTCGCTGCCTGGCTGCAGCGTGAACATGGAATTGGTCATGGAGACCGGGTTGCGTTGTGCGGCGCAAATTCCTACGGCTGGATCGTGTCCTTCTGGGCCTGCCTTTCCATGGGTGCCATCACCGTGGCCATGAACGGCTGGTGGACCGAATCAGAGATGCAGCACGCGATCGATCTCACCGAACCGAAGTTGCTGTTGTTTGATGCAAAGCGCGCCGAACGACTTTCGAACGATATCTCTCTCCCCCGCTTCGATCTCGACGAAGACCTCGAGATGATGCTGTCGTATGCACCCGACGCGTCAATCCCCGCCAATCACATCAATGAAGATGATGCCGCCATCCTCATCTTCACCAGCGGCACAACTGGCCGTCCCAAAGCCGCAGTACTTTCGCATCGCAGTGTCGTTCACTACACAACGCTCCAGAATTTTCTTGGTGCACGCGGCATGGTCATGGCTGGTCGTGGTCCATCCGATGGTCCACCGCCCATTCGCCTTGTGGTGTTCCCGTTGTTCCATGTTTCTGGTCTCGGGGCAACCGTCAATGGTCTCCACACCGGTTCCACCGGGGCGTGGTTCCTCACCCGATTCGAAGCTGACGATGTCATTGATTTCATCATCGACAACAAGGTGAACATCATCGGCGGAACCGGCACGCACATTCTCCGCTTGCTCGATAGTCCCCGATGCGCCGAGATTCCACCGCAACAGGTGATGTCTGTCGGCATGGGCGGCTCAGCAACAACTCCCGAGATCATGCGCCGTCTTGCCAATCGCTTTCCGCATCTCGACCACACCATGTCGACTGGTTACGGCTCCACCGAAACTGGCTCTCTCGTTTCGTTCGCACCGAACTGGATGCTTGAAGCATCACCCGAATGCATCGGACCAGCAATCCCCACCTGCGAAGTAAAGATCACCGATGACGAAGGCAACGAACTCCCCGAGGGCGGCGAAGGAAACATTTGCGTTCGCAGTCCTCTTCTTATGAACGAGTACTGGCGTCATCCTGCTGCGAATGCCGAAGCATTCTTTCCTGACCGTTGGTTCAATACCGGTGATTTCGGTCGTATCGAAGGAGGCTGCATTTATATCGCGTCACGCAAACGCGATCTCATCATCCGCGGCGGCGAGAACATCTACCCGTTCGAAATCGAAAACTGCATCGAAGAAATGGCCGGCGTGATCGAAACCGCGGTCATCGGCGTCGACCACGACATTCTTGGACAAGAAGTGAAAGCGATCATCGTGATCGCTCCCGATACCGACATCACTGACCTCGACGTGCATGAACACTGCAAGAAGTCACTTTCGGCGTACAAGATTCCGGCGTATGTCGAACTCCGCACCGAACGACTTCCGCGTAATCCCAGCGGCAAGATTCTTAAGCACGTTCTTGTCGATGGCAGCGAAGCAGGCTTCGTCGAGGAATGATGTTTAGTTGTCCTGCTCGGTAAGCGCGGCAACCCAGTTTCCAAGCGCGTCCCACAGGTCTGTTCGATTCTTTGATATCGAATGGTTGTGGCCAGCCTCGGCGAGTACGTAGGCCGTCACGTCACCTGAAGAGGTGAGCAAAGCCGCAACATTGCCTATGTCTGCGGCAATGTCATTCTCACCGAGACCAATAAAGACAGGAACTTCAATCGATGCCAGAGCAGCATTCGATGAGCCAGGAACCATCGACGCCAGACCACAGAGCGCCAACAATGGGCCTGATGCAGTGGCGAGTATCTGGCGGGCTTCAGAAAGCGTTCCGGGATTCAACATGTCAGAACTGGTTGTTGAACCAGGAACAAGCGCGGTTCCGAATCGTTCGCGAACCAACTCAGCAAGCACGGGTTCAAGCCGCTCGTAATTGTCGGCGTAAGAAAGTTCGGCTTTTGTCAGATACTCGGGTAATCCGGCCCCACCAAAACCGAGAAAAGCCACCGCGTCGAAAGAACGGTGATGCCATTGCGCGTGTGCGACCACCAATCCCCCCATTGAATGTCCAAGTCCGATGAGGCGCGTCGGCTCGAACAGATCCATTGCGTGCGCGACGAGTTCCGACAACGCGCCATGATCAACATCAGCAACGACCCGCGGGTTCAGCGTGTAGGGATCATCAGGAACCGAACTGTCTCCCACCCCGGGGTGGTCGACAACAGCAACGGCAATGCCGAAGTGATCGGCGAGATAACGGGCCATCGACCATTCACCGGGCTGCTCCTCGGGCAGGTCGAAATAACGCCGAGTCATTCCGCCCCCGGGGAAACACACCATGAGCGGAGCGGCAGAAACGCCATCGGGGACGATCAAATCAGCGGCAATCCATTCGACCCCGTCAGGGCCCAAGCCGCCCACATCGAGATCCAATCGTTCCGCCCGAGCCATGAGCGCAGCGTAGGCCCCGAGCCGACGATCAACATCGTGTTGGCCATTGCCAAAAGGGTTTTGGTCGACCAAGATGCCAGTCATGGCTGGAGTTCTGGGGGGAATCCGGGTCATTGATCTCACAACAGGGATCGCTGGCCCCATGGCAACAATGCTGCTGGCCGATAACGGCGCGGACGTTGTCAAGGTCGAGCCGCCCGGTGGCGACCCCACCCGATTGACCGAATCAGGCGCGCGGGTGTGGGCCCGAGGCAAGCGCAGCATTGAGCTCGACGTGAACGATGCTGTGCAGCGCGATCAACTGCTCGCTCTCATTGATCGAGCCGATGTTCTGGTTGAGAACTTTGACCTTGGCGTCACCGGGCCACTCGGCCTCGACTGGGAAACGCTAAAAGAGCGCAATCCCCGGCTTGTGATGTGTTCAATCACACCGTACGGACGACATGTCGATTTCAAAGATCGTCCCGGCATCGATGCGCTTGTGGCTGCGCGCACCGGACTGCACTGGGAACAGCGTGGCTGGGTCGGTACCGCGATCGGCCGTCTCTGCGATCTTCCCGTCGAACTTGACGACCTTGAGATCCCTCACGGGTGTTTCGATGGTCCTGATCGTGAAGGACCGCTCTTCCCACAATCGCGATGGCCAAGTCTTGGGGCCGCATTTCTCGCCACAACCGGAATCAGCGCGGCATTGCGCGCGCGACTGCACACCGGTCGAGGTCAGTGGGTCGAAACCTCGCTCCTGCAAGGTGTTCTCGTCAGCACAGCCGGCGGTTGGCAACGACCGGAATATCCCGAGGCCGACGGCTACATGTGTTGGATCTTTGATCCGCGCGGAAGCAAGGGACATTTTGAATGCGCCGACGGCAACTGGATTCAGAACTGGGTGCCGAATCCATCCTTCGCTCTCGGAGTTTCCCAAGGCGATTCAATCAATGTTGATGATCGAATCGCTAAGCCTACCGATGATCCTTCTCGAATCGGCCCTGATTACAGCGAGCTCGTAGTTCTCGCTCACTATCACCCGCAAATGAAAGAGGCCTACGCGAAATACCCTGCGCAGGAGTGGCTTGATGCTGCAGCACAGGTAGGTATACCGATGCAACCAACCCGCCGACCTGAAGATGCGCTCAACGATCAGGCGCTGATTGACGAAGGAATCGTTTGCACCGTCAATGACCCCGAAGTTGGGCCCATCCGCCATGTCGGTCTTGTTTACGCGATGACGAAGACGCCAGGAAAGGTGCAGGGACCAGCGCCAACCGTTGGCCAGCACACTGATGAACTTCTCGCCGAAATCAATATTCCCTTCGAACGGACACAAACCGGCACGTCGAAAGCACTCAAGAGTCCACTCGAAGGAATTTTGGTGCTCGACCTCGGACTGGCCATCGCTGGACCATTCAGCACGCAACTGCTTTCCGATCTCGGGGCCACCGTGATCAAGGTGAACACCGTCTACGACATGTTCTGGCATTCGACACACATCGCTTTCACCGCAAACCGTGGCAAACAATCAATCTCCATCAATCTCAAAGACCCGCGCGGTCTTGCCGTTCTCCATGAACTGGTGAAACGTGCCGATGTTGTTCAGCACAACATGCGCTACGAGGCCGCAGTTCGCCTTGGTATTGATTACGAATCACTCATCGAAATCAAGCCCGATCTCATTTATTGCCACAGTTCCGGTTTCGACAAGAGTCGCGCCCATCTCCCCGGCAACGATCAAACCGGTGCATGTCTCGCTGGCGTTGAGTACGAAGATGGAGGCATGGCTGATGGCGGTAAACCCATCTGGAGCCTCACGTCCTTTGGCGATACGGGCAACGGATTCCTCGCTGCCATCGCCATCATCCAAGCAATTACGCATCGTGAGGTCACCGGCGAAGGCCAGTTCCTCTCCACATCAATCCTTGCCGCATGCCTCCTCAACACCTCCTATGCATGGGTCAATGCCACAAACGGTGAAGGTGTCGATCGCCCAAAGGTTGATGGGCTCATGTTCGGAACTGGCCCGCGCACGCGCCTTTACGAAACAGCCGATCGCTGGCTGTGCCTTGCGGTGCAAAACGACGAACAGTGGTCGGCGCTCGAAGCCG
>JBILIB010000075.1:0-9432 GCA_044350215.1 Acidimicrobiales bacterium
GTGACGACAACAAGTTTGATGACGGGAACAGTTTCCGCCTTGATCGCTCTGACCCGAGATCGCACCTTTCCTTCGGAGGTGGACCCCATGTCTGCCCGGGAGCAATGCTCGCAAGACTCGAAGCCCGAGTGGCGCTCGATGTGTTTCTAGATCGCGTGAAGGAAGTCGCACTGGTCGACGGCGAGTTCAAAGGTGTTGAGGTGTTCTGGGCGCACGGTCCGGCGACGCTTCTGGCAAACATCGGCGGGAACTAGCGTCAGTGGCTTCACGGAACGAGGGGGAGTCATGGCTGGTCGGCTTGAGGGAAAAGTTGTCATCATCACGGGGGCTGCCCGTGGGCAGGGCCTCGCCGAGGCACAACTCTTTGCTGCTGAAGGGGCACACGTTATTGCTGGTGACGTCCTCGAACACGATGGACTCCATCTCGATGTGACCTCGGCGGAGAGCTGGGCATCGGCGGTCGCTGGGGCGCTGAAGGAGCACGGCCGTATCGACGTCCTGTTGAATAACGCCGGTGTACGTGCGGTGGCCCCTGTGCATGAGATGCCGCTTTCCGATTTCCAGCGTGTTCTCGACATCAACCTCATTGGGCCACTCCTCGGCATCCAGGCAGTTGTCCCGCATATGCCCCGCGGAAGTTCCATCATCAACGTGTCTTCGCTCAATGGACTTGCTGCAAATGCGAATACATCGGCCTATACGACCTCGAAGTTCGCATTGAGGGGCCTGACGAAGTCGGCAGCATTGGATTTGGGGCCACTTGGTATTCGAGTCAACGCCATTCTTCCAGGTGTTATTCGTACGCCGATGGTGTCGTACATCGTCGATGAATACGAGGAGAGGTTGGCTGCCGGGCTTCCACTCGGGCGCATCGGCGAACCGATGGACATCGCCAGCGCAGCGCTTTTTCTTGCGAGCGACGATTCTGCATGGGTGAGTGGACTCGATCTCACCGTTGACGGCGGCCAAATGGCTAGCACCCCGAAACTCTGAAGGATTGATAATGGATCGTCTGAACCTCGTTGATCCGAGCCTCTATCTCGATGGAGTGCCTCGTGACTATTTCCGCTGGCTTCGTGATAACGATCCGGTTGCATGGCACGAGGAGCCCGATGGTCCTGGCTACTGGGTGCTGACCCGATTCGACGATGTCGTTGCTGCGAATCGTGATTGGGAGCTCTATTCAAACTCTCTCAAAGGGTCATCCATCGAAGAAGCGCGTTCGGAAGAGGAACTTGTCGCTCGTCGGCGAATGTTCGTGAATCAAGATCCGCCGCAGCACACTCGCTATCGGAAACTCGTGAGTGCCGCGTTCACGCCAGGGCAGATCCGTCGAATGGTGCCGCTCATCGAGCAAACATGCTCGCGTCTTGTGGATGGACTTCTTGACGGTGAGGTCCACGACTTCGTTCCGGTTGCTGAGGAACTCTCGTTTCAAATGGTCGCAACGCTTTTTGGGGTGCCTGAATCAGATTGGCCTGGCCTGATTGAAATCACACGAGTGATGGCTGATTTCCAAGACCCTGAAGTAAATCCGGGCTTGGCACCTCGGCCGGAGATGCAGCGCGACATTGCCAACTATGCACTTGGGCTCATCACTGATGTGCGCGCAAACCCGGAGAGCCACCATGGAGTTGTTGCCGACCTCGCTCGGGCTGAAATCGTGGACGAGGAAGGAACACACAACCTGAGCGATGCCGAAATTGTCGGTTTCTTTCCGGCAGTGCTGGTCGGTGGACTAAGTACGACTGCCCACTCAATGACGGAGATGATCAATTCATGGGTTCAATCTCCGACAATTTTTGACGAGTGGCGCGGACAGGAGTGCCCGTCTGTTTTTGTTGAAGAATTCCTGCGGTGGCGTGGCCCAGTCATGGCTTTCCGCCGTACGGCAACGCGTGATCATGAACTCCGGGGCCAACAGATCGCAGCCGGAGACAAGGTTCTGCTTTCCTACGCTTCTGCCAATCACGACGAACGACATTTTCCTGATCCCGATGTGTTCGACCCGGATCGAGACCTGCTTGACCACGTGGCGTTCGGCGGGGGAGGGCCTCACTTCTGCATCGGCGCGCAACTTGCTCGTATGGACCTCAAGTTGGTTTTCGGGGAACTTCTGAGACGGATCGGAACAGTCGAAGCCGCAGGTGAGCCGCGCCGGTTGCGGGCCAACCAATTTGCCGGGTGGTTGCACTATCCAGTTCGGGCGACACAGCGGTGAGCGCCGCTGTCGACGGATCCGATGAACAGTCCATCTGCATCGGGTGTGGGCTTTGTTGCGATGGAACCGTCGTTTCGCACCTTGCTGTCCGAGATGAAAGCGATCTAGGTGCTCCGCTGCGGGGTCTAGGTGTGCAGATCATCGCCGCCGCTGATCCGCCGGTATTCGAACTTCCATGTCCCGCCGTATGCGACGGTGTCTGCACGATTCACTCACTTCACAGGCCGTCAGCGTGCACGCAGTTTGAATGTTCGCTCTCTCAGAGAGTTCTCGACGGAAGAGTTGCGTTCGAAGAGGCCCGGTTGTTGATTTCCGCAACACTGGCTCTTCGGGATGCGTATCGCAACGGATCAGTGAATGTCAACGTGTTTCAGGAACACGTTGACTCTGTCTTCCGGTAAGAAGCGACCGAGCTGACTCGATGTCGGACGCTAACTGCGTTCGAGGATGCGCAGCGATAATTGGCGAGGACCGCGAACCTGACCTTGCGAGAATGTGGTCGGCTCCGAAGCATTAAGTTCAAACTTCGTGTAGCGCTTCAGCCATTCCTCGAGAGCGACGGTCATTTCCATGCGGGCCAGATTCGAACCGAGGCAGCGGTGAATGCCGAGACCAAAAGCGCTGTGCCGATTGATCTCGCGATCAATCAGTACTTCGTCGGCATTATCGAAGGCTTTCGGATCGCGGTTTGCCGCCGGGAAGCTTAGGAAGATCCAGTCGTCTTTCTTCATGGGGCAACCCTGGAACTCGAAGTCATCCTTGACAAGACGAGCCATCGAGACAGGCGCGTAAGCCCGAAGAAATTCCTCTACCGCTGACGGCAGCAGCTCGGGATGGGCGACGAGACGTTCGAGATCATCGGGGTTATTGGCGAGATGCCAGATCGATGAACCGATGGCCGACCAAGTTGTGTCGATGCCTGCAACGATCAACAAGAGGATGGAGCCAAAGACGTGTTCGTCGGAAAGCTTTTCGCCCATGATCTCGGCATCGAGCAAATAACTGATAAGTCCGTCGTCGGGGCTCTCACGTCGTTCGACAATTGCTGCTGAGATGTACTCCTCGATCGGTTGAAAGGCTTCAATTCGCTCCTCGGTGGGGAGATCGACACCTTCGAGGACGATACGAACGAATTCGCGGAACTGCTCGCCATCTTCAGCCGGCAGTCCGCAGAGTTTGGCAATAAGGCCAACCGGAATGTGTTCGGCATATTGATTACTAGCGTCTACAAATTCTGCGTCACCGATTTCATCAAGAAGGCGATTGCAAAGTTCGCGTGTGAAATCTTCGAGCGCAGCGATAGGTCGGGGTGCAAATGCCGGAAGAAGAAGTCGGCGAGCGATCTCGTGGAACGGAGGATCGGACGAGATCGGCGGGGCGACGCCGATTGGAGCAGGAAGTGCATCGTCTCCGGGGCGACCGTTATGAATGACGACGGTACGCGAAGTGAAGTGCTCGGTGTCGTTTGCGATCGCCGAAACGGCGTCGTAGGTCATCGGTGCCCAAAGGCCGCCGTAGCGATCGCTATGGGCAACAGGACAGCGTTCCCGAAGGTCTTCCATAATCGGGTAAGGATCGGCAACCCAGGCTTCGTCGGTGTGGTCGAAGTCAGTTGCGAAATCTTCTACGGGTGGGTTGATCATGTTCAGTCGCCAATCGTGATCGCGAACTCGGGGCAGTTGCCTGCCGCGAGCTTCGCCTTCGCCAGTTGTTCATCGTTCAGTTCGCCAGCAATAACGACGACGGCAGTACCAAGATCGTCGCAATCGAAAAGGTCAGGAGCGAGGCTGTAGCAACGACCGTGACCTTGGCACTTCTGGGTGTCGAGGTGAATCTTCATGGCAACTCCAATTGTGCCTGCCAACGAGAGCATCAGTCTAGGATTTATTTGCTGCCTCCGTGTAGCAGCCGACAAGGGAGTCTTAGTCCAGCCCTACCGGCTTCTTCGACCGGTTAGGTGTTTGCCACTGCTCGAGTAATGGCAGTGCTCGCTCATCAAACGGAGGCAAAGAGAGAGGAAGTCCTCATTCGGCGCCCTTCAATGGGTGCACTGCGTCATATTGTTTCGTCCCACGAGACGAAAATTGAGATCCGAGGGGGCAGACGTTCAGTCGGAGGTTGCGTCACGTCCACCGAGTCGACGAGCGAAAACGCGCGGTAGACCCCAAATTGACCTTGCGCCCATGCATTCGGCGAACGCTTGAGGGAAATGCCGAACCAATCCGGCACGGTCCAAACTGCGGGTCCGCCACAGCGCCCAACTGAGGTTCGTCAGGCCCTTTCCCATTGCGCCGCCTGTGGACGGCCATTCGTGGAAGGCATCGATTCGCATTCTTTCCAACAACGACAGTCGGTCGGCGGCGAGCATCTTGGTGACCCACGGCTCGGTCGGCCGACCGGTGAGAGTGCCAAGGAAGAGAAGTGCGTCGTGGATCAGTGGTGAGAGCCGAAAGGTTCGGGAGAGATTAATGAGGCGATACCAATCAATTTCGCCGGTAGCGATGAGTCGTTCGGCGTCAAGCGTCCAGCGCAGGTTGTGGGGGAGGAGGCGTTGCGTGCCGTGCACAAAAGTGTGGAGGAGTGCATCGGTAGGTGCCAGCACGCGCACAAGCCGGCCTGAAGGCAGCGGACGTTCAGCAACTGTGGTCTTTAGCAACGGCATCGTTTGCGCCATGTGGCCGGGAATGACAATTTCGGAGTGGACGAGACGGTGTAAGTCCAAGACTTCATTGCCGCGGCGCAGGTTCACGCCATGATTGCCACCGAAGTCGTCCTGTATCGAACTCCACCCTTGTCGTCGGAATTTTTCCGCAACGCGATCCCATTCTGATGGCGTAACAAGCAAGTCGGCATCGGAAAACCACCGTTGTCCAAATGATTCGTACACCGTGAGCACAAATGCGGTGCCTTTGAGCACCACGGGCTCGACTCCGAGCTCGTCGAAGGTCTGGAGGTACTCGTCCAATTGTCGAAGCTTTGTCATCGTGTTCACGGCGGTGAGGCGGCGAACACCTTGGAACATCCCGATTCGGTCATCTTCAGGGTCGATGAGTTCGAGTCGATCGGCGATTGCTCCAAAGAGTCGATATTGCTCTTGATTGGGTGCGTCGAGATTTGTTTGAGCACGGAATGTCTGCCATGAAGCGCGCGCAACAGCAAGATCCGCGTTCAAGAGGGCTCTCAATAGATGCTGGTCGATCGGATCTGGCCATGAGTCCCAGCGCAATCCGGGGATGCGGCTCAAGGGTTCGACCCATCTCGCTTGCGGGCCAGCGCAGCGCGAGCGACATCGAGGTAGCTCGTCGGTTCCTGCTCGCCCCCGGTGAAGTTCTTCGCATGGATGCGTCGATGCAGGATGACCTCGGGCACGTTGAGCGTCCTCGCTCCTGCGTATGTTGCCCGATCGATCCAGTCAATCCACACGCCATAGGAAAGCGTGGGGTTGAGCCCGTCAACGAGATCCCAGAGTTCTCGTCGAACAAGGGTGCAACCTGCTAAGCGGGCGACGAGGGTTTGTTCCTTGATGCGGACCCCTTTGGGTAGGCCTTCGCGATCGTCGATGAACTCGTGCACCATCCCATGGACGAGTTGCACCCCACTGTTCGCATCCATTGCAACGGCGAGCGTTTCGATGGCCTTCGGGGCGAGAAGATCGTCATGATCAAGGATGATGAAGGCCTCAGCGGTGGACTCGACAACGCCGTTGTTGCAGGCCACAGCGAGCCCGCTGTTGGTTTGGTGTAGCAACGTGATGTTGGGGCGGTCGGTAACCGCGGGTTCGACAGCGTCGTCGGTCGAACCGTCGTCGACGACGATGATTCTTTGCGGCCGCATCGTCTGAGCGGCGACCGAGTCGAGAGATTCGTTGAGCAGTCCACCGGAATTGAAGGTGGGAACGATGACGTCGACGGTGATCATTGTGCTCTCCGTCGTTGTGCACGTCGCTGCAGGATCGTGAACATGGCTTGCTGCATTTTGGTTTCGTCCATCGTCAGGTTTCCGCCGTGCATTCGCCGCGCGGTTACGACATCGTCAATCATCACGCTTGCGAAGCCAAGCTCGCGACATCGGAAAACCCAGTCGATGTCCTCTCCGCCCACGGTCATGGTTTCGTCGAAGAGGCCGACTATGTCGAATGCTTTTCTGCGCATGACCAGGAGTCCTGTCCCGTGCTCGCGGCTAAAGCGTTCGAGTTCGGAAGGATCAGTGGAATTGAGCCAGAAGGGCAGTGGCCCCCCGGGCTCGATGACCAATTGCTGTTTTCCGACCACGAAGAGCGCGTCGGGATTTTTCTCGAGTGCATCGACCATGATCTCGAGTCGACCTTCAGTGAAGAGGTCATCGTGGTCAAGGGGTGCGATGAACTCACCCGTCGAGACGCCGATGGCAGCATTGCGGGCTGCCGCCGGGCCTGCGTTCAATTGCTGAAGCAGCACTACCTCAGAGAAGCGACGAACCACCTCGGCCGTTGAGTCGGTGGAGCCATCGTCGACAACGATGACCTCACGCACGATCGGCCCCTGGGTCAGAGCGCTTTCGATCGCGTCGGCCACGCAGTCTTCGCTGTTAAATACCGGGATGATCACCGAGACGATTCCTTCTCGGCTGCCTTCAGTAGTCCGGGCGACGGTCGAGATCGTCACGGCCGACCTTCTGCAGCGATCAGTTGGGAGAGCATCTGCGGCACTGCCTCAACGCCGTCTCCCAACTCGAGTCGATAGGGCTCGAAGGGACGTAAGACTTCGCGAGACAGTCCGAATACCTCGGCATGTTGGACTCTGCCTTGGAAGATCGTGGATGGTGCCAGGGCAAGAAGCGCGCGTGAGGGGGTGCTTCGCACGAGGAGACACTCCGGTCCCCTCGTCACCACCGGGAGAACCACGGCGCGCACCTCCGAACTGAGACACACCCGATCCGGGAATTCCACCGCAGGAAAACCAAAGTTTTTATCTTCGAGGTCGGCATGATGGATCGTGCCGTCGGTTCTCATGAGGGTGGGATAACGATCGTGATGCTCGGCGACCAACTTGGCCGAGCCGTAGAGCGAGAACACGGTACGAGTGCGGGGATCAATGATCACGTAATCGTCACCTAGCCATCCCATTCCGGCCGCCATGCATGCGAGCGACGTCGAACTCTTGCCGCTTCCTCCCGGTCCGATCAGCAAAGCGGCGCCGACATCGGTGGCCACTGCGGCTGCGTGGGCCACCAACTTCCCTCGGTCCGTGAACCACCACGAGAGGAGCGCTCGCATCGGCGACGGTCGTTCCCATGGCGGCAGTGCGTCGGCGGTGTCGGCGATGAACAGTGCCTCGTCGACGTTTCGATCGAGGACTGTCATCAAGCGGGGTTGCGAGTAGTAGGACAGCAGCAGTTCGGGCGCATCGAGGAGTCCGGCGGCCATGGGTTCGACATCGGGGAGACGCAAATCGGGATAGGGCGCGCCGGTCGTGGCTGCGTCCCACATCGTGATGGTGAGGTCGGCGGGCTCATCGTCGGGCAGCCTGGGTAGGTGGGCGAGTGCTGGTCCAACGAAGTCGAGCATTGTCGGACCCGCCGACACGAACCTGATTCGCTCGCCGCCGATGAGGAGGGTGAGCATTCTCGGGTCCTGCGACGCGAGTTGCTTCGACCGTTCGAACAGTGCCGAGATGGCGGCGTGGGAGTCGCTCACGAATTTGCCGACGGAACGTTTGGCCATCCTCGAGCCGTAACGTCGTGCACCGGGTCGATCAACATGAGATCGGCAAGATCATTGTGGGATTCGAGTAACGGAACGATCCATGGTGTGGGTACGGTGCTTGCCCGCTGTTCACTCGAACTTGTTGGAGCGACGTCTGTATTGGCCTGTTTCGCAAGGCCGGCATCCACGACGCTGTCGATAAATGCAAGCACGGATGACTCGGCATCGTCGGGTACATCTGTATAAGAGGATCGCACTTCGATCATGATCTCGTTGATTTCCTGACCTTGCTTCATGGCCTCCCACACCGTGGCGGCGACACCGGCGGCGGCGTGATACCGGCCGGTGGTGAAATCCACGATGACGGCCTCGCCATCAAGAACTTCCGATTGCACGGTCCGTTGATCAATGAGCCACATGAGCGAAATATAGTTCGGAAGGCGTTCCGTCTCTTTCGCTATGGGATTCCTCAGCGACAGTTCATCGTTTCGGGGGCGAGTACTCAGCGCGCGGGGCGCAACGCCCATACTCCTGAACTCAGAGACACCACATACAACTCTTGGTTGTTGTCTTGGCCGAACGCAACGACCGCAGAGATAGGCAGATCAAGTTTTGTCACCGATCCGGTGTCGGGATCGAGTGCAAGGAGGCCGCGCTGACCGAAATCGGCAAACACATATCGGCCCTTCAACTCGGGGATCGCTGAACCTCGGTACACGAACCCTCCGATAGCTGACGCGCCGCCCGTGTTGGGCCACTCGTAGACGGGGTCGGTGAGTTCCTCGGATGTCGAACTACTGAACGAGCGCGAACCCTCACGCAGATTCCATCCGAGATTGGCGCCAATTCCTGGGGCCGGGACTTGATTAATTTCCTCGGTCGTGTTTTGTCCGACGTCGGCGATCCAGAAATCGCCGGTGACCCCATCGATCGAAAATCGCCATGGATTGCGCAGGCCGAGGAAGAGAACCTCGGGGGCGGCCGTCGCTGATTGAACGAACGGGTTGTCTCCGGGAATGTCATACGGCGTTTGGGAGCCTGTGGGGTTGGGAGAGATACGGAGAATCTTGCCGAGCAGACTCGCCGGATTTTGTCCGTGGCCGAGAGGATCGCCACTCGCTCCGCCATCACCGAGTCCGATGAGCAGATTGCCCTTTTCATCAACCAGCAATTGTCCGCCGTTGTGGTTTGAATACGGCTGCTCGACAAAGAGAAGTGTCCGCATCGTTTCAATGTCTGGTGTGTCGTTCACCATTTCGATTGCGTTGACATTGGTATTTCCGTCTAGGTCCGTGAAGTGGACGTACATCTCGTTGCCATTCGGCGAAAACGCAAGGCCAAGAAGGCCGCGCTCGCCCGAGGCTTTCGTACGGTCGCGCAGCGACGCGACTTCGCTCGTACCACCGCTAGAGACATCGACGCGGTACACCGCACCATTCTGCGACGCGACATAGGCAATCTCGGCAGGATCACCCGGACGGATGGCAAACGCAGTGGGCGTCTCAAGAGGGGCGATGAGTTGGAGGTC
>JBILIB010000076.1:0-9306 GCA_044350215.1 Acidimicrobiales bacterium
TTGCGTAGGTCGAGAACTTGAAACCCTTGCGCCAGTCGAACTTCTCGACGGCGTGCATGAGGCCAAGGTTGCCTTCCTGAATGAGATCGAGAAGCGGAAGACCGGAGGCTTGGTACTTCTTGGCGATTGAGACAACAAGACGAAGGTTGGACTGCACGAAGGTGCGCTCAGCGTCATCGCCCTGTTTGATTGAACGCTTCAACTCGCGCTTGCGAGCAACGGTGAGGGTCTTGGCTGCATCCATTTCGGCGCGAGCGGCAACGCCACCCTCGATGGCCTGCGCCAGACGAACTTCGTCGTCCTTCGTGAGCAGGGGGTACTGGCCAATGTCAGTGAGATAGAGACGAACGAGATCCTCTTCGTCGCGCTCAACACGTTCCTTTGCCACTGCCACACCTCGGGACTTCGGCCCGGAGAATCGGCCATGGGGGCCGCCGGGGTGTGTCAACGATACCGGGCCGGTCAAGCCCCCCAACCAGGCGGGTCATGATTGGCGGAGAAAGAGTCGTCAGACCCCGAAAATGTAGGTGATTCCGGCCTTGGCAACGGCCAGTTCCGCCCCCACTCGTTCGGCCGCCGCCCGCTCTTCGGCCGAGGACATCACGAATTCCATCGGGCCGATCCCCTCGGCCAAATCATTCGAGACATCGGTGAGAGAGATGTCCAGCAATCGCCGCACCGGGGCGTCGGCAACGGCCGTCGTGCGCTCCAGATGAGCAGCCATTGCGGCTTGGAGACCGGGAAGGAGCTCTTCATAGGCCACCACCATGCGGGCGCCTTGCGACTTGCCAACGAGATCAGCAATCAGGCCAAATGCTTCACGCTCAACCGAGGTGAGCGTCAGTAACGCGTCAGGTCCAGGTGGTGCCGTTGGCAGCATCTCGAACCATCGCTTTGCTCGCCACGCGCTGTGATCGGCTGCTGAGACAAGTGCGAGTTTCGCCACGGGCAGTTCAACGTCGGTCGCCCATTGGCCGAACAAACCGAACAGCAACTGCTCAACGCGGCAATAAGAGGCCATGCGCTCTACGGATTCACCTGCGGTGAGAAAGGCCATGGGTGCAGGTTAGGGGAATCCTCGCAACGGCTAACGGCGATATCGGTTAACGATGGGGAGGCGACGGTCTTTGCCGAACGCTTTCGACGTCACTCGCGGCCCCGGTGGCGACTGGCGCCGTTTGTATTCCGCTAAATCAACCAGGCCAACGATCCGGTGCACAACCGCAGGATCGTGACCCGCAGCAATGATTTCCTCGACCGAGTGATCCCCCTCGACGTACATCGCCAAAATCGGATCAAGCTCCTCGTATGGCGGGAGACTTTGATCGTCTCGTTGATCGGGACGTAATTCTGCTGATGGCGGTTTGACCAGCACAGTTTCTGGAATTAACTCCCGACCTGCGAGTTCGTTTCGATAACGGCAAAGGCGGTACACCAATAACTTTGAGACATCCTTGATGACGGCGTACCCGCCGGCTGAATCACCGTAGAGCGTTGAATAACCGACCGAAGATTCACTCTTGTTGCCGGTGTTAAGGAGTAACCAACCAAACGCGTTCGATAAACCCATCAGCGTTACTGCCCGAAGCCGACTCTGAAGATTCTCTTCGGCTAGTCCTATCGACTGACCGTCGTAGGACGACGAAAGCATTTCCATCAACGCGGCATGTCCCGGCTCAATTGCAATTGTTCGGTACTCAACGCCCAAGTTTTCGGCAAGAGCAACTGCATCAGAAATCGAATGGTCACTCGAATATCGAGACGGCATCAACACGCCATGTACACGCTCGGGGCCAACAGCATCTGCAGCAATTGCTGCGACAAGTGCCGAATCAACGCCGCCCGATAAACCGATCACGACATCAGAGAATCGATTCTTGACGACGAAGTCACGGGTAGCGAGAACGAGTGCATTCCAAACTTCAGCCTCTTGCGTGAGCGTTTCAGCAATGCCCGTCTGGTCGGCAGGAGGTCGCTCGGCGGCGGGTTCGGCATTACTGATGTCAACGTCAACGACGCAAAGGTCTTCAACAAACCGCTGTGCGCGAGCCAGCAACACTCCACTGGCCGACATCACCATTGAGTCGCCATCGAAGACGAGTTCGTCTTGGCCGCCGACTTGATTGACATAGGCGATCGGCGCAGCCGCTTCATGAGCGCGTTCGGCAACCACCACAGCTCGCTCTTGCGACTTTCCGACATTGAACGGCGACGCATTGATGTTTATAACCAACTGCACCGAGCGTGAACCAAGTTCGGCAATCGGTCCACCCTCAATCCAAGCATCTTCACAAATCGAAACCCCAAAACGCACACCCTGCACTTCAAAGACCGGAATTGGACCGTCACCTGCAACGAAATAGCGCGCTTCATCGAACACTGAATAATTCGGCAATTCGCGCTTGCGGTACACGCCATCTAGCGAACCGTTCGATAACACCGCAGCGGCGTTGAACAGAACAGGCCGTTCAACTGCTCGAGAAGTTCTCGTGACCTCGCCGGGATCGGCAGATTCACGCGAGGCCGAACCTTGTTCGACGAATCCCACAACCGCTGTGCACGAACTCGAAGCAGCAATAATTCGGTCAAGCGCTTCACGCACGTCATCAACAAAGCCCGAACGCAGCAGAAGGTCCTCGGGTGGATACCCGGTGATCGCCAGCTCGGGGAAGGCAACAATGTCGCAACCGGCCGCGTTGGCTCGGTCCATCAGTTCGATGATGCGTGACGCGTTGCCATCGATATCGCCGACGACCGTATTGAGTTGAGCGAGGCCAATGCGCAGGCTGGGCACCCCCGCAGACTACGGGCCTTCACGCGACGCAATAGCCTCCGAGACGTGGCAACCCCTGGCGATGCGACCCCGCTTCCAACTGAGCTGCTCAACCTCGCCGATCGCAGCGCTGCTCCTGCTGCGGTTCGAGTGGCCCTCGCCCGCCTGAGCGAGGCTGCCCCTGACGCGCTCGAAGCGGCCGTAGTCGATGCTGCACAAGCCCATTCCTTGGTCTCCGTGCTTGCAGCGAGTCGCTCGCTCACCCGTCTGCTCGAAGCCCGTCCCGCGGACGCTCTTACCGCACTCGCCGACACCAACAAGCGGGCAACGCCTACCGCGGCCTCGGCCGAGGATCTCGTTTCCTGGCGCAATCTGGAATTCCTTCGGATTGCTGCCCGTGACCTCACCGGTCTCGACACCCTCGATGAGGTCGGGGCCAACTTGGCGGCCCTAGGTCGTGATGTCCTGGAGGTGTCATGGCAGCTGACCAAGGATGACGACACAACTCTTTCCATCATCGGTATGGGCAAGTTGGGTGGCGACGAACTCAACTACTCAAGCGATATCGATGTGCTGTTCGTCGGCGATGGTCCACTCCAAGCACTTGAGCGCAGGGCACGCGCCATCATGGACATTGCCCGACGATGTTTTCGCGTTGATGCAAATCTTCGACCCGAGGGCCGCGATGGTCCGCTCGTGCGAACGGTGGAGTCCTACGAGGCGTACTGGGATCGCTGGGCTGAACCTTGGGAGTTCCAAGCTCTTCTGAAAGCCCGTCCCGTCGCCGGTGATACTGCACTTGGCGACCAGTGGCTCGATGCCGCCCAACGGTGTTTGTGGGCCCGTCCATTCGACGCCGAGGCTCTGCGATCACTTCGAGCGATGAAAGCTCGGACCGAAGCGGAGGTCGCGCGCAAAGGCCTCGGGAATCGGGAACTTAAACGTGGGCCGGGCGGAATTCGTGACATTGAGTTCACAGTGCAGCTTTTGCAACTCGTGCACGGCCATCTTGATTCGGACCTTCGCGGTGCAACCACGCTAACAATGCTCGACGAAATGGCGAGTGCTGGATACATCGATGACAACGACGCAGAGAAGATGGCATCGTCCTATCGCGAATTGCGAACGGTCGAGCATCGGCTGCAACTCGTCGATGAACAGCAGGTTCACACGCTTCCCACGGACGAAGCGTCACTCGATCGTCTCGCACGGGTGATGGGGCGGCGAGACGAACCTCGCGGAACTGCAGCCGAACAACTCAAGCGCGACCTGATCCATATCCAAACCACAGTTCGTGGGATTCACGAGCGTGTCTATTTCCGTCCCCTACTCGAAGCATTTGCCACAACATCGCGCGATGCGTCCTCGCTCAGCGCCGAGGCGACGGAAGTCCGATTGGCAGCATTCGGTTTCATTGATGCTCGGCGTACAGCTGCGGCACTTGGCGAACTCACTCGGGGGCTCAACCGATCCAGTCGATTAATGCAACAGATGCTGCCTTTGTTGCTTGACTGGCTTTCACTTTCTCCTGATCCCGACCTTGGCCTTCTCCTCATCCGCAATCTTCTGACCGGGCCACGTCAGTCACGACAAATCGCTGAGACTTTTCGTGAATCTCCTGCAGCGGCACAGTCGCTGTGCACAATCGCAGGAACAAGCCGACTGCTCGGCGACATCGTCGCCGCCAACCCCGATTTGGTTGCTCGACTCCCATTACCCGAACAACTCGCCACAAAAGATCTCGACGGACTCATTGCCACCGCAACCGCATCAATGGAGATGCGCGAGGGCAACACCGAGCAACAAGCCTCGCTGCGCCGATGGCAACAACGAAACCTTCTCGGCATCGCGGCGCGAGATCTGTTCAACCATGCCGATGTCGAGCGCGTGGGTCGCGATCTGACAACGCTGGCGGAAGCCACAATTGGTTCAGCGCTACAAAGCCTGAACCCGCAAATACCGTTTGCTGTCATTGGACTCGGAAGATTCGGAGCCTCTGAGCTCGCGTACGCCAGTGATCTCGACGTGATGTTCGTGCACCAAGGATCAAGCGCCGACGACATCGATGAAGCTCGACGTCTTTCGAAATCGCTTATTCGAATGATCGCCGGGTCGACTCCGGCCGCACGCCTTTATGACGTCGATTGCGATCTACGACCCGAAGGAAAAAACGGTCCGCTCTCCCGCGGTGTCGATTCCTATGCCATTTACTGGCGTGAGCACGCGCTCACCTGGGAGCGGCAAGCGATGACCCGGGCTCGCGTCGTCGCTGGTGATGCAGCGCTCGGCGATGAACTCCTTGACGAAATTGCACCGTGGGTGTGGGGTCTGGGACTTTCCGCAGAAGGAGTCCGCGACATCCGGCGAATGAAGGCCCGCATTGAAGCCGAACGCATTCCCATGGGAGAGGACCCCGACTTCCATCTCAAACTCGGTCGCGGCTCGCTTTCCGATATTGAATTCACCGCCCAGATGCTCCAGTTGCAGTACGACGTCAAGGCCACCGGGACAATTGATGGACTCCGAGCTCTGGCCCAAGCTGATGTTCTCGACCCCGAGGATGCTGCCATCCTCACCGAGGCCTACGAGTTCTGTGAGCGCGTTCGCAATCGCTGGTACTTAGTCAACAGCGCACCGAGCGACTCGATGCCGACACAACCTGAATCAGCATTGTGGTTGGCCCGTTCACTCGACACTGAGCCAGGTGCTCTGCGTGAGCACTACCGCCGAGTCACTCGTCGATCACGATCAGTCGTCGAGCGCGTTTTCTACGGCCTACCGGCGAAACACTAAGGCGCACGAGGTTTGCGCCATGATGGATCGACATCTCAGGAGGTCGTCCCATGGACGCAGCTGCAATTCGTGAGGAACTTGATCATCCCGTCATCGATGCGGATGGGCACATCATCGAGTTCATCCCTGCTATCCGCGACCTCATCGCGGCCGACGCTGGCACTGCACTCGCTGACACGTTCCAGGCCATGAGCACCGCCGCGGCAACGGCAAGACGAGGTCTCACTGATGACCAACGTCGAAGCAACGGAATGTCGCGCACCGGGTGGTGGGGTGTTCCCACGCGCAACACCCTTGATCGAGCAACGGCAATGCTCCCTCGTTTGCTCTACAACCGGCTCGATGAAATCGGTATCGATGTTGCGCTCCTCTACCCCACCGTTGGCCTCAGTGTCATGGCCGTCGATAACACCGAACTCCGTCGTGCTCTTGCGCGCGCTTGCAACCGCTACTACGCCGAGGCCTACGAGAAGTACTCCGATCGACTTCTTCCCGTCGGAGTCATTCCCACCTACGACCCCGATGAAGCAATTGCTGAGCTCGAATACGCCACAAAGGAACTTGGGCTACGCGGTTTTCTCTTCGGCGGTCTTGTTCTGCGCTACGCACCTGGCCACGAAGGCGACCGAGCGGCGCGATGGGTCGATGGTCTCGGCCTCGACAGCATGCATGACTACGACCCGCTTTGGCAGAAGTGTGCAGAGCTCAATGTTTCCCCGACGTTCCACTCAACCGGTATTGGTTTTGGCAGTCGCGTTTCGCCCACCAACTACGTCGCCAACCACATCGGCAACTTTGCCGCGGGTACCGAAGCCGTATTGCGGTCACTGTTTTTTGGCGGAGTGATGTCGCGCTTCCCCGAACTTCGCTTTGCGTTTCTCGAAGGGGGCGTTGCGTGGGGTTGCAATCTTTTGTCCGATATTTGTGGACATTTCGAAAAGCGCAATGTTGACGATATCCGTCATTACGATCCCGCCAACCTTGACCGCGCGCTCCTCGAATCGCTGCTGGCCGACTATGGCGACCCGATGTTTACCGATCGCGCTGATCGACTTTCTGAGACTCTCAGTTTTCTTTCTGATCCAAATGAAGAAGTTGACACGATCGACGAGTGGAAACTCAGTGGCATCAACTCAAAAGCTGACATCGTGAAGATCTTCACTGATCAGTGTTTCTTCGGGTGTGAAGCCGATGACCCCATGAACGCAATTGCTTTCAATGAAGACATCAACCCCGATGGCTCTCGACTGCGCGCCATGTTCGCTTCCGATATTGGCCACTGGGATGTTCCGGACTTCACCGGTGTACTCCCTGAAGCATGGGAACTCATCGAAGACGAACTCGTCACCCGCGATCAGTTCAGCGATTTCATGTTCGGAAATGTCGCTCGACTGTTTACAGGCACGAACCCCGACTTCTTCAACGGCACTGCTGTTGAATCACAGGTTCGTCAGTTGCTCGCGAACGAGGCCTAACTACCAGTGATTCCACCGAATGGTGTCGGCCGATGCTTGGCGCGCGCCGGGCTTGAAGTCGGTTCCCACCGTGTACGCAACGGGAAATAAACCCACTTGAGTAACTTCATCGATGGGAATTCCGAGCAGATCGGCCATCGCCTCTTCGCGTTCAAGGTGCACGGTCGTCCAACAGCTCCCCATCGCGCGACTGCGCAATGCCAACATGAAACTCCACACTGCCGGAAGCACTGATCCCCACATCGTTGATTGCGCAAACATCGACGCGCCTTCCGGACGTCCGTCGACTGTGGCGACCACCAAAACCGGTACCTCGTGTAGGTGTTCATTTAGCCATGACACCGACTCCATGATCTGGGGCTGCCGCTCGGCCGGGGGTCGCGCTGGTGCTGCGGCCGCAGCCGCAGCGGCCCCAAGATCAGCAGCACCGCCCCGCCAAATCTCTGCCATGGCCCCACGAGTCTCAACATCGTCGACAACAACCCAGTTCCACGTCTGACGATTCGAACCATTCGGAGCTTGCAGAGCAATCTGCAAACACTCTTCAACAACTGATCGCTCAACCGGCCGAGAAAGATCTAGGCGCTTGCGAACTGCGCGTGTTGTGGTCAGCAGTTCGTCAGCAGTGAGTTCAAGACGCTCCATGACGCGAACCCTACTGATGAGGGCAACGCCATGTGCATCCACTACTCACTCACATGCGATGCCGTCTTTATCTCCATCGAGCGCAGTGCGATAGCCCGGCTGACCCGCATAAATCGGTGCTGCACCTGCGGCACGAGCTGCGGTGCAGTTGGCGTAGTACACATCACCGCCCGGAGCGGGAGCTACCGGTGCTGGAGTGGGCACCGCCCCAGATGCAGACCCAGAGGGTGGGGGTCCTTGGGGACTCGCCATTGATGTTCCACCTAACGGCCATAACGGACCGGCGATGCCGCAGGTATCGAGCATCTGGCCAAGGGCATCGCGTTCGGACGTCGTGACCGTGAGTCCCCACGTGCTTTTTACCTTCACCCAACCGTCGGCATATGCGCACCAAGAGTCCCGGTTTGATGGTCGCCATTGGTCAGGTGTGTCGGCACCTTTTGATCGATTCGAAGACGCTGATGCAACAACCAGTTCGCCAGGGTTGTTGGCAAAAGCGCGTCGACGCTCAGTGCTCCACGCCCAACCCCCTGACTCAAAGGCATTCGCTAACGGAACAAGGTGATCGACATCGAAATCACCGGCATTGTTTGAGGCCTTCAAGTCATAAGGAGATACCCATGAGCCGGCGACCACTTTGCACGTGCCGGCTCGATTCACTGTTGCCGGAACAATTGACCACGCAATGAGAGCATCTTGGCGCGCATCGCAACCATTGCCGTCCACGTCGGCCCAATGCGGCCACTCCTCGCGGCGATAGGCCCCCTGCGGCGATGGCCGGTCGTCGACTGAAAGCACGGCGAGGCGATCGCGAGTCGACGCCGATTCTGGCACCGCGGTTGTCGGTGGTACCGAACTCGTAGTGGGAGCGACTGTCGTCGATGTCGATGAACTCGACGATGTGGAACTTTCGTTCGATGACGCACTTGCGGTCTTCGCGGAACCATTCGTCGATGATTCCCCGCAGCCAGCGACGAGAACAACAAGCGCTAAAAGGAGTGCGCCAATGAACGGGCCGATCCGCCGATCGGAAAGTGTTTGCATCGGCAACCACCGTACCTAACCAACGCACGAACGTTGCATCGCACGCGAAGAGGACCGGCCCAATGGACCGGCCCTCATTCGATTCATGCAGTGAAACTTTGGCTCAGATGTCGTACCCGACTGAGGGTCAGATGTCGTACCCGACTGAGGGTCAGATGTCGTACCCGACTGAGGGTCAGATGTCGTAGTACATCGAGAACTCGTAGGGATGCGGGCGCAAACGGATCGCATCCACCTCGTTCTTACGCTTGTACTCGACCCACGTTTCGATGAGATCGTCGGTGAACACACCGCCGGCCTTGAGGAATGCGTTATCTGATTCGAGTGCATCGAGTGCTGCTTCGAGCGTGGCGGGAACCTGAGGAACCTTGGCCAGTTCTGCCGGCGGAAGGTCGTAAAGGTCCTTGTCAACCGGAGCCGGCGGTTCGATGCGGTTCTGGATGCCATCGAGACCAGCGAGCATCATCGCCGAGAAGGCGAGGTACGGGTTGCTGGTGGAGTCGGGGCAACGGAACTCGATGCGCTTTGCCTTCGGGCTCTGCGAAGCGAGCGGGATTCGGATCGAAGCCGAACGGT
>JBILIB010000199.1:0-3084 GCA_044350215.1 Acidimicrobiales bacterium
GTCGATCGCCCAAAGGTTGATGGGCTCATGTTCGGAACTGGCCCGCGCACGCGCCTTTACGAAACAGCCGATCGCTGGCTGTGCCTTGCGGTGCAAAACGACGAACAGTGGTCGGCGCTCGAAGCCGTCAGCGGAATCGCGCGACTCGCATCGCTTACCGATGCAGATGCGATCACTGAACTGGGAACAACCTTCCGCACCCGGACCGCTATCGAGTGGTTCGATGCACTCGACAGCGCTGCTATTCCCTGCGAAATCGAAGACGAAGAGTTCTGCTTACGTCTCTTCGACGACCCGCAGTTCCGTGACGCCGGGCTCGTCACCACGATGCAGCAGGCCCAGGTCGGAAGTTTCGACCACTTCGCCCACATGTGGACCTTTTCCGACACACCCACACGAATCGCAGGGCCACCGCTCGTTGTCGGTCATGACACTGTCGACATCATGAGCGAAATCGGTATCGGCGAAACCGAGATCGACGCTCTGATCGCTGACGGCGTTGTCCTTCAGTCCACACTTCGACAGGATCGCGCGTTATGACCACCGTTCGTCCACCAATCTTTGACTTCGACGACGCGTTCTTCTGGGAAGGCGCAACAGAGCAAAAGTTGCTTATTCAACGCTGCGGGGACTGCAACGCCCTGCGCCATCCACCTACACCGCTATGCGCGACGTGTGGATCAACAAATAACCAAACAACAGAATCGAAGGGCAATGGGACGATTCTCACCTGGATTATTTCGCAGCACCCCACAGAACCTGATGCCGAACCTCGCATCGTCATCCTTATACAGCTTGATGAAGGCACCCGAATTGTTTCCAATCTCATCGATGTTGTACCAACGCACGATCAGATACTGAATGACAAACGGGTTGAGGTGTGCTTCGTTGACTACGACGGCACCGTCCTTCCGCAGTTCCGCTTGGCAGGGGTGCAGTCATGAGCGGAACACGCGCTGTCATTGCTGGCATTGGTCACACCGAGTTCTCACAAAATTCCGGACGTTCGACATTGCAACTCGCCGCCGAAGCTTCACGCGACGCGATTCGCGATGCAGGTTTTTCCCCCACCGAAGTCGATGGCACCGTCACATTCTCCATGGACACTAACGATGAGCTCGCCCTCATCCGCACTATCGGTGTTCCCATGCTGCGATTCTGCGCTCGGACCCGAGGTGGTGGTGGTGGGGCCAGTGCAACTGTTCAACTTGCTGCAGCAGCCGTTGAAAGTGGTCAGGCCGATGCGGTTCTTGTCTACCGAGCATTCAACGAGCGTTCGGCCCATCGTTTCGGACAACCGGTTCAGGCCAACCCTGACCCAGCATGGAATTGGGCAAGCCCCTTCAGCCTCAACACGCCAGCAAAGGTCTACTCACTGACCTTTCAGCGCTACATGTACGAGTTCGGCCTCACCAACGAAGACTTTGGCCGCTACACCGTCGTTGCTCGTGACTGGGCCTCAACCAATCCCAATGCTCAGTTTTACGAGCGACCCATCACGCTGCAGGACCACCAAGATTCGCGATGGATTGTCGAACCAATCCTCCGAAAGCTCGACTGCTGTCTTGAATCCGACGGTGGTGTCGCACTTCTCATCACCTCCGCCGAACGCGCCGCGGATCATGGCGCCGACGCAGTTCCGATTCTCGCCTCATCAGCGATACAACTCGAAGGCGGACATGAGATGTTCGCGTATTACCACGAAGACCTTTGCGAATACCCCGAAGGTCGTGTGCTCGGTCAACAACTCTTCAACCAAGCAGGCATTACGGCTGACGACATTGATGTCGCCATGATCTACGAGAACTTCAGCCCAATCGTGTTCCTTCAACTCGAAGCATTTGGCTTCTGCGGGCGCGGCGAGGCAAGCGAATTCATCAAAGATGGCCACATTGGGCGCGGCGGTTCGCTTCCCGTTAACACCAATGGAGGTCTCTTGGGTGAGGGCTATATCCATGGAATGAACAACATCGTCGAAGGCGTGCGTCAATTACGGGGCGCGTCAGCAAACCAAATCTCCGGAGCTGAGCATGTTCTCGTTAGCGCCGGCCGTAGCGGCATCATTCTGGGCCGCTGAGCGAAAGGAATACTGATGACCATCACCGAATCCAACATTGTCCTGAACCGCACTGGCGAACGAATCATCTCCGCCGATTCGCATGTCGCAATCACACAAGATCAGGTCAAGGCCAACCTCGATCCCAAGTTTCATCCCGACTACGACAAAGCCCAGCAAGCATTTGCTGCGCGTGTTGCCGCCAACATGAGTTCCGCCAAGGTCAATGCCGACGCGATGAAACGAAATCCACATGCCGCATTCAGTCGTCCCGGCTATCACACCGCCTCGGACCGACTCGCTGACATGAACGCTGACGGCGTCGACATTGAAGTGATCTATTCCGAGGTCAGCGCTTTCCGCTATATCGGCGATATGGAGCGCGGCGCGGCCGAAGCTACACGCGCGTTTAACGACGTTCTGACCCAATTCGCGTCAGCTGATCCCCGGCGGCTCGTCGTCAGTTACCAGATCCCGATTCACGACATCGATGCAGCCGTTGCTGAGGTGCAGCGGGTTACGGAATTGGGAGCAAAGTCTCTTCAGATTCCCGTCTTCCCAACCGAACTCGGACAGCCTGACTACTTCGACGAACGCTACGAACCGCTTTGGGCGGCCGTTCAAGAAACCGGCCTTCCGATGTGTTGCCACATCGGTATCAACACAAATCTCGATGAACTCACCCGTCGTGACCCAACTCCGCAAAAGGGCATCATGGTAACGATGACTGCTCTCTCCACCGCGGAAGCGTTGGGTATGTGGATCCTTACTGGGACACTTGAGAAGTTTCCCGACCTGAAAATTGTTTTCGTTGAACCTGGTATTGGCTGGATTGCTCACTACCTCGATCTCATCGATGACATGGTCGTTCGCCAGGGGTATGTGTATGACAACCTGAGCGAGCTTCCCAGTTTCTACTTCCGCAGAAACATGTGGACGACGTTTGTCGATGAACCACGTTCCATCGAAGCATTGCGTTACGACGTCGGTGTCGACAACATCATGTGGTCCACCGATTTTCCCCATCC
>JBILIB010000200.1:0-3075 GCA_044350215.1 Acidimicrobiales bacterium
GGAGTTGACGCATCGACCCATCCCCGTGATTTATCGGAAGGGCAACGTCTCGGTCTTGCGCTCGCAATCGTATTGGCCTCGGAGCCACCACTGCTGTTGCTCGATGAACCCACTCGTGGACTCGATTACGGAGCCAAACAACGATTAGTTGAAGTTCTTGCGCAACTGGCCGCCGACGGGCATGCAGTAGTCATTGCAACCCACGATGTTGAGGTAGTTGCTGCTGTTGCGGATCGGTGCATTGTTCTCGCCGAAGGCGAAGTCGTCGCTGATGGCCCTGCTCGCGATGTCGTCGTGCATTCGCCAGTGTTTGCACCGCAGGTGGCGAAGGTTCTCGCTCCACTTGCGCTTTTGACAGTGAACGAGGTTCAGCTGGCGCTTGCTGCCGCAAGCGATAGTTCCTACTCATGACTGTCGCATCACCATCTCGGGTTGATGCAGTCCGTCTCGGACTCACCTCTTGGGTGTTATTGATTGCGGCATTTGCGCTTGGGATCGTTGCGTTTGGTTGGCCGTTGTTTGCCTCTGCGAGTTCTTCACTTGATTCGTCCCATAGCAGCGATGCGCCTTGGATCTTTGTCATCCTCATTCCGCTAGTGATTGGGGTCATCCTTGCGGAATTAGCCGATGGTTCTCTTGACGCGAAATCGGTTGCCTTGCTCGGAGTCCTCGCTGCGAGCGGTGCAGTACTCCGATTGCCGAGCGGCGGTGTCGCTGGATTTGAGCCGGTCTTCTTTTTGCTGATTCCAGCAGGACGTGTCTTCGGTCGCGGATTCGGATTTGTGCTTGGGGCACTCACGCTCTTTGTGAGCGCATTGATCACTGGTGGCGTTGGCCCCTGGTTGCCATTTCAAATGTTTGGTGCTGCGTGGATTGGTTTCTTTGCCGGATGCCTTCCTCCTGCACGTGGAAAAATCGAAATCGCGATGCTGGCAACGTATGGCGCCGTTTCTGCATTGGCCTATGGGCTCGTCATGAATCTTTGGTTCTGGCCGTTCCTGAGCGCCGGTGATACGACGGTTTCGTATGTAGCGGGAGATTCACTTGCTGAAAACCTGCGCCGATTCTGGGGATTTCACATCACGACATCATTTGGGTTCGATATTCCTCGAGCGGTTTTCTCTGCGATCTTTATCATCGTTGCCGGTCGCCCTGTCTTGGGGGCGCTTCGACGTGTTGCGCGGCGAGCGGCGTTCGAGGCCCCGGTCACATTTGTCGACTCTCCGGTTAGTGCCACGAGCGACTGAGATTTCTGTGTAACGGTTTGTTATGGCTCCTGTCGTCTTTGTGACCCGCCCATTGCCCGCTCCCGGGATCGACCTACTCGTGGAATTGGGCTTCGAAGTTCGGGCGAACGATGAGGATCGTCCGCTCCACAGGGCTGAACTGATTGCTGGGATCGAACAAGCTGATGCTCTTCTGTGCATGTTGAGTGATCGGGTCGACGCTGAGGTGCTTGACGCGGCTCCCTCGTTGCGTGTTGTTTCCAATTACGCAGTCGGATTCGACAACATTGATGTTGCTGCTGCCCGTCAGCGTGGCGTCGAGGTCACAACGACTCCGGGCGTCCTCACCGATGCGACCGCTGATCTAGCGTGGGCACTGCTGCTCGCTGCCGCCCGAAATCTTGGGGCCGGAGAACGTCTGGTTCGAGCGGGGGAGTGGACAGGGTGGGCACCGACACAGTTGCTCGGCGAACCCCTGCGTCATCAAACACTCGGCATTGTCGGAATGGGTGCGATCGGACAAGCGGTTGCACGTCGCGCCCAGGGCTTCGGCATGAATGTTGTGTATTTCAATCGCAATCAGGTCTCTCCGGAGATTGAAACATCGCTTGGTGCTGAGTTCGTATCCCTTGACGACCTTCTCCGGCGGAGCGATTTCATTTCGCTCCATGCCCCACTGAATGATCAGAGCCGACACATGTTCGACGCACGTGCTTTTCGTCTGATGAAGTCGACTGCAGTGCTTGTCAACACAGGTCGTGGCGCACTGATCGACGAGGCAGAGTTGGTAAACGTCCTGCGGGATCGGCAAATCACTGCCGCTGGCCTTGACGTCTACGAATTTGAGCCAAAGATCACCGAAGGTCTGCTGACCCTCGACAATGTTGTGCTGGCCCCACATCTTGGCTCGGCATCGACCCTGGCTCGTGGGGACATGGTTCGACTGTGCTGCGAGAACATTGTTGAAGTCCTTGCGGGCCGACCAGCGGTGACTCCGGCGCCGGCCTGATCAGTTACTTCTCGACTGCGGCTTTCGCAATGCGGTCGAACGCCTCGAGCATGTCATTGGCTGAACTCGTGATCGCGTCGGCATGAGCGCGGCGCGCATTATCTTCGATGCCATGTCCACCGATCACGATGGGGCAGCCGACCTGATCTCGAAGAGCGTCTGCAGTGGCGATCACGTTGTGATCAACCCCTGCAGTACTTGAGCTAATTCCTACAGCCAAAAGTCGATCTGCAGTGTTTGCGGCATCGACGAATGTTTCAGCAGGAGTATTGGCGCCGAGGTCGATCACTGTGAAACCGCGTCCGCGAAGAAGGTCAGCAGCCATTGCGATCGGTACTGCGTGTTGGTCGCCGGCTACTGCACCAATGACGATGGTGCCGCGTGTTTGGCCTGGGCGACTGAACTGCGGACCTAAACGTCCGATGAGGCGATTTGTTACGGCAGTCGCTCGGTGCTCCTCGGCGATTGAAACTTCGCCGTTGGCCCATGCGGCTCCAATGGCTGCGAGTGCCGGTGCGAGCACATCGAGGTACACCGACATAGGGGCGAGCCCCGAAGCCATCGATGCCTCAATCACATTCCAAGATCCCGCCTCGTCGCCTGCGGTCAAACGATCCCTAAGCCGGGACGACCAATCGACGCGCTCGCCGGAAGTGCGCGTTGTCGGAGTGGACAGAAACTCCTGGAGCGCATCGCTGGAGATTCGCCAGCCCCCTCCAACCTTGGTGGCCGCCAATCGTCCGGTGCGAACGTACTTGTACGCCGTCATGTAATGAACGCCGAGTTGTTCGGCGGCTTCGGTGAGAGTGATATCGGTCGAAGCGGGGACTGGTCGTTCTG
>JBILIB010000201.1:0-3050 GCA_044350215.1 Acidimicrobiales bacterium
GTCCGACGGGCGTCCGGTAACGACCGTCGACGAGGCCGTTGCCGCTGCCGAGGCAGTGGGCTATCCCGTCGTCGTCAAGGCCCAGGTGCATGCCGGTGGTCGCGGAAAGGCGGGCGGCGTCAAACTCGCCAATAACGCCGATGAAGTCCGTGAGCACGCTGGCAACATCCTCGGACTCGATATCTCCGGTCACATCACGCGCATCCTCTGGATCGAGATCGCTTCGGACATCTCCGAGGAGTACTACGTCTCGTTCACGCTCGATCGCTCGGCCAAGAAGCATCTGGGCATGCTCTCGAAGGAAGGCGGCGTCGAGATCGAACAGGTCGCCGTCGAAAACCCCGACGCGATCGCCAAGATCTGGATCGACCCTGTCGACGGGCTCACTGAAGCCGTGTGTCGCGAATGGGTGCTTGCTGCCAACCTCAACCCGTCGGTCACCGACGGCGCGGTTGCGCTGCTTCTCAAGCTCTACACCGCCTACACCGATGGCGACGCCGATCTCGCAGAGATCAACCCGCTCATCGTGAAGACCGACGGCAAGGTGCACGCGCTCGACGCCAAGGTCACGCTCGACAACAACGCCGACTTCCGTCACGAGTGGGCCGAATACGAAGCCACGCAGGTTCGTGACGATCGTGAAGAAGCCGCCCATGCGAAGGGCCTCCAGTACGTGGGCCTCGACGGAACCGTCGGCGTTATCGCCAACGGTGCTGGTCTCGCCATGAGCACGCTCGACGTTGTCAACCAGGCCGGTGGCAAGCCCGCTAACTTCCTCGACATCGGTGGCGGTGCCAACGCTGAAGTTATGGCGGGCGCACTTCAGGTCATCAATGACGACCCGAATGTGAAGTCAATCTTCATCAACATCTTCGGTGGTATCACCCGAGGCGAAGAAGTTGCCAAGGGCATCATCGGCGCACTTGAGATGGTCGACATCTCTGCACCGATCGTCATCCGTCTTGACGGCACAAATGCTGAAGAGGGTCGCGCACTTCTTGCGCCGCATCTCTCCGACAAGCTCGTCAGCAAGCCCACGATGCTCGAAGCAGCTGCGGCCGCTGTCGAACTCGCGAAGAAGAACTGAGGAACCCGTGAGCATCTTCGTAGACGAGAACACCAAGGTCATTTACCAGGGCCTCACCGGTTCGCAGGGCCGCTTTTACGGTCTTCGCAACCGCGACTACGGCACCAAGGTTGTTGGTGGCACCAATCCCAAGAAGGCCGGTACCGATGTCGATGGCATCCCGGTGTTCGCATCGATTGCCGACGCCGTTTCTGAAACGGGCGCCAACGCATCGTGCATCTTCATTCCGGCTCCCGGCGTTCGTGACGCAGTCATGGAAGCAGCCGAGGGTGGCATCGAATTCATCGTGTGCATCACCGAAGGCGTGCCGGCACACGACGAAGCGTGGTTCTTCAACAAATTGAAGCGCGACTTCCCGAACGTTCGCCTGCTTGGCCCGAACTGCCCCGGCATCATCAGCCCAGGAAAGTGCAATATCGGCATCACCGCTGGCGAAATCGCCAAGCCCGGTGGTCCAGTTGGCATCGTGAGCCGCTCCGGCACGCTCACCTACCAGGCACTGTATGAACTCAAGCTTCAGGACATCGGCGTCACCACATGCGTCGGTATCGGTGGCGATCCGGTTCCCGGAACCTCGTTCATCGATTGCCTCGAGGCATTCGAAGCCGATCCCGACACCAAGGCCGTCATGATGATCGGCGAAATCGGTGGTTCGGCCGAAGAAGAAGCAGCAGAGTTCATCAAGAACAAGATGAGCAAGCCGGTTGTTTCCTACGTCGCTGGTGTGACCGCACCCGCCGGCAAGAAGATGGGCCACGCTGGCGCCATCGTCTCCGGTGGAAAGGGCACTGCCGCCGCCAAGATGGAAGCGCTCGAGGCCGCTGGTGTTCGCGTGGGCAAGAACCCCACCGAAGCCGGAGAACTTATGGTCGAGGTTGTTCGGGAGAACGGCTGGGCCTGAGCCCCATTTTCTCTAGCCTGTCATCATGAGCGATGCAGGGCCTCCACAACTCGTAGCCGGCGAATTCGAGACGCTGCGCGCGCTTTATGACTTTCAGCGCGATTCGTTTGTTCGCAAAGTGTCCGGCGTGAGCGACGAAGCGGCGGCGCGCCAGTTGCTGCCTTCGGACACCACGTTGTTATGGCTGGTGAACCACCTTGCCTTCGTTGAGGAATATTGGTTCCTGCATTGTTTTGCAGGGCAGGAATTTGTTGCCCCCGACTACGGCTGCGGTCCCATTGAGATTTCGCTCGAGCGCTATGCGCTTGTTCGTCAACGAGCCGATGCAGTGCTTGATGCAGTTACTGATCTCAATGCTGAGTGCGTGCAGGTGGGGCGGGGCGACATGGTGAATCTCCGATGGGTACTTGGCCACATGCTTGAAGAGGTGGCTCGTCATGCCGGCCACGCCGACATCATTAGAGAACTGCTGGACGGCGAAACTGGTCGGTGAAGTTTCCCGTCGCGGGCACCGACTGAGCGGTACTGTCAGACCATGCATGATGTAGTGATCAGTGGGGGACTGGTCGTCGACGGTTTGGGTTCTGAACCGCGGCGGGCGGACGTAGCAATCGATGGAGACACGATTGTTGCGATTGGTAACGACGTCGGCGTGGCAAAACGCAAGCTCGATGCCGACGGAAGATTGGTGACGCCCGGTTTCGTCGATGTACACACACACCTCGACGCGCAACTCGCATGGGACCCAATTGGAACCTCCACGTGTTGGCATGGTGTCACCTCAGTGGTGATGGGCAACTGCGGTATGACGTTCGCTCCAGTGAAAGACGGCGACGCAGAGTTTTTGGCCAAAGCCATGGAATCGGTCGAAGACATTCCCGCTCCTTCAATTCTCGAAGGCATGCCATGGACATGGACAACCCATGGTGACTACCTGCGGTGGTTGGGCAGCGAACCAAAGGGAATGAACTACGGCGGCTTCGTTGGCCACGGTGCTGTTCGCTACTGGGCCATGGGTGATCGATCGCTCGACGCAGGGGCTGATCCCACCGACGAAGAACT
>JBILIB010000007.1:0-30083 GCA_044350215.1 Acidimicrobiales bacterium
GGTGATCGACAATCGCTCATCGACGGCTGCGGACGGGGCCACTGGAACAAGTCCCTGCATCTTGGCTAGCGCCGCGAAATCTGGACCTGGATCCTCAGACGGATTGAAAAACGGCATACTCACGCTGTAGAGGCTACCGGTTGGGCAGAGTTTCGCCTGCGGCTGCTATTGGCCACCCTTTTGCACGAAACTGCGCACAAAATCCTCAGCGTTGGTTTCAAGAACCTCATCGATTTCATCGAGAAGGTCGTCGAGCTCAGCCTTGAGCTTCTCACCTGCATCCGAACTGGCTGGGGCCTCGTCCACTGCTTCTTCTGGGCGCTCGGTTGGTGTTCGTCTGATCTGTTCACGTTCAGGCATGGCACCTCCTAAAAGTCGAGTTCGTGATCCCCGAGGAATCGGAAACCACTCCCCTATGCGTCGAGCCGCGCAAGCAACTCGGCCGCAGTTCGGCTGGATTCGATCACGCTAGCCACATGAGAGGCGGTTCCGCGCGACGGTTCCATCATTGCGACCCTCCTGAGGGGTTCGGAACCCACATCGAACACCATGGAGTCCCAATTTGCAGACACGATCTCGTCACCAAATTTGGCAAGACAGGCTCCCCGGAAATACGCGCGGGTGTCTTCGGGAGGGAAACTGATTCCGCGAAGAACCAATTCGGGATCACAAATGGTTTCTAAGCCGACTCGCCGAGCAAGGGACTTTTCGGGACGAAGGTCGTGATACTGCAAGTCAAGCGCGTGGAGACGAGCATCACCCCACTCCAAACCGTGCCGCTCGCGATAGCCGCTAATAAGCCTGTACTTGGCGATCCAATCGATGGTGCTAGCAAGTGATTCAGGGTCGGTCTCAAGCCCTGAAAGTGACTGATCCCAACGACGAAGGATCTCGGGTCCGACCTCTTCCCCCACAACCGAGAATCCATGATGCTCTCCCCAGTGCACCGCTCGTTCGAAGAGATAGCGCTGAACCTCGAGCGCAGTCACTGAGCCACCGGCTAAGAGTGGCAAGGCAGAAGAGAGCGAAAGATCAGTACTCACCGTGCGCAGCGCATGAATGGGTGCGAGAAACCGGAGGTCACGTTTAATCCAGTCATCTTCTACCATTGCCAAGACGAGTGCAGTGGTGCCGACCTTCAAGAACGTTGCTACCTCACTCATATTCGCGTCACCGATAATGACGTGAAGACGACGGTACTTCTGTGGGTCAGCGTGGGGCTCGTCTCTTGTATTGATGATTGGCCGCTTCAACGTCGTTTCGAGACCAACCTCTTCTTCGAAAAAATCCGCGCGTTGACTGATCTGAAACGGCACGAGATCAGGCGAAAAGCCGATTTCGCTTCCAACTTTGCCTGCGCCACAAAAAATTTGTCGGGTGATGAAATGCGGGCTGATCTCCGCCACGATTTTGCCAAAGGCTAGGTCACGATCAATGAGATAATTCTCGTGACATCCGTACGAGTTCCCTTTACCATCCGAGTTGTTCTTGTATGCAACGATCGACTGGCCCTCAGGCAAAAGGGCATCGGCAGCTCTCATTGACAGCTCTAGGATCAACTCGGCAGATCTATCGAAAGTGACGACAGACAATGCGTCGCCGCACTCCGGTGTCGAGAGTTCGGGATGAGCGTGATCTACGTAGTAGCGAGCTCCGTTGGTGAGGACTGCGTTGACCATATGTGTTTCGACCTCGGGAGGCATAGAGCCAGGATTCGTCACACCACGCACATCTACATCAGGGGTCTCATAGTCGAAATCCCAGCCGACTCCCGGTGCACCATGCACTACACCGCCAGATTTGGTGAGATCGCTGAGATAGGAATTAATCAGAATGGAAGATGCGGTAATCGGATTGGGATCTTCGACGCCGCGAAAAACGATCCCGTACTCGGTTTCTATTCCACAGATCTTTCTGATGGCCACGAAAAATCCCTACAGGCTCTTCTGACTCGACTTCAGAGGTACTGACCGGTGCCGACTCGCTCGATGGAGCGACCACCTGAGGTTTCTGTCTCCGAATGCTTCACGAGAGTGCGGATGTAGATAATCCGCTCACCTTTCTTGCCCGAAATCTTGGCCCAATCGTCAGGGTTGGTTGTATTGGGTAGATCCTCATGCTCTTTATATTCCTGATGAATCGACTCAAACATGTCATTCACGCGGATTCCTCGTTCACCAGTTCGCAAGAAACGTTTGATCGCAAGTTTCTTTGCCCGTCTGACGATGTTCTCAATCATTGCGCCCGACGAGAAATCTTTGAAGTACATGATCTCTTTATCGCCGTTTTGGTACGTGACCTCGAGGAACTGGTTGGCCTCATCGTCGCGATACATCTCGGCCACCGTCTGCTCAATCATGATGCGGACGGCCTTTTCTGGGTCTCCGCCTCCGAGTGAATCAATTTCGACGATGTCGAGAGGCAGGTCGGAAGTGAGGTATCGGGCGAAAATCTGCGCAGCCGAATTTTCATCGGGCCGTTCAATTTTTATCTTTACGTCGAGACGACCAGGCCGGAGGATCGCAGGATCGATCAGGTCCTCTCTATTCGATGCACCGATAACGATCACATTCTTGAGCGTCTCTACGCCATCGATCTCGGCGAGAAGTTGCGGCACGATGGTCGATTCCATATCCGAACTGATGCCAGTGCCGCGAGTACGAAAAAGCGAATCCATCTCGTCGAAAAAGACGATAACGGGCCAGCCTTCTTCGCTCTTCTCGCGTGCACGTTCGAACACGAGGCGGATCTGTCGCTCAGTCTCACCGACGTACTTATTGAGCAATTCCGGGCCCTTGATATTCAAGAAGTAACTGCGAGCGTGCTCGTCGCCTGAAACCTCAGCGACCTTCTTGGCGAGCGAATTCGCAACTGCCTTCGCAATGAGCGTCTTCCCACAGCCGGGAGGACCGTAGAGGAGAATGCCTTTCGGCGCGGGCAGTTTGTGTTCTGCGAAGAGCTCGTGGTGCAGGAAGGGAAGCTCGACTGCGTCCATGATCTGTTCGATTTGAGAGTCGAGACCTCCGACGTCGGCGTAGGAGATGTCTGGGACCTCTTCGAGCACGAGCTCTTCAACATCGGGACGTGGGAGCTTCTCGAGGAGCATTGATGCTCGTGGGTCAAGCAATAACGAATCACCCGAACGAAGCTTGACGCCGAGAAGGTCCGCACCAACCTCAACAACCTGTTCTTCGTCGGCTCTGCCGACGATCATGGCTCGGTGGCCGTCACTCAGCAGCTCCTTAAATGTCACGACCTCGCCAGTGCGTTCAGGGGCTCGGGCCAGCACGACATTGAGCGATTCATTGAGGACGACCTCGGATCCACGCTGTAGTTCGGCGGGTGAAATATCAGGATGCAGCGAGACACGAACTTTGCGTCCGCCAGAAAAGACATCAACTGTTCCGTCGTCGTTGTGATCAATAAATGTTCCGTAGGCCGCAGGAGGTTGACTTAGTTTCTCAACCTCGTCACGAAGAGCTGCGATGTGATCGCGGGCTTCACGCAACGTGTAGGTCAGTTTCTCGTTCTGGCTGACTGCCTGAGCCAACTGCCCCTTTGTCTCGAGCACTCGCTCCTCGAGGGTTCGGACCCGCTTCGGAGCATCCTGCAGGCGCCGGCGAAGCGAGGCCACTTCTTCCTCAAGAACACGGAACTGTTCTCTGAGTTCATCATCCGGAGAACTGTTGCCAACATTGGGATCTTTTGAACTCATGGGACAGACCTCCTCCTCTTCGGTTGGACCCTATCGGGCCTCTCAGGGACGCGACTGACTGGGACCGTGGTGTGCTCCTGAATCATGACGAAATGTGCACCCGGTTCCTCATTGGGCGCCAAAGCAACTATGGTTTGGGTCGTTCCCATCCCCCCTCACGAAGAGGTGTAGTGACACATGAAGGTCTGGATCGATCAGGATCTCTGCACAGGCGACGGACTCTGCGAGGAGATTGCTCCTGACGTGTTCACGTTGCTTGACGACGGTCTCGCCTACGTCAAAGAGGGCGACAAGGTGTTCTCCGATCCGGGCGGCGCAGCAGGTCTCGCGAACATCCCCGATGGTCAGCTTGATGGCGTGATCGAGTCCGCCGAGGAATGCCCCGGAGAATGCATCTTCATCGAAGTTGAATGAACTGCGCTTTCGGCACATCTGAATGTCTTTGAGGGCCTCAGCATTGCTGGGGCCCTTCTCATTGCCCAAGTCTTTGCCTACACCTATGAGATGACCTTCTCTGGGCAGTCTCAGTTGATGCAGGCACCGGTGCTTGCGGCAGAGCCGTCTACCTGTCCGAGTACCGCCAGCAACTCCGACGGCGCTAGGGCATACGCAACATTCTCCACATCTCGAGCGATGGCAAATGCGACGCCGACCACGACCCCTTGTGCATTCGAAAGAGCGGCACCAGAGTCCCCCGGCCGCAGGGACGATGAAAGTTCAAGGACTTTGCGTTCAGTCCTCTTTGAACCGTAAATATCTCGACCAGTCGCATCGATAACCCTTGCGACGCTGAACGGAGCAATTCGCATCGGTTCTCCCCCAGGATGTCCGAACACTCCCCCAGCGGTTCCGTCATCGGGGATTTCAGAAGACAACGTCAGAGCGGGTCGGTCGAAACCGCTGACGCGAACAACAGCCAGATCACGCTCCGGATCGAAGGCCACAACTACGCCATCGAACCGGCGGCCATCGTTGCGGATGACTGTCGTAGATCGTTCGCCCGCGACAACGTGGGCGTTGGTTGCGATAAGGCCCTCGCTAACAACGAAACCGGAACCGTCCTGAAGCTTGTCGCATGCTGGTCCCTCAACCCTGACGACTGACCTCGCCACTACTGCAGCAGTCTCAATGGTGAGTCCGGATGACGAAGGTGGAGAACCAAGTTTTGGTGATGGTTGAAGAGCATCGAAAACGTCGGGGAAAGAGCCATCGCCTATGACGGTGCGCAATGCCTGCATCGCATCAGGAGGCGGAGGGAGTGAGTTATCGACGGTGCGAGCAATCCACGAGTTGGATGTTTGTGTTGCGAGCCAACCCGGAGTCGCGACAAAGACCGGGACAACGAGCCACAGGATGATCACAACACCGAGTAGGCCGGCTAGCGCTCCGAGTATCCGGTCGATCACGCCCAATGTCGCGTCACGACGCGATGGCGTGAGTCGTCCACCAACGACAAATCCAAGCGCCTGTCCGAGCGTCGCTCCGACCAGAAGAAGTCCAACCGAGAGGACCAACAGAAATTCGTGATTAGCGGACCCAAGTTGGTCAAGAAACTTAGGGAGCAGCCAAACCGCAAGCGCGAGACCAGCTACCAATCCGATCCATGAGATCACTCTCGCAATGAATCCCAACCGGTAGCCGCCTATAACTGCAAGCGCGAACGTACCGAGAAGTACAACGTCGAAGACGCTCATCGCGCAGACCGATGAAAGAGCAAGTCAGTCTCTTGCTCAGCCGCCGAGCAATCGAGCATGAGTGAGAAATCCGGTGTGCGCGACCATGCGATGGTCGGGGCGAACCGCCAACCCTTCAACATGCCATGTTCGATTGAGAACCTCGAGCGTTTCGGGCATGTCGAACGCACTCTGCTCAAGTGTCTGACGGAGTTGCATCACCTGCACGATGCTCGGTGTGTACGCCAGAAGGATGCCGCCTGGATGCATCGCCTTTTCTGCGTGCGGAACGACTTGCCAGGGCTCGGGGAGATCGAGGACGACGCGATCGAGATCGGTTTCGTCAATTCCGTCGTAACAGTCGCGCAACTCAACGCGATAACGATCGAGTGCTTCGGTGCCGAGGAACGCCTCGACGTTTTCCTTTGCTCGATCGGCAAAGTCTTCACGAAGCTCATACCCAACGATGTCAGCTCCGGCACGCAACATCGCCATCGACAGAGCACCGGAACCCACGCCAGACTCAAGCACGCGGGCGCCGGGGAAGATGTCTGCATGCATCAGAATTGGACCAAGATCTTTTGGATAAATGACCTGCGCTCCGCGCGGCATCTTGAGCACGAAATCCGACAACGTGGGGCGCACGGCAAGGTACGCAACATTCTTTGTTGACTGCACCGTTACGCCCTCGGGTGATCCAATGAGTGAGTCGTGGGGAACGAAGCCAGAATGCGAATGGAACTCACCGGCCGGCTTTAAGGTGATGAGGTAGCGTCGCTTCTTGGGGTCAATCAGAAGAACTCGATCGCCTACAGCGAACGAGCGGCTCACTGGACTGATCCTGTTCGTTTCGGACCAAGATCTACTGGCACAGCTGTGACTCCGGTTCGTTCGGGAAGTTGGCCTCCCGCTCGAACTACGAGCCGACAGAAGGCACAGATTTCAGAGGTCGTTGGGGCCCCACATGATGCGCAGGCCCCGAGCCCTTCGCGGTCGATGGACGCTTCAACCGCGAAGAAAGCGGCCGCTCGATCGAGGAAACCGAAATAAAACGAGTGCTTCGCCCCCGGCGACATCGCTTCGATCTCGTTGAGTGCGTTCTTGTAGCTGAGGTGCTTGTTCCCTGCTGCCATGGGGCACTCATCGATGAGATAGTCGATCCCCTTCACGATGCAGTAGGCAGCAGTTTCGCGCTCTGCTAAGCGAACGAGCGGCTTTACCTTCCGAGGAAAGCCCTCTCTTGCCGGCAGCACTGGGAGTTGTCGTCCGAGGTATTCGGTGTGCCAATGAAGGGTGTTTCCGAAGAGAACAGCTGCTTCATCGTCAAGATTGTGGCCAGTGACGAGGACGTCGTATCCGCCCTTGATCGCTTCTTCGTCGAAAAGATGGCGTTTCGAAAGTCCGCAAGCCGAACATGGGACACGCTTCGCAGCGCGGGATCCGCTTGGAATGTCGAATCCGAACGTTGAAGGCACGTCTACTTCAATCAATCGAAGGTTCCGAGTTTGGGCGTAGGCACGTGCGTAGTCGAGCGAGATATCGCTGTACTCCCCGATTCCTAAACCGATGTAGAGGCCGTCGACCTCGTACCCAAGGTCCACGAGTAGGTCCCAGATAGCCAACGAATCCTTGCCACCTGACACTGCGACGAGGATTTTGTCTTCAGGGAGAATCATTTCGAATTCATCGATTGCCTTCCGAACCTGACGTTGGCATTGTTCGATGAAATGCTCCGCGCAAAAATTAGAGTTATGTCGGCGAATATCGATAATGGCTGGGCCGCGACAGGTCACACATTTCACGACGCGCCACCAGAAATCACCGGACGAATTTCGATGCTGTCATCGTTGGACAGGCTCTCGTCTCCGGGAACAAGTTCACCGTCTCGCACGACAAGAACAGCCTCTCGATTGAGCTCGAGTCGCGCCAACAAATTGATAATAGTGATCGGGCCCTCTATCTCGAGTTCCCGTCGGGGGTTATGCAGTCGTACCTTCACCTGCACATAATCGCAGGGTTGAGGCTCATGTTCCTATGCGCGTTTCGCTAGACGTTCTGCCTTGCGGCTTGAACGCTTCTCGGCCTTGCGCATTTTCCTGCGTTGGCGGCGGGTCGGAGGGGCTGGTTCGTTGCGCAGGACAACGGTTTCACCGACATCGATCCTGCTCCGATAGACGACCTTGGGTTCTGGCCGGAGCGCCCATTGGAGCCCACGAACAGTCCACGCCGCTATACCTAGGAGCAGCCAGGGACGGCTTCCACCGAAGAGACCCTTCGTTAGAGCATTCCGGCGAAGGTCAGAGAGCAGGCTCATACTCGACGAATCTCGACAAACGTTCGACGCTTCCGCCCTCGCCTACTTCCGAGTGCAAAAGCAACGACAACAAGAGTCACAGCCACCGCGGCCACAGCGATTGTGGTGTAACTGCGTGCCTCCGACTCGACGCCTTCAACTTCCGATTGGATATCTCTGAATTGCTGCTCAATGTGGTCTCGAGTGATTGGACCGCTGGGACTCATCGATTCGCTCCTGAATGTGCGCTAGTCGGCTGAGTGCCAACGCTGCCCTTTCCGATCCGTGAGATCGCAAGGGCGACGAGGCCACCGAATACGAGTGCAACGAGAAGGTATGGCACCCACGACCAGAATCCGGCAAAGACGTCGCCGGTTTGAGTCTGAAGTGCTCGCAGACCTGAGAGGCCAAGCAAGAAGATTCCGATGGTGATCACAATCATTCCTCCGACCCCAAAGGCCAAGTAGCGACCGATGTTGCGGAGGGGATCAATTGTCTCCTGGCGAGCGTAGGCAACAAGGAGATCCCACAGGTCCTGAACAATCTCAGAGAGTGATTTTGAAGACGCCACAGATAGTCCTTCGTGGTTTCTGAACTGATGGTCCACCGGATTGCCGGCTTCTCCACCAGAGAAGTATCCCACCCATTTGGATCCCTTGTGAGCAAACCTCGTGGTTCGGGACCCAAGTCACATTAGTGAGAGCCGTCAACCTCGCCATTGAGCATGCCGATCGCATCGAGAGTCGCCGTCTGATCCTCGATCGAGGCCAAAAGGAACCGAAGGCGGGAATCAGGGCCATCGGCCTTAAGCGCCTGGAGGCGGTCCAACGGGCCAAGTGGTGACAATGCAGCGAGTTGAAACGAGGCAATCGATGCGTCTGGGTCGAGCTCTGGACGAGAACGGAAATCGGTAACGTCTACGCCTAGCCGAGCCATAAGTCCGAGAGTTGCGTCGAGCGTGCGACCGATGAGTTCACTGGTCTTGTCTGTCGGTTCTCCATCGATCCACGCCTCGGCTATGCACCTTGGAAAAGGGTCATCGGGCAGCCACTCGACAACCCTGAGTCGTTCGACTCCAACCCCCACAACCGCCCAGCGACCGTCCGGCAACTCTTCAGACTGAATGATACGAATGAGAGAGCCGACGTCTCCACGGCGGTCTCCCCCTCCCACTTCGCTGCCCCTATCGATGAGCACCGATCCGAAAAGTCGGTCCTCTGTGAGGCAGGTCATAACGAGCGCTCGGTAACGGGGCTCAAACACTTGGAGCGGAAGGGCCACGCCTGGCAAGGCAACAGAGCCGAGAGGAAACATCGGCAGCTCTCGCTTCCAACCCGCAACGTTGGAAGTCATTTCACGGGAAGCGGTTCGAGCAACGTGATCTTGGGGCCTTTGGGATAGGCCATAAGTCGATCAGTGAATCCGTCTGCGACTCCGGTTGTGCGAGTGTCAGCCCCATTGTGTGCGAAAGCAAAGCTCAAGGTAGAGCCTTGCGGTGTATCAGCGAAACCGGCGAGGACATTCACACTGTTCAAAGTTCCGGTTTTCGCTCGCACTCTTCCCGTCGAAGGAGTAGCGACCATACGTTTGCGGAGAGTTCCGCTCTTTCCACCTAGTGGAAGAGCATCCGAAAATTCCGATTTCTGGGAAACCGCGGCCACGAGGGCGAGACTCAAATCGCACGACATGCGGTTCCCGGTATCAAGTCCAGAGCCGTCCATCATGACGAGGCCGGTGATGTCAAAGGCCTGGTCTTCGAGCGACTCTCTAGTGGCTTCGATACCGGCTGCAGTCGTTCCCTGACCTTTTGATTGAAGTCCAATTTCTTTGAGTACGAGCTCGGCTGTGGTGTTGTCTGAGTTCTTGAGCATCTCGGTAAGTACCTGAGACATCGGCACAGAGTCAAAACTCGCTACTTCTTCTCCATTAACTGGTGCTGTGCCCGTCTTTGCAACGCCGTCAACCGTTATTCCTCGTGAGTTGAGGACGGTCCGAAGGGTTTGCGCAAACAAAAGCGGCGAATTTCCAACCTTGCGGTCGGTCGTTGGCTCGTTAGGTGTGTCGGTGTATCCGGTATTTCCATCATTGACGACGAGCGCAGAGAGGGGCGCAACAGTGCCACCAACTTGATAGCGATCTGGCCAGGTCGGAACCCATCGGACTGCGTCGTATCTCGAGTCGTCACCAACGAGGTCGCCGGTAATGGATCGAATGCCGGCTTCGCTGAGGGAATCGGCAACCGTGTTGAAGTCCTCATACAACTGATCAGGGTCATCGAACACAGTCTTGTAACCCGAAGTCGCCAACAGAGGGTCTCCGCCACCAACGACGTAAAGATCCCCCTCGATCACACCATTCTTTGGCTGCTTGTTGGTCACGAATCGAGTGGTGAATTTTGCGTCTGCGCCGAGAATGTCAAGAGCAGCCAGGGCCGTAGCCAACTTCATCGCCGAAGCAGGAACAAACGTTTGAGATGATCGGCGCTCGTAAACGACACGCCCGTCCAGTTCGACGATCACACAAGTCGAACCCACAACCTTGCTGAGGAATTGATCAATCGAAGCCGAGAGTTCGGGATCGGCATTCGCTGATTGTAGGACGCCGGGGAACCTTCGAGCCGACAGCAACGGTGTTGTGGGTGTCACCGATGCCTGTGTAACCGAATCTGATTCGGTATCAGTTGCGCCTCTAGATGGTGAAGCGAAGACGACGAGAAGGGCCAGGCTCGCAATCGCAGCAGTAGAGATCTTGCGAACAAACATCAGCGATCAGATGAAGGCTCAGTCGAGAACGATTCCAGCCATCGGACCCGTTCGTTCATGAAATGGAGTGCCTGAACTGCTCGCTCGGCTGAAGCAAAGCAATAGTGCCCGGCTTCTCGCACCGCAGAAACCGCTGCGTTCGATGGATCGGCGACGGACAATTCCGACGCGATGAGGACGGGCGTATTTGAAGCTGCCGAAGCAGCGAGGGCAACTTCGACGTAACGAGTGTCCTGTCGATCGTGAAAGGCGACAATCCGCTCAAGACCATGGTCAGGATAAAAGGGACCTTCCCGTTCAAGACGACCTTGATTCGATTGAATGCCCATCCCGAGGACGAGCGTGGCGTCGATATCTCGATGGCCGACGACGGCATCGAGTACCGCTGGCACGGTGTCCTTTGTTTCGCCACCTGCGAGATCTATCGGGTTATTTCGGCTCCACCGAGGGGGTAGTAACCCATCAAGGGTTGATCTCAGATCATCGGGTAGATCGAGAAGTTCGAGATTCGTCGTTGCTGTGGCATCGGCGGCGAGCACACCCCATCCTCCCACGGTGGTCACGACCGCTACACGCGGCCCCGACGGAACCGGAAGAGTCGCAAATGCTGCTGCGATGTCAAACGCCTCTGCGACTGAATTCGCTCGCGCGGCGCCCATTTGCCTGCACATACCGTCAAATACACGATCGTCAGTCGCGAGCGAACCGGTGTGGCTCGCCGCTGCCCTCGCTCCGGAACCTGAAGCACCCCCTTTCAGGATTACAACGGGCATCCGGCGACAAACGGCTTCAAGACGATCGGCGAATACACGACCTTCGGCCACGCCTTCGAGGTAAACGAGACCGACCGTGGTCTCTGGGTCGTCCGCGTAGTACTCAAGCATGTCGATGACACCGACTTGTGCTGCGTTCCCCACCGAAATTGCTCGGCTCACGCCTACACCGCTTTGTCGCGACAGGTTCATAAAGGAAGAAACGAAATTGCCCGATTGGCTCGCAATTCCAATACGACCAGCGGGCGGATAGGGAGCAACTATTTGAGCGCAAAGGTGAGATGGTGTGGACACCAGGCCTTGTCCGTTTGGTCCAACAATCAAGAGGTCCAGCTGATTCGCGAGATCCACAAGTTCCGATTGCAAAGCCAAGCCCTCCTCCCCTGACTCGCCATACCCCGCAGATGCGATGAAGACGGCGCGAATGCCTTTCGCAGCGGCCTGTCGCAAAAGTTCGGGGTTTGAAGCTGCAGGCGTGCAGACAAACACGAGGTCTGCGACGCCGTCAGGAACTTCGGTGAGATCGGCCAGAGTTGGTCGGCCGAGAACTTCGGATCGTTCACGGTTCGTGGCAAAAACTTCACCGACGTATCCGCAAGAAAGGATGTTGTGCAGCGCCACGAATCCGAATTTGCCTGGATGGGTTGATGCCCCAGCTACAACGATTGCCCGTGGATCGAAAAGGGCCTTGAAATGCTCGGTTGAAATCACGATGGCACGACCTCTGAGGTCACCTCTACAAGAGCGTCGAGGGCAATAGGCAGACCTTCGACGATCATGACAGGATTGAGATCGATCGAAATCAGCGCGTCTATCTCTGAAGCGGCAAAAGAAAGTGCGCAGAGCAGATCTGCGACGGCGTCGATGTTGACCTCCGGCTCGCCCCGAAATGGGCCAAATAACGACTGAGTTCGCAATGACTGAACCATGTCGACTGCGTCATGGCGTCTCAGCGGAGCGAGACGAACGGTGACGTCTGCGATCGCCTCGGCCAAGACTCCCCCGAGTCCGAATACCACCGTGGGTCCAAACACAGGATCGACCGCGATTCCCGCAATGAACTCGCGCAGACCTGTGGCCATCGGAGCGATGAGGACTCCGGTTACGTTGTCTTCTGGGCGGGCTGCATCGAGTAACTCTTGGCACGAACGGCTGACCGCGTCGGTACCTACAACGCCAAGGTGCACGAGACCTCGTTCGGATTTGTGCACGATGTTGGAGCCACAAAGTTTTAGAGCCATTGGTGAGGCGAAGTCACGAGCGAACGCGATTGCTTCTGCGGGGCTTACAACGAGTGCTTCAGGGAGGAACTTCACTCCGAAGCCCGAAAGCAACGCCTTTGAATCAGCTTCAGAAAGTGTGGTTGTCATGACTCAAGCGCTGCTCGGAAAAACAGACGAAGGTGCTGAAGTCTCTCCTCGAGTGCATCGAGAGCGAGAGGGTCTCGATCAAGGAGACCCTCGATGAATGGGAGATCGCTGAAGTAGCTGAGAAGCGCGCCGTAACCAGTGAGCATGAGTTGTTCAGCATCGAATCGCCGAAAGGTTCCGGCTTCCATCTCGACTGTGAAGTAGTCAACTGCTTTTTCGAACAACGGACGTAAAGCCACTCCGAGATCGACACCGAGTCTGCGGCCACCGTCGAGAGCCTCGCGACGAACGATTCGCACAAACTGGGAGTTCTCCATAAAGAAGGTGAACCCAGCCGTGAGGACGAGGTCGACCTTTTCCCAGCCTTGAACGGGAGAGTCGGTCGCTGCATCTACCTGCAGAATCCATCCGGCAAGTGCCCGATCAAAGACTTCCTTGTAAATGGCCTCTTTCGAGGGGAAATGGTGGAGGACACTTGACCGCCGGATGCCCACGGCACCGGCGATGTCATTTAGCGAGGTTCCATCAAACCCATTCTCAGCAAAGCAAAGCTCAGCCTCAATGAGGATTACTTCTCGTGTTGGAGTCGCAGCTTCCCCACCGGCCATCTAAAGAGGCTAGCGGCGGACTGTTCAGCAGGCAGGTGACTCCGATTACCGTCATGGCCATGGAGATCCTCTCGGCACTTTTCATCGAAGGCATTGACACTCGCCAAGTCGACGGTCCTTCCACACGTATCGACATCACCGGCGTTCAATTCTCGGCAGCGGCACCGCATGCAGTCCCGGTATCGCTTGAACCGCATTTGTGTGTGATTGTTCACTGCCCGCCGGGCTCTCGAGATTCCGGAGCCCTCGAAGTTATCTACTTGCGGGGCGAGGAACAGATCGCTCGAAACGTGCAGCCGCTCCAGGTCGAACCCGGCAAGTTCAATTATCGACTCGTTCGGGCGGAATTGATGTTTGAAGACTACGGAACGATCGAAGCCCATTGTCGTGTCGACCTCGGACCGGTCACGATCGTCCCGTTCACGCTTTTGCCCCCAGTCTCGTAATGCAAAGCGCAGCGGCGCTCTCGACCCACCCCATCGCCTCGCATGCAACCGGCGATGTCATCGCCGACATCCTTGATCTCGGAAGAGACGCTCCTGATCTAGCAATCGTGTTTGCAACATCGGCCTTCAGTGGGGCATCTGAGGACATCCTTCGCGCGATCGATGTACTTCTCAATCCAACGAAGGTTTTATTCGTGTCTTCGTCGGGCGTCCTTGGAGCCGGCTCGGAGGTTTATGGGACCGCAGCACTGAGCCTTTGGGTGTTCTGGTCGGAAACTCTTGAGGACGACGTGGTCGTTATCCCACTAGACGAAGGTCTCTTAGGCGTCGACTACCTATCGACTCGTCAACTCGCCTCAGCACAAACCGTCGTTGTTCTCGCAGATCCGGCGGTGCCAATGGTGACGCAAACGATCGAGTCACTCTGCGAGCTCCGAACCAACAGGGTTCTTTCAGGCGGTCTCCTTTCCGGATCCAATGGAGCTCCTTCGATCCGCGACTCCACTGGCCGCTCGTTTCATTGCGTGGCAGTTGCATTCCAGTCGACTGCTGCCGAAGCCGTCATAGCTTTTGGTTCAGCGCCGATTGCGGGGCCAATGACCATAACGAGTTCGACCGGCGCAATGGTGCGCGAACTCGATGAAGAGTCCGCTTTGGACGTGGCCTACGAAGTTCTCAAGAACCGTGACATTGAAGATCGGAATTCTGCGGCGCAAAACCTTGCCCTCGCCGTGCTCGCCCCCGAAACGATGACAGTCATAGACGTTCACGAAGTCTTGGGAGCCGACAAAGCGAGTGGAGCGCTCGCAGTCGCAGCGTCTCTCCCCGAAGGAACAATCGTCGCGTTCCACCGAAAGGACTCGCCAGCCGCAGTTTTTGCCTTCAACGAGGCTCTCGCTGGCGGCCGCTCATCCGGAGCGCTGCTCTTCACATGTTCGCTGATCGACCCCAATGCCGACAATGAGGGCGTGAGCGATCTGGGTCCGGTCACTGAGTCACTCGGAACCGCGTCGTATGCGGGAGTGCACGTGTCAGCGGTGATCGGAACAGGATCTACTGGACCCGGACTCTCCGCCGCTCCGCTGTCAGCAGTCATCTTCGGACGTCGCCACCACTAAGGTGCGGCCGTGACCGACAGTCGAATCGAATCCCGAACCGTTGATGTTGTCCGTGGCTTTGCCATGGATGCCCCTCAGAAGGCGAACTCCGGTCATCCCGGAACGGCCATGGCACTCGCGCCGTTGGCTTATGCGCTTTATGCGCGCATCATGCGATACGACGCCAGTTGCCCCGATTGGCCAAACCGAGACCGGTTCGTCCTTTCCGGCGGTCATGCTTCGATCCTCCAGTATTCGATGCTGTACCTGACCGGTTTTGGTCTCACGCTGGATGACATCAAGAACTTTCGGCAATTTGGTTCTCCTGCAGCCGGTCATCCTGAGCGTGGCCACACCCCAGGTATCGAGGTCACAACCGGTCCCCTCGGACAAGGCCTTGCGAATGCAGTTGGTCTCGCTCTCGCCGAACATGCCCTTCGCGCCCAGTTCGGGCCACAACTGTTCGACCACTACACATTCGTTCTGTGCGGAGATGGAGACCTGGAAGAAGGCATCTCTCACGAGGCTGCGTCACTGGCCGGCCATCTCGGACTCGACAAGCTTGTAGCGATCTACGACGACAACCACATCTCGATCGACGGACCCACCGAGCTCGCACTCTCTGATGACGCTGCAGAGCGCTTCCGCTCCTATGGCTGGCACGTCGAAAGCGTCGGTGAAATTGGCGAGGACATCGACGCACTTGAAGCCGCGGTCAACCGAGCCAAGAACATCGACGGCAAACCTTCGCTGATCGTTCTACGTAGCCATATCGGCTACCCGTCACCAAAGTTCACCGACACCGCCCATGCACATGGCAACCCATTTGGGGCCGATGAGATCGCGGCCACGAAAGCCGTCATGGGCATGCCCGATGAATCGTTCTGGTCGCCTGAGGATGTTCTCGAACACATGCGAGCGGTCGGTGTCCGCGGACGGACAGCTCGTGAAGCGTGGTACTCCGTGCACGACAACTGGACAGAGAACCGTGCCGAACTTGATGCTGCACTCGAAGGTCGGGGCCTCGAAGGGTGGCAGGACTCTCTGCCGGTTTGGGAAGCGGGCGAGTCTGTTGCGACCCGCAGCGCAGGCAAGAAGGTCCTCAATGCACTTCTCCCTGTCGTGCCTGGTCTCATGGGTGGAGGCGCCGACCTCACGGGCAACTGTGGCGTAGAACTCGATGGCGCCGTTGCGTTCTCTCGCCTCAATCGCGACGGTCGGCAACTTCATTTCGGAGTTCGCGAGCACGCAATGGGTTCTGTGATGAACGGAATGGCTGCACATGGCGGTCTCATTCCGTTCGGCGGAACCTTCTTCGTCTTCGCTGATTACATGCGTCCACCCGTCAGGCTTGCAGCGCTTTCAGATCTGCGCGTGATCTACTCGTGGACGCACGACTCAATTGGAGTCGGCGAGGACGGTCCGACACACCAACCCATTGAGCACCTTGCATCGCTTCGAGCTATGCCGAAGTTGCGAGTCATTCGTCCAGCCGACGCGAATGAAACCGCACAAGCATGGAGGATCGCCATCGAAAAGGGTGGACCAACAGCGCTTGTGTTGAGTCGACAGAACCTCCCAGTTCTCGAAGGAACAGCGGGCAACACCGCAGTTGAACTTGGCGCTTACATCCTCCGAACCACTGAGACTAACCCCGACGTCGTTCTTATCGGAACGGGCTCTGAGGTATCGCTCTGTGTTGCGACCGCAGAACAACTTGCTACTGAGGGAATTTCTGCTCGCGTCGTCTCGATGCCATGTTGGGAACTGTTCATGGACCAAGACGATGACTACCAGCGCTCAATTCTTGGTGAAGGCATTCCACGCGTCTCCGTCGAAGCAGGTTCCACCTTTGGTTGGGCTCTTTGGGCTGACGCATGTGTAGGCATCGACCATTACGGGGCGAGTGCACCTGGTCCCGAGCTAATGGAACTCTTTGGAATGACCGTTGAAAACGTCATTGAACACGTACGCATCCTCCTCAACTGATCCGGAGCAGAGAAATGTCACGACTTGCTGACCTGTACACAGCTGAAGACCAAAGCCCCTGGCTCGACAATGTCCGACGTGACTGGATTGAGAACGGAGAAATGCAGCGTTGGGTCGACAGAGGCGTACGGGGGGTGACATCAAACCCGACAATTTTTCAGAAAGCTATTTCTGGTGGTGACGCGTACGACGATCAGTTTCGCCAGTTGCTGGCTTCGGGCTCATCCGTCACCGATGCTTACTGGGAGCTGGTCGTAACCGATATAAACAACGTGCTCTCTATTCTTCGACCCGTTTATGAATCAAGCAATGGAATCGACGGATACGTATCAATCGAGGTTTCACCTCTCCTTGCTCGCGACACTGATGGCACCGCTTCGGCGGCGCGCCACCTTCATGGACTTATCAACCAGCCCAACCTGTACATCAAGATTCCAGGAACGGCTGAAGGCCTTCCCGCTATCAAAGCGATGATTTCCGAGGGTGTGAGCGTCAATGTGACACTTCTCTTTTCTCTTGAGCGTTACCGCGAAGTGATGGAGGCCTACATCTCTGGTTTGGAAAGCCGCGAAGGAAGTCTCTCGAACGTTTCGTCCGTAGCATCGTTCTTCATCAGCAGAGTCGACTCCGAAACCGATAAGCGTCTCGAGGCTCTTGGGTCTGATGATGCAAAAGCTCTTATGGGTAAGGTCGCCGTAGCAAATGCTCAGGTCGCCTACGAGGCATTCCTCGACACCTTCAGCGGACCGAGATGGGAAGCACTCGTCGCTCGTGGTGCTCGTCCTCAGCGTCCGCTTTGGGCCTCAACGTCGACCAAGAACCCTGAGTACCCGGACACGCTGTACGTCGACTCTCTTATTGGCCCCAACACGGTCAACACGATTCCCGAAAAGACTCTCGACGATTTCGACGATCACGGCACTGTGGCCCGAACCATCGACGCTGACTTTGCAGGAGCTCATGCGGTTCTCAACAGCTTTGCTTCATTGGGCCTCTCGCTCTCAGACGTCACCTCTCAGCTCGAAGACGAAGGTGTGGCGTCTTTCTCAAAGTCATTCGACGATCTTCTCGAGTCACTTTCCGAGAAGGCGAAGACTCTGAGGTGAATGGGTCGCTCGTCGTCGTAGACGACGTCGCTGCAGCATTCGCCCAACTTGTGGTTGACCGAACCGCAGCATCAGGCGCCCATTTTTCCCTCGCGTTCTCAGGCGGTTCAACTGCGAGAGAGTGCTACGAATATCTCGCTCGCAGGGCGCAGTACCCCATTGATTGGGCCAGGATCGATGCATGGTGGGGCGATGAACGGTGTGTTCCCCTCGATAATCCCGACTCGAACTTCCGGCTCGTTGAAGAATCATTAATTTCCAAAATTGGGCCGTTGGCCTCTATCCATCCGATGCATTCTGATAGGGCCGATGCTGCCGATCTTTACGACCGCCTCGTGCACTCGGCTCCGCCTATTGACCTCATCCATCTGGGCCTCGGACCGGACGGGCATACCGCCTCGCTCTTCCCTGACTCTGAGGCATTGAGTTCCCCTTCAACTCGATTCGTCGTCTCGAATCTCGACCCACTCGGTCACAACCCACATCCACGACTCACATTTACCTTTGCGGGTATCGCTCACTGCCGAACGGCAGTCGTAACTGTCGCTGGTGCATCCAAGACAGAGGCGCTGCATCGTGTGCTCGATGGAGATCTCACGGCTCCAGCAGCACATGTCGCGAACGGTGACCTCATTTGGCTCGTAGACGCTGAGGCATTGGGTTCTCGCAGTGCCCGATAGGGTCTCTCAGATGTCACGGCTGAACGCCCCGCTCGAAGAGTTGATGTCCGAAGCCAGGTCTGTTCGAGACCAGGCCTACGGCGTCAGAGTGACATATTCACCGAAGGTTTTTATCCCCATCACAATGCTCTGTCGGGATCGCTGTGGCTACTGCACTTTTGCTCAGCCTCCTGCACGCCTCGAATCTCCCTACCTGTCTCCTGCTCAGGTGCGCGCTCTTGCTGTTGCCGGTGCGCGTGTTGGCTGCCACGAAGCGCTCTTTACACTCGGAGAGGCACCCGAAGAGCGTTATCCGGTCGCCGCCCAGTGGCTCGCTGAAAACGGCTACGCATCCACGATTGATTACGTCGCCGCAATGGCGCAGTTGGTCCTCGATGAGACAGGCCTGCTCCCCCACGCAAACGCTGGTGCGCTTCCGCCCGAACAATTGGCGCAATTGCGGAAAGTTTCTCCATCGCAAGGAGCAATGGTCGAATCGTTACGAGACGACCTTGAATGTCACCGGGGCGCTCCCGATAAGACCCCCGAACGCCGTCTTGCAACCCTTGAAGCTGCAGGCGAACTTTCGATCCCGTTCACAACTGGCATCCTCGTTGGAATAGGCGAAGATCGTGACGATCGCATCGCGGCATTGGAGGCGATCGCTGCATCACATCGTCGTCATGGACACGTGCAAGAAGTCATCGTCCAAAATTTCCTTCCAAAGGCCGGAACCGCAATGCATGCGGCCAAGCCTTGCCCAAGCGACGTCTACCTCGATGCAATCGCTCTCGCAAGGTTGATCCTTCCGCCCGACATCCATCTCCAGGCACCGCCGAATCTTTCCGACGACTTCGGAGTGCTCCTCGACGCAGGTATCGACGACTGGGGTGGCGTCTCTCCGGTGACTGCCGATCACGTCAATCCCGAGCGCCCTTGGCCTGATCTAGACATCCTTCGAACAGTTACTGAAGCGAAGGGATTCACGCTTGCGCCTCGACTCACGGTGCATCCGGAGTTTGCCCGGAACGACATGAAGTGGATCGATGAGGGGCTTCGGTTCGCTGTCATGGATCGATCCGACGCCGAGGGCCTTGCGCGAGACGATGCCGGCGCGGTATTCGTGCAATCGCTCAAGCCTGCCGCACCTGAGCAAGTCGACGACGGTGTCGAGGTCCTGCAGATCGGACCTCGCTCAACGATTTGGAGCGCTGGTTCCCGAATCATTCCTCCTACGTATGTGCCCGCAGAAGGTAAAGCAACTGGCGCGATCGCTGAGGTTATTGAAGGTGTTCGCCTCGGTCAGACTCCGGAGCTTGAGGAAATCGTCACGCTGTTCAGCGCCCGTGGTCCCAACTTCGCTGCTGTCACACAATTGGCAGACGAATTGCGCTTCGAAGCTGTCGGCGACACCGTCACTTGGGTCCATAACCGGAATATCAACTACACCAACGTCTGTACGTTTAAGTGTCGTTTCTGTGGATTTAGCAAAGGCCCGCTTTCTCTCAATCTTCGAGGAACGCCGTATCTGCTGACGCTTGACGACATCGCTCAACGAACTCGCGAGGCGGCCGATCTCGGTGCAACCGAGGTCTGCCTTCAAGGTGGCATCCATCCTGATTTCGACGGCGATTACTACATCGATGTGGCCCGTGCTGTTACTGACGCAGTACCCGATATTCACGTTCACGGCTTTACCGCACTTGAGGTCACTGAGGGTGCGCGTCGACTCGAGGAACCCCTCGATTCCTATCTCCTTCGCCTCAAAGAGGCTGGCCTCAAAACACTTCCAGGTACAGCGGCAGAGATTCTCGACGATGAAATCCGGGCAATCATTTGTTCGGACAAGATCAACACCGAGGAATGGCTCGAAGCTCATCGCACCGCTCATAGCGTTGGCCTCCGCTCAAACATCACGATCATGTTTGGATCAGTGGAGCGACCAGTTCACTGGGCCCGGCACATCATCCGGACTCGAGATCTTCAAAAAGAAACCGGCGGCTTTACCGAGTTCGTTCCGTTGCCGTTCGTCCACATGGCAACCCCCCTCTACCTCACGAAAAAGGCACGACGCGGCCCAACGTTCCGCGAAACTCTGTTGATGCACGCGGTTCCCCGCATCGCCTACCGAGGTCTGATCGACAACATCCAGGCATCATGGGTCAAGCTCGGCGTCAGCGGAGCCCAACAAGCGTTGCAGGCGGGCGCCAACGACCTTGGTGGAACGCTTATGGACGAGAACATCAGTCGCGCTGCAGGAGCCGATCACGGACAAGGCATGGAGCCGAAAGACTTCGTTGAACTCGTCGCACCGCTGGGCCGTGTGGCCGAGCAACGGACCACCCTGTATGGGCGTCTCGCCGGAGTGTGAGTTAGTCCAGGTTGTCGTCGGGTTCGGTGAGAAGTCCGATTGCCTTCTCGACCGCACGTCGAGCGCGGGTCAATCGTTTTTCGTCGACCGGAAGTTCATGTCCCCCGGCATCGATTGATTCACGCAACCGAACGATTGCGAGATCGGCAAGTTCCTCGGCGATCGATTCGAGGCGTTGGCGGATGTCGTCGAATTCACCAGACATGGCGACATCCTTACTCACCGGATGGGACAGAGTGAGCAAGTAGAGTTTCGATCGTCCTCTTTCCTATGTACTGAATGGATCAACCGATGGCCGGGCAACGAAGCGAAATCAGTGACGATGATGTCCACGAGTGGATCTCATTCGATCTCGATGGCGAGACGTACACCTTCGATGCCACCTGGCTCACAAGTAGTTGGAAGTGCATCTACGGCGATGGTTGCCTGGGCATCGAAGAGGAACCCGACGAAGCCGCGATGCTCGGTTGCTGTTCCCACGGTGCGCATTTTGCAGACAAAGAGGACCGCAAGCGTGTCGCTGAAGTGTTTCCTCGCCTTCGTGATGACGAATGGCAGTTCAAGGAAGTTGCCGCAAGCCTCGGTGGACCCATTCACAAAGACCACGGAGATTGGGTCACCCGTCGGCACGAGGGTGCGTGCATCTTCCTCAATCGCCCAGGATTTCCCGGCGGTGCAGGATGCGCCTTCCACACGGCTGCTCAGTCTCGCGGCGAAAATTTCATCGATTGGAAGCCCGAAGTTTGCTGGCAGGTGCCGGTTCGACTCGACTTCCACATTGACGACAATGACTACGAAACCAACATCCTGCGTGAATGGAAACGACGTGACTGGGGTGAGGGCGGCGCCGATTTTCACTGGTGGTGTACCGAGGATCCGCGTGCATTTGTCGGCGATGTTCCCGTCTACGTCTCAAGCAAGGATGAGATCATCGCCCTTGTTGGTCAAGGGGCGTATGACCGCGTTGTTGAACTTATTGAACAACGCGGTACGCAGGTCTTCCTGCCCCATCCATCGCTGAAGCGTGCTCCTGCGAGTAACGACTGACGACTACTTCTTGTTTGTCCGGCGACGATCTGATTCTTTGAGGATCCGCTTGCGTAGACGAAGTGACTGGGGCGTTACCTCGACGAGTTCATCGTCACCGATGAACTCGATCGCGTTCTCAAGCGTAACTTCGCGTGGCGGTACGAGCTTGATGGCTTCATCGGCAGAGTGCGTTCGAATATTCGTCTTCTGCTTTTCGCGCACGATATTGATCATCATGTCGTCGCTTCGAGAGTTTTCGCCAACGATCATTCCCTCGTACACAGCGACCCCAGAGCCGATGAACATCTCGCCGCGCTCTTGGAGGTTGCCAAGGGCGTAGCCCGTTGAGGTGCCTTGACGGTCCGAGATCATCGCCCCGCCCTTCCGGGTTGGTAGATCGCCGACCCACGCAACCCACCCGGCATTGTGTTGATGCATAAGGGCAGTACCGCGAGTAGCAGTGAGCAACTGCGATCGGAATCCAATGAGACCTCGTGCTGGCGCCTCAACGGTGACAATGGTTCGACCAGTGTCGCCAGGTCGAAGGTCGGTGACGCGACCCTTTCGAGGGGCAAGAGCCTGAGTAACCGTGCCGACGTGTTCATCGGGTACATCGATCACGGCCCGCTCGAGCGGTTCATGCCTCGTGCCATCGATGTCCTTCACGATCACCTCGGGTCGGCTTACCTGTAGTTCGTAACCTTCTCGTCGCATGGTCTCAATGAGCACAGCAAGCTGGAGCTCACCGCGTCCAGAAACTTCGATGATGTCGGGCGACTCGGTTGGCTCGACCTTGATCGACACATTACCGAGGATTTCCTTGTCGAGACGATCGCGCAAGTGTCGGGAGGTCAGAAACTGACCCTCCTTGCCAGCGAGAGGAGAGGTGTTGACACCGAAAGTCATGCGAAGCACCGGCTCGTCGACCGTGAGTCGAGGTAGAGCGACGGGATTCACTGAGTCGGCAAGGGTGTCGCCAATTTCAACTTCAGGGAAGCCAGCGACAATGAAAAGATCTCCGGCACATAGTGCATCGACCTCAAGTCGGCCGATACCAGAGAATGACATCAACTGGGTCAACTTGCGCCGAAGAGGGCTTTGTCCTTCATCTTCTTCACAGAGCGCAACCTGTTCGCCGCGGCGAAGGGTTCCTTGCATAACGCGACCGATCGCCAAGCGCCCGAGGTATTCGGACGCATCAAGGTTGGTGACAATGGCCTGCAAAGGTGCATCGGGATCTCCGGTTGGAGAGGGAATCGTATCGACGATGGCCTGGAACAACGGGGTGAGGTCATCGTCTTCGCCCGGCATGCCGATACCGCTGACGGCTTTGCCATCGCGGGCAATGGCAGAAATGATTGGGAACTCAATGGCGTTCTCATCAGCGTCGAGATCCATAAAGAGTTGGTAGATCTCGTCGAGTACCTCTTCAGGTCGAGCGTCTTGACGATCGACTTTATTCACCACGACCACAGTTGGCAGTCCGAGAGCGAGGGCCTTCGACAGCACGTAGCGAGTCTGTGGAAGCGGTCCTTCAGCTGCATCGACAAGGAGAATGACGCCGTCGACCATCGAGAGTGCACGCTCAACCTCGCCGCCGAAATCAGAGTGGCCCGGGGTATCGACGAGGTTGATTTGAATGTCATTCCACGTCACCGAAGCGGCCTTCGCAAGGATCGTGATGCCTCGCTCACGTTCCTGATCGTTGGAGTCCATGATTCGGTCGACAACAGCAGCGTGGTCGCTGAAGGTACCTGTGGCTCGAAGCAGAGCGTCGACAAGGGTGGTCTTACCGTGATCAACGTGAGCGACGAGCGCGACGTTTCGAAGCGGGACTGAAGAAGAGGGGGGCACGAGTGTCTTTCAGTTCGGTCCACCGGTGATGGACCGATGGAAGTTCAGGAGGGCCAAGCGCTTTCGTCGCGTTCGGCCTCGGCGTCGTACATGCACCACGACGAATGGTCATGGCCCGGATCGGCCCCACATTCGGGACACGGTTCGGCATCGCGAGCATCGAGGATCGCGTCAAGATTGTCGTTGGTGCGCTTGAGGGCTCTCGCTTCCTCGAAACGCCGATGTCGACCCTTTTTCAACGGTCAACTCCCGTCGGTGAGATTGCCGCATGAGTGTATCGGCACTCGGGGTGTCGCTGTGTCATCTCCGCTCCATTTTCTCAGGAAAGGGGTCGTCGAGAACGCTCTTCGATCACGAGCTCCCCATTTCCGGCAAAGGCAACAGCAGCACCGCCCTCCAGAAGGCTTCTGACGGGCCGCCCGGCCAGGTCATCTCGCCAACCCTCGGCGAGGCGGGCCCCGCTATCACCTCTGAGGAAGGCCTCAATATCGCCTCGAGTCGCTAGGAGTGAGGCGTCGATCTCAAGATCTCTGGCCAATTGAGCAATCCATGCAGAGATCAATGCGATGGCCGGGCGAAGGTCCTTCTCGACCCCCCCGGGGCTGACATCGTCGGTGATTGGAGAAGTATCAGCGAGCCCAGCCTTCACTGCCCCCAAAATCTCGCTCACCACATCATCCCGGGTCCCCCGGTCGAATCCGCGCACCTTCTCAAGATCTCGGCGATCCCGCGGTGGTCGCTGAGCGATGCCGGTGAGAGCAATATCGGAAAGAACGTAACGGACAGGAATGTCGAGCGAAGCAGCGCGACGCTCTCGCCAGGCGGCAAGGGAACGGGCAACAGTTCGGGCCGACCCTCTGAGTTGTCGAGCTTCCTTGATGCGACGCCATGCTTCGTCCGGGTTTCGTTGGCCGCGAAGTCGAACTCTTTGAATTTCGCATTCGTCCAATGCCCACGACAGTCGACCACGCGCCTGGAGTTGTTCAACGATTCGATCACGCACCTCGAGCAGACGTGCGACATCGTTGGCGGCGTAGACAAGTTGCCCGTCAGTAAGTGGACGCTGGAGCCAGTCAGTAAGGCGATCCCCCTTGCCGACTCGGAAATCAACAAACCGCTCGTAGATTGTGGTTAACGACGGGGTGCTGAGGCCAAGAAATCCAGCAGCAACCTGCGTGTCGAACAACACCTTTGGGACAGTTCCGCAGACCAGCTCAAGAATTTCAAGGTCTTGATCTGCTGCATGCAAGACCGCAACGCTGTCGCTCTCAAGGATCTCTGCAAAAGGGCGCATATCCACCGAGAGCGGATCCACGAGTACAAGGTCCCCTGGCCATGCGATCTGCACAAGTGCGAGTTTGGGAAAATAGGTGCGCTCACGATGGAACTCGGTATCGAGCGCGTAACTCGGTTGATCTCGGAGCAGACCGATGACCTGAACAAATTCTGCGTCGTTCGCAACTATTCGGAACTGTGGATCAGTCACGTGTGTTCGTCAGACCGGCGAATCGCCGGGGACGACGCGACGACCACTGTCGATCCAGCCGTTGGTTCCGCCGGCGACGTTGATCGCGTCGAGTCCTTGGCCTCTGAGGAACTCTGCAGCACGAGCACTTCGGCCGCCGAGGGCACAGATCACATAGATAGGCCCAGAGGAGGGAATCTCCGAAACCCTTTCAGGAAGAGTCGACAACGCGATGTGGAGGGCACCTGCGACATGGCCGTCCGCATATTCATCGTCCTCGCGTACGTCGACGAGAACTGCTCCCGTTGCCAGCAAACGCTCAAGTTCGCTGAGATCGATTTCTGGGACTGAACTCACCGATGGTCCTCGTTCTCTGTCATCAACTAGTACGCAGCGTAGCGTTGTAGATCCTCGGGGTAATCAACGTCGTCGACTGCTTCCGGCGCTATTGTCCGAACCTCGGAAACAGTGAGACCTCCGAAGACGCTTCGTGGAGCGCGAATTCCTTGCTCAAACGCCGCTTGAAGCGGGTCCCACGCGAGGCTGCGCCGCCATGCCGCCGTAAGCGGTTGGATTCGGCCATCGACAACGGCATAGGAAACGGCCACCTGGTGATCCGAGGAAAGTCCGGCGACGAGTGCAGTAGGAGTAGACGCCTCTATCCGTGGTGTATCGCAGGCGAGGATCACGACGACATCATCGTGGGCGAACTCAAAGGCAGTGAGTACGCCGCCGAGAGGACCCTCTCCAGGATGCCGATCCGCAACGGCACGATCGATCCCCGCCAGAGACGCCAATGCGACGACGTTTCCCCCTACGGCGATGACTTCGGTTGCACCCGCTTCGTTGAGCGCTGCTGCAACCAAAGAGGCCAGGGCAAAACCGCCAACTTTTAGGAGGGACTTGTCTTGTCCCATCCTCGTAGAGGAACCACCAGTGAGTACAACCCCGGTGAAACTCGGCACCGACATGACTCAGCTCGAAAGATCAGCGGGAGGCCAAGAAGGATCACATTGCCGCAGGAAGAGTTCACAGCGTTCGGCCTCGTCGAGTTCACCGATCGCTGCCGCTGTTTTCGCGAGCCCATTGAGACTTGAGAGAAAACCGCGGTTGGAAGGATGCACCCACCGAACGTAACCAGAACCGCGCCAGCCATTGGCCCGAAGAGTGTCAAGGCCACGGTGGTAGCCGACACGGAAGTAGGCGTAGGCCTCGATCGTTGATGCTGCGTTCTCCCCCATTGCTGCCCACGCGGCACTTGATCGGGGTGCCTCACTTGCTACCGAGCCAATCGCGCCGAGCGGATCGGATTCGCTGCGCTTTGCCTGCTCGAGGGCATGACGTAGCGCAGCAGACTCCTCAGGAATCACCGTCTCAGGAGGCCCGGAGGTTGAAAGATTGACAGGTCGAGATTCAGTCACCTCATCACGTTACGACGAATGTCAACGGTTCACACCCTCGATCATCGACGTGATCAGTTCAGAGAACTCATCGGGATTGGTCGAATGAACATTGTGGGCCGCGCCATCGATCACATGCGATCGTGCACATGGCAGGTTGCCAACAAGCCATTCCTGCGCGTGCTCACGGTGGCCAAGGGAAAGGGAGCCTCGCGACACCACTACCGGCATGACCAGATTGTCCGGACGAAACGGACAGCTATCGCGGGCCCCTACAAGCTCTGAGATCATTACGGGACCTTCAGACAATCGCTGGGTTCGGACTGCTTCTGGCAATGCTTCCCAAACCTCCTTGCCGGCCGTGCGCTCCATGACTCGAACTACTGCATCGTGGGTCGACTCGTCTTCAATCCGCCGGCCATTTCGCTCACGAAGCGGCCACCAATCAAGCCACGGCAAAGGGGCCTCGTGGACAACAAGGCCAGACACCCGATCAGCTACGCGCGAGGCCGCTGCTAGGGCGATTGTTCCACCGAGGCTGTGGCCAACTACTACAACAGGTGCTGCATGTGATTCATCCTCAATGAGCGACACAAGATCTACGACGTGATCTTCGAACACGGGCAATGCCTCGATGCTCGAACGTCCATACCCGCGTCGGTCGTAGATCAACCATGAAGCAACTTCGAGTCGTCTGGAAACATTGAGAAACGTTGCTCCCCTATCCATCACGCCGTGGACGAAGATGACTCGAGGGGCGTTCAGATGATCGAGACGGCCAATATGAAGGCCTTTGCTGACCTCCCGCTCCATGTCGTTACAGAACTTCGATGACGCGCACCGTGTCGGTGACCCGGCCCTTCGAAAATCGCGAACCTCCGACAACAACCACAAGGTCGCCGGGGTGAATCTCGCCTTTTTCTTTTGCGAGCGCGATCGCCTCATTCGTCAAATCGTCGGCGCTTCCAGCGGCTTCAAGAAGGTACGGGGTCGTACCCCAACTCATTGTGAGCTGAGCAACAGTCCGAGGATCTGAAGAGAAACCAAGGATCTTCGATTTCGGGCGGAATCGAGCCACTGAACGAACCGTGAAACCGCTTTGAGATATACAGAGGATTGCGGCTGCTCCAATTTCGCTAGCGGCTCGTTGTGCAGCAGATGTGACCGCGTTTGTCACGCGCGACTCAGCACTGTCGCCGGTTGCCAATTGCAGCGACGCGAGTAACTCCGGCCATCCTGCGTAGTCGAACTTTTCGTCAGCCCTTGCCGCGATTCGGGACATGACATCGACGACATGTTCGGGGTCGTCGCCTATGGCGGTTTCGCCCGAGAGCATGACAGTTGAGGAACCGTCGAAAACTGCATTAGCGACGTCAGAAGCCTCGGCCCGCGTCGGACTCGGTGAATGGATCATTGATTCGAGCATTTGCGTCGCAGTGATTACTGGACGCCCAGCAGCGATGCATCGGCGAATGATCTCTTTTTGTAAGTGTGGAAGTTCCTCTATAGGGAACTCCGAGCCAAGGTCACCCCGAGCGACCATTACTGCGTCGGCGACCTCCACGATGGAAGCCAAATTCTGAACTGCTGCACGAGTCTCGATCTTCGCGACGACCATTGGACCGCGGGGTGCTGGTTCGGTTCCGACCCGGCGAACATCGTGCGCCGATCGAACAAAAGAGAGTGCAATCATGTCGACACCAACTTCAACAAACGCGTCGAGGAAACGGAGGTCCTCGGGGGTTGGCGTAGCTATCCGAAGCCGGTCTGACGGAATATGAATACCCGGTCTTCCAGTGAGGTGTCCGCCGTGGTTGACCCTGACACGGAGATGGTCCCCCTGTCGCCCGAGTGACTGGACCTGTACGGCCCCATCGCCGAACACCAACTGATCACCTTCGTGAACGTCGGTCAGTAAGTCTTCATAATCAACCTGAAACACCTCGGCCGTACTTGCGTCAGTGCCCGGGGTGACGAGGAACTCTTGGCCATCGAGGAGGAGAACGCCGTCGCCGGGCAGTTTGCCGAGACGCACTTTCGGGCCGGGGAGATCCGCCAGGATTCCGACAGGCTTTCCTACCTCGGCCGCAACGGCACGAATCCGGTGGTATCTCTCGAGGGCCAGATCCAGCGACTCGTGAGAAAGATTTATCCGAGCAATATCCATGCCCGACTGAATGAGACCCTTGAGGACACGCGGATCGTCAGAGGCTGGGCCGATTGAGGCAATGATCTTTGTGCGACGAGTCATGGCTCCACGCTATCGGCGAACGCCGCCAGCACCGGAGCACATTTTATGAACACCGCCACGTCACCTCTAGTTCAGCAGGGCTCGCAATTGTGCGGCAGCAAAACGAAACCCTTTTGCCTCTTCGGCCGGAGCCTCGGCGGCAACAGCCTCGAGAACGCAACTTGCTCGATCAAAATCGCCTGATGCTTCGTAGGCACGAGCCAATTCTGCACGTTCCCAGATGGTGGCATCTGGTAACAGACTTCGAAGTCGGGTAGCGATTATCCGCGAGCGGTGGTCACTTTCCGCCGCCGCGATTTGAGCCAAGTTATTGAGCATTCGACGAATGATCCCGCGAGTGCCGATCGGGGCGAGCATCGATTGATGCCATGGCGCGCCGGAACCGTGTAGCTGTGTGAACAACTGCTGGCACCCGAATTCGTCAAGCCGATGGCCGCAATCGAACGCATCGAGATACGTCCCCGTTTCAACGTCAAGCGTCAAAAAGTGACCTGGCATTCCGATGCCGCTCATCTCGCGGCCGACACGTCGGCCAATCGACATCAAGATGATCGAAAGAGTGATCGGAATGCCGAGTCGGCGATCGATCACCGCGTCAAGACAGGAGTTATCTTGGTCGTAATAGCCGCCAGTGTTGCCTCGGAATCCAAGATCGGTAAAGACCCGTTCAACAACGTCGGCGAGCGAAGGCCCACATCCTTCGGCGAGGAGATCAAGTTCGGCTAAGCGATCCTCGACCACGAGGTCCTCGTGAAAATGTGAAGCGAGTACAAATGCTGCCTCGTCGGGTGCGATGGATCGCTCATTGGCGGCCATAAGCATCGCGAAACGGTCTGTCGACTTCACCCGTGTGAGGGTAGCGACATTTAGGATTTTTCCGACTGGGCCCGAGTGTTGGGATCTACGGTGGGGCCGTGAAAGCATCGATCCACCCGTTCCTTCAACATGACGGCCCAATCGCCTTTGCCCATCGGGGTGGCGCCGGGGACTGGCCAGAGAATTCACTTGAAGCTTTCTCAAAAGCTGTCGAACTCGGCTACCGCTATGTCGAGACCGACGCCCATGTCACGTTGGACGGCGTCATCGTCGCATTCCATGATGACCATCTCGATCGCGTGACTGACCGAACCGGTCTCATCTCAGAACTTACGTGGGCCGAGGTTTCTCAAGCCCGGATCGATGGCATCGCCCCGATACCGCTTCTTCGGGAACTCCTCGCGAC
>JBILIB010000218.1:0-3036 GCA_044350215.1 Acidimicrobiales bacterium
ACCTCCCCATCCGGGAGGTCGTTTTCGTTCGAGGCAATGTTGCAGGCGGGAATCGGGAGGAGGCTCCGAAAGGAGCCGACGGCTCCCGTCACCCGCTCGGACGAAGCGACCTCACCATCCGGGAGGTCGTTTTCGTGACCGGGGTCAGATCGCAAGTCGACGAAGGAGCGAAACGGTTGCAAGACCGATTGCAGTTGCGATGACAACAGCGCGAGTCTGCGATGGCAACGATCTCCACGCGCCGAGTGCATTGATTGAAAGCACAGATCCCGTACTTCCGATCGAAAGGATTGAACCAACAGATCCAATCGAAGCGATTGAACCTGCACTGCCGATACTTGCGATCGAACCGGCGCTACCGATGGATGCGATTGAACCAGCGGAACCAATTGAGGCAATCGAACCTGCAGAACCAATCGAGGCGATTGAGCCAGCGGAACCAATTGAGGCAATCGAAGTTGTCGACGATTTCACTCCTCTTACTGTGCGTTCCATCCCTCAAGCGTAATGAGCCCGCATGCCTGCACCCCTCAGCCAAGTTCCCACCACTACATTGCGCACAGGCACATCTGCCTTACGAACAGGGAGAAATCGTTGAAGAATCGTCTCGTCGTCGCTGGTATCGCAGTGCTCGCCCTCGCCGGCCTCACCGTCGCTGGCTGCAGTTCGGACGAGAAGGACTCCTCGTCCACCACAACTGCTGCCCCCACAACAACCGCCAAGTCCTCATCGTCCACAGTTGGAAACGTGCTTCCGCCAATCATCCTCACGCCACAGATGGTGAACGCCAACGAAGGCGGCACCCAGCCGGTTCCTCCGATAAAGGTTGGAGATACGGTCGTCTTCAGCTTTGGAACGCCGGAAAAGGGAACCACAATCACCGCAGTGAGTGACAACCCGTCCGTCTTCGAAGTCACCTCGAAGGGCACGAACGATGGCACGGTTGCCTATAACGCCGGTGGTAAGGCTCTCGCTGCCGGTACAGTCAAAGTCACTGTTGGCACAACGGGAAATGGCGTCGAGAACTTCGACGGAACCTTCACCCTCGTCATCACGAAGTAACGAGAACACCCTGACGTTGTAATCCACAGGATTTCGAACTTAGAAATGGTGTCGCCTCCTTGGGCGGCACCATTTCTTGTTTGGGGGCTCGTTCTTGATGAGTTACGGATTCTCAAACGCAAGGGTGTCAGAGCCATCAGACACACTTAGTTGGTGCACCAAATTCACCAGAAACGAGAGAAAGGATGCACATGACTCCCCCAAGCCGAATTCAGGCACTTACATCTGGCTGCCACCAGAACCATTGCCTAGATCGCAAGACCATCCCGGCCAAACCCCTACCAATCGGAATCCAGCAAGGTCCCAACAATGTTGGGCAACGGTTCTTGCCGCCGGGTTCCCATGACAATTATTGCGAAAAATCATTCGGACCGGCGACAAACGCCGAGTACCCGCAGCGTGGGCGGCGGTAGTGGAAATGGTCCCGCCTCCAGAGATTCACTCAACAGCAATTTCCAGAAAGCGCGCGACCAATTTCCTACAAGCCCTGGCGGGTATTTCGGCACCGGAAGATCCGGCGGCAAGACCCGCCAAATCCAGACTGTTGATCCGCTTGGAACAGCGAAGAAGATGTTCAAAATGTTGAGTAAAGGAGGGAAAGTGGCCCAACTTCCCAAACCTGGCGCAATGACCGCCGTCTTTAAAGACGGTTCACGTGTCAATTTTCGCCCCACTTCCGGCTCGGATGGTTCACCCGTTATCGAGATTGCATTTCCAAAACCGACAAGCGGCGTTCCTGCTACTCAGAAGATTCACTTCGTGGAGGTCAAATAATGGGCGGGTACGAGCTTCGATTTTCTCTCCAAGATCTGCGCCTCGTCGCAGGTCTGATCGGGAAGAAATGGGATCACTACGGTTCACGGACTCTCTTCAACGAGGGAACACTTGCTGCATCGGACATGTTTTTGACGACGTCTTCGTCGATCATCTCCGTCGTCGCTGATTGCAAAATTCTCGAATTTGAAGGTGGAGTGGACGAATTTTCATTTCTGCGAATCGAAGTTGGTGCCATCGGCGCGACCGCTGCGCGTCGGGCCGGTGACCTCTACTTCGATTTTCGCGGCGGACAGGTTGCGAATGTCCTCATAATTCGAGACACCGTCACTATGGATGACCAGGACCTCGGTCATCGGGAATTGGTCGTCGACTCAGGATTCATTGTCGAAACGACTCAGGGTTCACTAGCAATCTGCAAGGGAAGCTTCTACATGCAGGACATGTTCATTCAGAAAGCTGACACCACTATGTCACTCGAGCTACCTGCGCCACAGAACGAGTGGGAATCGTCGCTTGGGCGAGAATTCTCAGTCTTTCGAACGGTCATTCCAGTGAATGAACTACTCGCTGAGCGACCCGACAATCCATGACTTGAACCTGGTGGGCGTCTGCCAACGCCCACCAGGCAAGTTCAGTGCCAACGGCACCATTTCTCCAAACCCCTACCAATCGGAATCCGGATGTCGAAATGATATTCAACTCGCGTTCCCATTTTGAATTCGCCCTAAGCCCACACGAAATCGAGTCTTGGCTGCCAAGCGCGCCGAGACTCGGTGATGAGAAAATTATGCAGCTTCGACCCGTGACAGATATCCCGTTGCCGTGCGACGTCATTGCATTCGATAAGCATAGAAACGTCGCTTCCAAAGATCAGCATTCAACGTTCCTTCACTTCTATGTCTCCGATCAGAAGCTGCTTCCCCTCTTCCGAAATCCAAAGCGATACATCTATCGATTCTCCAAGTTTGGGGGGATAATTGAGCCAGATCTCTCTGTTTATCGATCAATGGCTCCAAGTTCGAGAACTTTTCATATCTCTGCGAACCGCGCCTTGACTCGCCTCTTTCAAGACCACGGGATCCTGACGATCCCCAATGTTCGTTGGGCGTTCGAAAGCGATTTCGAGACTTGCTTCCTCGGCATTCCCAATGGTTCTGTCGTTGCGATTTCGACTCATGGATGCTGTCGAACCCTTGA
>JBILIB010000202.1:0-3017 GCA_044350215.1 Acidimicrobiales bacterium
AGTTGCAACAACGATTGAGTCTCGGTTGCAACGCCGCCCAAACGGCGGCGCCTGAACTCAGGCAGTGGCAGTGCGGGCCGGTGCAGCAGCTGCGGCACGGGCCAATGCGCGCTGGCGGCGGATCCGGCGACGCTCGCGCTCGCTCATGCCACCCCAAATACCGAACTTCTCGCCATTGGCCAGTGCGTACTCGAGGCAATCGTCACGCACGACACAGCCCTTGCAGACCTCTTTGGCCTCGCGAGTGGACGCACCACGCTCGGGGAAGAAGAGATCAGGGTCGACACCGAGGCAGTTGGCCATGTCCTGCCAGGACTTGTCCTCGCCGTCGAGTTCGGCGGCCGGTGTGGGCTGGGCTGAGGTGAGAGAAATCGATTGCGGCATGCTGGGGGTCCTCCTGGACTCGAACAGCTTCCCCCGGAAACGACGGTGCTTCACGGGTGTAATTACAACGGCGTGATTCTGCCTTGTCGGCGCGACAAACGCAAGGGGGAATTGGGTTTGGGGCACAAAAACCCCGGCTCAACAGGGGAAATCAACCGGCTCGGCGGCCTCGGAGCATTTCCCGTTTGTTGTTGAGGAAGTCCACCAGCACGTAATCGCCCAGGTTCTCTGGGGTCGTGAAGAAGGCCCGTCCGCCGTTTAATTGGCTCATTTTCTCGACAAACTCCGACAGATAGGGGTTCGGATCGAGCATGAACGTATTGATGACGATGTCCTCTTTGGTGCACAGCATCACCTGTCGGAGGGTGGCATCGCGGGTTTCAGGCCGGGTCGGATAATCGAAGAAAATCTGACCGTTTGGCATCACATGAGCGGTGGGTTCGCCGTCGGTGATCATGATGATCTGCTTGGTGCCGGACTGTTTGGCCAAAAGGCGCCGAGCGATCATGAAGCCCTCGTGCATGTTGGTGCCGTAGTCAAAGTCCCAGGAGACCTCGGGCAATTGCTCAGCCTTGAGCTCCTCGGCCGAGCGGCTGAAGCCCACAAGGCCGAGGTAGTCACGGGGGTATTTCGAGGTGATGAGGGCGTGCAACGCCATCGTGACCTTCTTGGCCGGGAGGAAATTGCCTCGCATCGGCATTGAGAGAGAAAGGTCGACCATGAGGACAGTGCTCGATCGCACCAGATGTTCAGTTCGCTCAACCTCGAAATCCTCAGGAGTGAGCTTCACGGGCGTTCCAGCACCGCTGCGGAAGATCGCATTGCGAACGGTTCGACCAATGTCGAGATTGAAAGGATCGCCGAACTCGTAGGGCTTGGTGGAGTGATCGCGCTCGTGGCCAACGCCGATGCGCGCAATCTCATGCTGCCCGGCTTTGTCCATGTCGAGCTTGTTGAACAACTCGTCGAGCGCGTTCTGCCCAAGTTGGCGAATGCCACGCGGCGTGAGTTCGAGCTTGCCTTCTTTGTTCTCGACCAGACCCGACTCTTCGAGACGACGTGAGAGTTCTGCCATCTGTTCGAGGCTGCGGGCCGCGTCGTCACCGAGAAGTTCGCGCGCACGAGCGAGATCGACCTCGGCGAGTGCGCCTGGGTTGGCTGCACCCTTCAACAAGTTCTCAAGTTGATCAAGATCGCCCAACTGCTGAAGCATTTGATTGGCGTCGGCCATGTTGAGCGGTTCATCGCCAGAGAACTCGTAGCGACGATTCCAGTTGAGATCAGGAAATGCTTGGGCGAGGTTTTGACCCAATTGATCCATTTGCCAACGAAGATCCATATCTTCAAGCAGTTGATCGGAAAGCGCTTGCAACTGAGCGCGCTGTTCGGGCGTCATTGAATTCATCATCGCTTGAGCAGCGGCCATGCGGGCCGCCATGATTTCAAGCAATTCGTCAAGGTTTTGGGGGTTTTCCGGGAAGAAATCGCCGAACTTCTCCATGAAGCCGTCGAAGTCTGGCTCTTCGCCCCGCTGACGCTGCTCAAGCATGTTGTTGAGTTCGGCGAACATGTCCTTCATGCGGGCCATGTCTTCGGGTGTCATGTTTTCAACTGCGCCCGACATTTGATCGACGTACTGCTGCATCAACTGCTCGCGCAGTTTTTCGACCAGTTCCTCGAACTTTTCGCGAGCTTCTGACGACGTGAAGTCGTGGTTCTGAAGATCGCGCACCATTCCGGCGAGATCTTGGGACATCAAGTCGAGTGACAGGTGCCGTTCGGCAGCAACCTGTTCGGTGAGTTCTTGGCGACGGGCATCGCCGGAGTCCCGCGCTTCTTGCGCGAGTTCATCGATTGCTTCACGTTCGGCTTCGACAACATCGCGGAGGTCCTTGGCGATTTCGTCGTAGATGCCACCGAGGTCGTGACTTTCGAGAGTTTCCCGACGCTTGTTTCGGAGCTCGTCCATCATTTCCCGCAAGCCCTTCATGCGCTCGCCGTTGTCGGAGTCGAATCCCTCTTGCATCATGCGTCGCAGTGCAGCGTTGATATCGCCGTGATACAGCAGATCGTCAGTGATTTCGCCGAAGATGTCAGTGGCATCGAAGTCGAAGCCGACCTGCGTGCCATCCCATCGCGAGTACTGAACCCGATTGGCTCTGCCCATAGAGGCACCGTACCGGGAATACTGCATCTATGACCGACCCAGCCCTTTGGGGCATCGCCATGACCGCTGCAGGAAGCGAGGGGCTCTCGGATCGAAGCGATTGGTCGACCCTCACCGCCACCGGAACTCTGCCTGATTCCATGATCGGCAGTGGGTTCGGCTTTGAGTACCGCTCTGACCTTCCCATGCTGGCCGAAGCCGGCATTCCAGCCATGCGCTGGACCATCGACTGGTCGCGGCTCGAGCCCCGTCCCGGCCATTGGGACAGCGACGCCGTCAATCACGTCTCCGACATCTTGAAAGCTGCTCGAGACGCCGGCATCGACGTGTGGGCCGTTCTGCACGATGGCCCGCTGCCGGGCTGGTTCTCTGAAGACCAGCGTGGTTTCGACGATGCCGATGGCCTCCGCCTCACCTGGCCCCGCCATGTCGACCGCGTGGCCGAAACCTTTGGCGATCTCGTAGC
>JBILIB010000203.1:0-3008 GCA_044350215.1 Acidimicrobiales bacterium
AACAGAGGTTGAAAATGATTCGTAGGGGTGGTGCATCAGAACGTCGCGATCGCGGATGACCGCAAAGATGTCGACCGGTTCGTCGGGATCGGTGCTCGATAAACGTGGTTGCGTTATGGGCGCCCACGGTTCGTCCTTAAGGTCAGGACGATCGAGAGTCATCAGTCCGAAGAGGCCACTCAAATCGATTGGACCAGAGAACGTGTAAATGTCCGCAGCATCGAGATCGAGTTCTTCGCTCAGAAGCTCGAGAATTTCCTCAGAAACGTTTGAATCGATCTCGAGTCGAACCGCTCGGCCAAAGCGGCGGCGGCGAAGTTCAAGTTCGATCGTCTCGAGAAGATCGTCAGCATCTTCTTCTTCCACCGTCAGGTCGGCATTTCGAGTAACTCGGAAGGCATAATGGGTGCCTGGTTCCATGCCGGGGAACAGCACATCGAGATGCGACGCGATGACCTGTTCGAGTGGAATGAATCGCTCGCCGTCTGGCATCACGACGAATCGTGGAAGCAGATTGGGGACCTTGACTCGCGCAAAGCGATGCTCGCCGGTGACCGGGTCGTTCACCACAACAGCAAGGTTCAGAGAAAGATCCGAGATGTAGGGGAAGGGATGTCCAGGGTCGACAGCTAGCGGCGTAAGGACCGGGAAAATGCGCTCCTCAAAGACGGTGTCGAGATAGGAGCGGTCGTCGTCGTCAAGTTCTTCATAACTCGAGAACACGATGCCGACACCAGCGAGCGCAGGAACAAGTTCGTCAAGGAAAACGCGCTCGGCCTTGTCGACAAGGACTGCGAGACGCTCACGGATTTCGCGCAACTGTTGCGCAGCAGTCCGACCATCGGCCGTTTGCTTGCCCAACCCAGCGGCAACCTGATCTTTGAGACCAGCAACACGAACCTGAAAAAACTCATCGAGGTTCTGCGAAAAGATTGCAACGAACTTGGCCCGTTCAAGAAGGGGAACACCGGGATTCGAGGCAAGAGCAAGAACTCGAGCGTCGAAGTCGAGCCACGAAAGTTCTCGATTAAGGAAACGGTCAGGGGATGCCGCAAGTTGGGCGGACGTGAGGTGCACCACCGGTCGCGACACGCCCAGCGACATGATCAGTCTTCCGGAATGCCGAGATCCCAGACGAGCGTGAGGTTCTCTCGCTCGGCATCGCGAGCGACGCGTTCTTTGTTACGACGAAACTGCGGGTCGTGTGGGGGAAGAAGAAGTAAACGGGCCATTACGCGGTTACGAAACTCGTCGACCAAGCCACGGACCTCAGAATCGCCTTGGACGTCCCAGTGGGGAGCGACCGGGCCGAGGTAGATCACTCGGACATGCCCACGAGGCGGCTGATCGGTTTCGATTTCGGTGATCGACATGGCGGCACGGCACTTTCGTCATCTGGGGCCAAGGGCGACCCCGCAAGGTGCGACAGCCTAGCGGCGACCCGCCAAGAGCCCCCAATGACTGCCCCCCTTCGGAAAAGGTTCATTTAGAGGCAACCAGCGGTTCTCCTTACCTCCGCTTTCGCCCCCCATCGCTACCTTCCCCGACATGGATACCCCCACTCCCTGGATGAATGATGGCAACTGTAAAGACCACCCCCCCTCCACCTTCTTCCCGAGCGACGGCGTCGGGGTTGAGGTAGCCAAGCGCATCTGTGCCACGTGCCCAGTAGCGGCACGGTGTCTCGACTACGCCCTCGATAACCGCATCGACCACGGCGTGTGGGGCGGCACCTCTGAGCGCCAACGACGCCGGATGCTGAAGGGCCGCCGAACCCCCAGCCACTTGCTCAACGTCTGATTGATCCCCCATCGCGCATCCAGCGCAGCCACTGCGTTGTTCTGCCAACCACGACCTGCCCCGTTCATCTCCACCTCCCGGAGTTGGATGGGGCAGGATCGCGTTCGTGATCAATCGTGATTGAGTGCGTCATCAATATCAGCGAAGGCCGCGACCTTGGCCTTGTTCAGGAGATCGCGCGCACCGCTGGCAACGATCTTCTCGACGTGCATTGCGATGCCGATCACAACCGATCCGTCATCACCGTCGTCGGTGCTGCCGCTCCGCCAGCGGTCATCAACGCTGCCGTCGAGCGTCTTGATCTTCGAACACACACCGGAGTTCATCCCCGCATCGGTGTCGTCGACGTTGTGCCGTTCGTTCCCCTAGCGGGTTCGACCTTTGACGATGCGCTCCGAACTCGCGACGCAACGAGTTCGTGGATCGCCAACGAACTGCAAATTCCTGTCTTTCTGTATGGCCCGGAGCGCACACTGCCCGACATCCGTCGCGGCGCCTTCACCGCAGTGGTACCTGACTTTGGCCCATCTGAGCCACATCCCACAGCAGGCGCCGTTGCCGTTGGTGCCCGTGAACTCATGCTGGCCTGGAATTTATGGCTTTGTGAGCCTGATCTAGACCTTGCCAAATCCATTGCGTCGTCGATCCGCGGACCAGGTGTGCGTGCGCTCGGCCTTCAGGTTGGCGACGAGGTCCAGGTATCGATGAACCTCATTGATCCGCTCATCGTTGGTCCTGCCGAGGTGTACGACCGCGTAGCTTCGGTGACAGCGATTGCTCGTGCCGAACTCGTGGGTCTTGCTCCGCAGTCGGTCTTGGTCGCGGTGAATGAGAATCGCTGGGAACAACTCAACCTGTCAGTTGCAACAACGATTGAGTCTCGGTTGCAACGCCGCCCACACGGCGGCGCCTGAACTCAGGCAGTGGCAGTGCGGGCCGGTGCAGCAGCTGCGGCACGGGCCAATGCGCGCTGGCGGCGGATCCGGCGACGCTCGCGCTCGCTCATGCCACCCCAAATGCCGAACTTCTCGCCATTCGCCAGCGCGTACTCAAGGCAATCGTCACGCACGACACAGCCCTTGCAGACCTCTTTGGCCTCGCGGGTGGACGCACCACGCTCTGGGAAGAAGAGATCGGGGTCGACACCGAGGCAGTTGGCCATGTCCTGCCATGACTTGTCCTCGCCGTCGAGTTCGGCGGCCGGTGTG
>JBILIB010000008.1:0-29727 GCA_044350215.1 Acidimicrobiales bacterium
AAGCACCGAGAAGGTCACAAGAAGAATGTGACCAGCCAACATGTTGGCGAAGAGTCGAACGGCCAGCGAGAACGGGCGAACGATGAACGTCGAAAGAAGTTCGATCGGGACCACGAGCGGCAGGAGTGCCTTCGGCACGCCGGGAGGCGCAACCGAGTTCCAGAAGTACTTCAGGCCTTGGTGCTTGATACCCACGGCGATGAAATAGGCCCAGGTGAGGAGTGCGAGCACAGCCGGACCGGCCATACGGGCGTTACCGGGCATATGAAAGAACGGGATGACCTCGAAAATGTTTGTGATCAAGATGAAGAAGAACAGCGAGGCCAAGAAGGGCAGATAGCGAAGTCCAGCCGGGCCAATGGTCTCGATGATGATGCCGTCGCGGATGAACGCAACGGCGCTTTCAACGAGGTTGCGAGAACCCTTCGGTGCATTCGTTGCTGGTTCAAGCGTCTTCTGTCGACCAGCTACGAGGAATAACACCGTCGTTCCGACCAGTGCCACCAAGTTGATGAGCGCGATTTTGTTGAACCCGTACCAAGAGTCCGCCGGGCCGAATATGTTCGGCCATTCGACGAGGTTCTCGATCGGTGGAAACTCGAGTCCGAAGATCACTTGGAGGTCGACTCCTTCGAAGCAGGTGTGGGCTTAAGCCCGGGGTAAGCGATGGAAAGGGAGACACGCTTCATCTCCCAGAACAAAAGACCGAGGTGGGTCACAACGATGGTGATACCGAGGGGTACCAACTCGACCCACGAGGCTTCCCGGACAAGCCAGATAGCCATAAAAATTAAGGACAAACGAATCAGATAACCAAAGAGCGCTGCGCCCATGACGAATCCCGGAGAGATGCGCCCGGCCCAGGTCAGCATCGCAGCGGCGAGCACGAAGTTCGCCACAACGATGGCCAAACCATAGGCGGTGGAAAGGGCCCCGTGGACACCCCAGATGAATCCAAAGGCAATGATGAGAATCGGCCCAACAATTGCAGCCTTTTTCACCATGTCGCGAGCGATCATCGCCTCGGGTGCATCACCATCGATATGGGTCGGGGAGGTCATCGTTGCGCCCATGGACCGTTCGCTTCGTGATGCTCCATGTCGGCGCGATAAGAGAAATAGATCTTGGTGACGGCTCCGATAAGGCCGAGCACTCCGAAGGTGATCGTGAGAACAGGAACAGTTCCGAACAAGCGGTCGAGTCCGTAGCCAATTGCCGCAAGCAACAACGGAGAAAACGCGAGCTCGTAGCCGCCCGTGGATCGTCCCATTTGCTGTGTGAGTTCGCGCCGTTGCGAATTCTTCACCGCGCACCTTGGTGTGTCGGAGGAATGTTGGACCGATCGACAACACCAAACCTTGCGCGTCGCCTACCTTGTGAAACTGCGCACAAGGTAGGCGCGCCGCTAGTTTTCTGCAACTTCTTCGGGCTCGTCATCTGTGACCGGGACTGGGACGCCAAACTTGATTGGTCCGGTAGACCCCGATCGGTCGAGCCCAGCGTTGCGGCGGGCATCGCGGGCTTCGTCTCGGGCCATGCGTCGACGCTCAATTCGCACCCCCGGATGCAAGATGGTGAAGAGCGACAAGAGGATGGCGGCGATGCCAAAGGGGACGATGCCGTCGCCTGTTCCGCTGTAAATCGGCCAGAGGACAAAGCCGCTGAGCAAGGCCGTCCATGTCCAGAGAATGAAGACACTGCGTCGATGCCCATGCCCGAGGGCCATGAGTCGATGGTGGAGATGTCCCTTATCAGCATTCGAAATTCCGGTGCGCGAACGGGCCCGCCGGATGATGGCGAACAGTGTGTCGATGACCGGGACCCCGAGGATGACCAACGGAATAAGCAGTGGGGCAAAGAAGAAGAAGGAGGTACCGGAATAGGACCTATCGATTCTCCCGCCGACCACCATTGTCGATGCAGCCATCAACAAACCGAGGAGCAGCGCACCGGCATCTCCCATGAAGATTTTTGCGGGGTGAATGTTGTGTGGCAGAAAGCCGAGGCATGCCCCCAGCGCAACAATCGCCACGAGAGGGCCGACGTTGCCGGCGGCCAAGAGTCCTTCACCACCAAGTTCGTGGGCATACAAAAAGAACGTGCCTGCAGCAATGGCAACAATGCCACCGGCCAAACCGTCGAGACCATCGATGAGATTGATGGCATTCGCCATACCGACGACCCACACCACCGAAATCAAGTACGACCAATCAGTGGACAACACAAACACGCCTGCGAAAGGGATACGGAACACGAGAATCGAAATTCCCGAGATCACCAACACGCTCGCCGCAAGAACAATGCCTGCGATTTTTGCTGGTGCAGAAACATCTTTCAGATCGTCAATGACTCCAACAACGGCAATCACAATTGCGGCGAGCACTAAGCCCAGTGGCTCAGTGCTTCCGGTGAACACAGCATCGAATGATCCCATGCACCAGGCGGTAAACATGCCCGCAAGCACACCGAGCAGCATTGCAACGCCGCCGAGGGTGGGTGTTGGCCGTTCGTGCACATGGCGTGCATCGGGACGCACAACCGCACCAATTCGAAAAGCGAAACGTCGAATGCCAAACAAGGTCACAAATGTCGTGGCGGCTACAACCACCAGGACAATTGCGTATGAACCAATGCTCGGCACGATATCGAAGACTCCCTGACTTAGCTGTAGGGGGTGAAGTTGGCGCAAAGAGCGGCAACGTCGGCGCGCACTGCGGCGATTGCCGCATCGTCAGCGCGACCGCGAAGCGCTCGGGCGATCAACGAAGCGACCTGGACCATTTCGGGTTCGGTCATTCCCTGCGTGGTAACCGCAGGAGTACCGATACGCACGCCACTCGTCACAAACGGTGAACGCGGGTCATCGGGAATGGTGTTCTTGTTCAACGTAATACCAGCGAGGTCAAGAACTGCCTGCGCTTCTTTGCCTGTGAGTTCAGCATCGAAACCACGAAGATCAACCAAACAGAGATGGTTATCGGTGCCGCCTGATACCAAACGGAACCCTTCTTTGGCGAGTGCTTCAGCAAGTGCACCAGAGTTCTTCACGATCTGTTGCGCGTATCCCTTGAAAGAAGGATCGGCTGCTTCGCGAAACGCAACTGCTTTTGCAGCGACCGCATTTTCAAGCGGACCACCTTGCAAACCAGGGAATATCGCCTTGTCGATTGCGGCCGCGTGTTCAGCGCGACTGAGAATGCAGCCACCACGTGGACCACGCAACGTCTTGTGCGTTGTGAAGGTAACAACGTCGGCGTACGGCACCGGGTTGGGATGCGCGCCGCCAGCAATCAGACCGGCAATATGCGCAGCGTCGAACATGAGCAGCGCACCAATTTCGTCGGCAATCTCACGAATTGGCGCGGGATCGATGATGCGCGGGTAGGCGGTAGCGCCAGCAATGATCATCTTCGGGCGCTCGCGCAAAGCGATCTCGCGCATTTGGTCCATGTCGATTCGTTCATCGGACATGTTCACGCCGTAGGCGACGAAGTTATAAAAGCGACCAGAGATGTTGACGGGCGAACCATGGGTGAGATGACCGCCGTGATCGAGGCTGAGACCCATAACGGTGTCTCCCTGCTCAAGGAGCGCGAGATACACGCCAAGGTTGGCGTTGGCACCTGAGTGCGGCTGGACATTGGCATGCTCGGCACCAAAAAGTTCTTTCACCCGGTCACGAGCAATGTCTTCAATCTCGTCGACGATCTCGTTGCCGCCGTAATAGCGCTTGCCGGGGTAACCCTCGGAGTACTTGTTCGTGAGAACTGAGCCCGTAGCTCGCATCACCGCAGGCGAGGTGAAGTTTTCCGAGGCGATGAGCTGCAGCGTTGTGTTCTGACGTTCGACTTCGGAATCGATGAGTCCGAAAAGCGCATCGTCATTGTCAGCGGGCCAGGGCATGGCAGATCTCCTCGTACGGTGTGTCATCGATCGTAGTGCCGCACCTTCGGACGCTGACCCGCTCGGCAGGTACGTTGCCTGCCATGGCTCTCGCACTCGATCCCCGACTTCCAATAATCGTCGGCACCGGACAGATCATGATCCGCGACGCTACGACCGAACCGCTTGAACCAGCCGAACTCATGGCCGAAGCCCTGCGCCGAGCCGAGACCGATAGCGGTGGAACGGGGCTTCTCACTGGTGCCGATCAAGTGCTGACGGTGAGCGAACTGTCGTGGAGATACCGCAATCCAGCACTCGCTGTCGCCGAACGAATTGGGGCGACGCCTCGTCGCCTCGCCACCTCCGTCGTGGGCGGGAATCTCGCCGGGGTGATGGTTGCCCGAGCTGCTGCCGATATTCAGGCCGGCGCCGCTGAGGTCATTGTGATCACCGGGGGTGAAGCAACGCGGACTCGATCCCGACTTCGCAAGGCCGGCCTCGAGCCGGAATGGTCAACCCAATCAGACTCAGTCGAGTCGCCCGAATCGATAGGCGACCTTCGTCCGCTCGTCAACGAAATGGAAAACGCCCGGGGAGTTCAATTGCCCGTGCATGTGTATCCGTTATTTGAGGTTGCACTGCGGGCCCGACTTGGGCTGAGTGTCAAAGGGCATATCGAACGCATCGGTTCGTTGTGGTCTGCATTCTCTGAAGTTGCATCAACAAACCCGAATGCTTGGCTCCGCACTCCCCTTTCCAGTTCCGAGATTACGACGCCGTCTGCAGAAAACAGAATGATCGCGTGGCCGTACACAAAGCGATTGTGCTCAAACAACCAGGTTGATCAAGGCGCGGCGGTGATCATCACCTCGGTTGCAGCGGCAGAACGCGCCGGTGTTCCTCGTGATCGATGGGTTTTTCTTCACGCAGGCGCAGAAGCTATCGATCACTGGAACGTTTCCAATCGCGTCGACTTGTGTTCATCGCCCGCACTGCGCACCGCCGGTCGCGATGCATATGCGCTTGCCGAGCGTGGTCCCGACGACATCACGTACTTCGATCTCTATTCATGTTTCCCATCTGCAGTTCAGATCGGAGCGATTGAACTCGGGCTGATTCCTGCGACCGATACAAACGGTAAAGGATGGGGAGGAATGGGCGCGTCTCGGCCACTAACGGTGACCGGCGGAATGACCTTTGCCGGTGGGCCGTACAACAATTACGTCACTCACGGTCTCGCAACGATGGTCGACACATTGCGAGACGATGCTGGCTCTATGGGGCTTTGCACCGCAAACGGTGGCTACACCACTGAACACGCAGTGCTTCTCGCTTCAACCGAACCGCCGTCCGCCCGCGCCTACCGACACTCCAACCCGCAAGCTGAAGTCGACGCGTTACCCCGCGTGGATTATGACGATGCTTGGGTCGGCGATGTCGTCATCGAAAGTGCAACTGTCGTGTTCGAAGGCGGTCCGAAACACGCGCTTATTGCGATCCTCACACCCAATGGTCAGCGCTCTTGGGGAATGTCCACCGATGCAGACTTTATGAACGCCGCTATGACGACCGAGCTCGTTGGAGCCCGCGCGCAACGCTCCGCAAACGGAACGATCACATTGGACTAACGCAACCGACAAACTAGCTGTCGCTCAGGTTGGCCTTCAGGCGAGAAGCAAGCAACGTGTGGACTCGTTCTTCGGCTTTCGGCATTTCACTCAAGAGTTTTTGAAATGCCTTGGTGTCGAACGCAAGTAACGCCATCGGGGTCGTGGCCACAACCGTTGCTGTTCGTGGCCGTCGATCGATAAGCGACATCTCGCCGACCATCGAGCCAGGCCCAAGCGTAACTAAGTGGTCTTCACCAACAAAAACTTCCGCTTCGCCGGATTCGATGACGTAACACTCTTGGCCGACTCGCCCTTGATCGATCAGAAGCTCCCCCGCCTCGATCTCAACATCGTCGGCTAGCTCGGCCACTCGATCGAGTTCGGCGTCGCTGAACCCCTCAAAGAAGGCCAAACCTCTCAGTCGAGAGGCCCCGTTCACGGCTTTTTTTCGCTTTCCGAACACAATTCTCACCTTTCGGCATGGACGGGTGCCCCCGTCCGCGACGATGGTAGGCGCAACCCGCTTCATCTGACCGGAGGAATTCATGGTCTCGGAACTCTTTGACCCCACCGCATGGCGCCCCATCCCCGGTTTTGAGGACTTCACCGACATCACCTACCACCGCGCCGTCGACCAGGGAGCGGTTCGCGTGGCGTTCAATCGTCCCGAGATCCGCAATGCCTTCCGACCACAAACTGTCGACGAGCTCTACCGAGCGCTTGACCATGCGCGCATGTCAAGCGATGTCGGCTGCGTCCTGCTCACGGGCAATGGTCCGTCACCACGAGACGGTGGCTGGGCCTTCTGTTCCGGCGGCGATCAACGCATTCGCGGCAAGGACGGCTACAAGTACGCCGAAGGCGAAACTGCCGACACAATTGACCCAGCGCGCAACGGCCGACTTCACATCCTTGAGATACAGCGACTGATTCGGTTCATGCCGAAAGTCGTGATCTGTGTTGTTCCTGGGTGGGCAGCTGGCGGCGGCCACAGCCTGCATGTTGTGTGCGATCTCACGCTCGCAAGTGCAGAACATGCGAAGTTCAAACAGACCGACGCCGACGTCGCCAGTTTCGATGGCGGCTTCGGCTCGGCATATCTCGCTCGCCAGGTCGGCCAGAAATTTGCACGAGAGATTTTCTTCTTAGGCCGTGAATACAACGCGGAGCAAATGTTCCAGATGGGCGCGGTCAACGAAGTTGTTCCGCATGCTGATCTTGAAAAGGTTGCGCTTGAGTGGGCAGCGATGATCAACGGCAAGAGCCCAACAGCGCAACGCATGTTGAAGTATTCGTTCAACCTCATTGACGACGGACTTGTTGGTCAACAGATCTTCGCTGGCGAAGCGACTCGTCTCGCGTACGGCACCGACGAAGCGGCAGAAGGTCGCGATTCATTCCTTGAAAAGCGCGACGCCGATTGGTCCGCCTTTCCTTGGCAGTTCTGACCTGCGGCTACTGAATCGGCCTGTGGCCCGCGGGCACTTCTGAAACGTACGCGTTCACGTTGCGACTACGAGAACTACACCGGCGAGTGCCATTGCGGCACCGATCCACTGCTCACGATCAAGATGCTCACGATGTACTTGGCGCGCCAGCACAAGTGTCATCACGGGAAACATTGATGCCAGCGCCGCAACTACCGGCAGAGAACCCGACTGGGTTGCCACGCCATAGAGCGTCACAGCAACAACATCGCCAACACCGGCGATAGCGACCATCGGGAGAACGGAGGTCGCGGGCCTTCGTGGCGCCCGCGTCGCAAGCACGGCTGCGATAAGGATTACCGGGTAGACAACCCGCATGATGAGGAGTGTCGAATAGGCACTGGTTTCGCTTCCATTCGCGACGGCAAGCAACGAAATGCCGATTCCTAACGCTGCACCGAGGGCCAAGAGAATCGGGCGGTGTCCACCCGAGCGGAAATCACGAATATGCGGTCCCCCGGCCAAAATCACTCCAGTTATTGCAATCGCAATTCCTATGGTCTGAGTTGCTCCCGGGCTCTCACCCCGTAAGAAGCCAGCAACAACGGGTACAAGAACCGACGTGCTGGAAATGGGGGCGACGACACCCATCGGTCCAGTTGCGAGTCCTTTGTAAAGCAACACAATGCCGATCGAGCATGAAACACCAGCGACGACTCCCCAACCGACCACCGACGAGTTAAAAACCAAATCGCGGCTGACGATGGCAATGATCGCAATGACGGGGAGTGCAATCAGGCTCGCCCACAACAACACCGTCGTCGAAGGAGACTTCTTTGAAGCCGTGCCGCCAAAGAAGTCCGAGGTTCCCCAAAGGACTGAGGAAACCAGCGCGAGAACGACCGCCATGTCAGCTGGGACGCCGCACGACGAATGCTCGGTCACGACCAGCAAGGTCGGCATGCGTTTCGATTCCTACGAAACCAAATGATCGTGCGAGTTGCGAGGCTGTGTCGAGTTGACCCGGATCCATTTCGAGAATCAGGACTCCGCCGGGGCGAAGCCACGCCGTTGCATCTTGAAGAATCATTCGAATGTCGTCGAGGCCGTCATTACCTGCGAAGAGGGCCGACAGTGGCTCCCACTCTCGAACAATGTCTTCGATGTCGTCGTCGAATGCGACGTAGGGAGGATTACTCACTACAACATCGATTGCACCGAGCAACTCCCGAGGAAGCGCTTCAAACCAGAAACCTTCGGCCACTTGCACCCGGGTAGCGGCGCGACCGATACCGGTGAGATTTGAACGAGCGACGACAAGCGCGTCTGCCGATGCATCCGTGAGCCACACCTCTGCTCGTTCAACTTCCACAGCGATCGACAGTCCGATTGCACCCGAACCCGTTCCGAGATCGACAGCAACCGGCCGATCGATCCCCACTGAACGCATCGCCTTCAATTCATCGATTGCAAGACCGGCAACCATTTCCGTTTCGGGACGCGGGATGAGCACGCGACGGTCGACGAACAAATCAAGCGTCCGGAATCCCCAGCGTCCGAGTACGTACTGCAGCGGTTCGCCAGCAAGCCGACGCTCGAGCATGAGGTCATGGAAATGCATCGCGCGCTCAGTGACATTTTCGTCAAGACCGAGGACATACTCCCCTCCGTCGAAACCAGCAGCTCGCTCAATGATCCACCGCGTTTCGTTCGCCGGAGAATCAGCAATGCCGGACAGTCGTGCTTCGGTTTCAGCGGCAACTTCGCGCCAGGTAACGGTGTTCTCGGTCATATGTCGCGTTCGCGAAGTTGCGTCGCCCGTTCATCAGCAACCAGAGCGTCGACCACTTCATCAAGATCGCCGCCGAGCACTTTGTCGAGTTTGTAGAGCGTCAGACCAATGCGGTGATCAGTGAGGCGATTCTCTTTGAAGTTGTAGGTACGGACCTTCTCGGAACGTCCACCACCACCGGTCTGCGCTTTGCGCGCACCCGATGCTTCGGCAGCCTGCTTTTCCTGCTCGGCCTGCAGCAACCGACTACGAAGCACCCGCATCGCCTTTTCGCGATTTTGTATCTGGCTCTTCTCATCCTGCATTGCAACCACGACACCGGTCGGAATATGGGTGATGCGAACGGCGGAGTCAGTTGTATTCACTGACTGCCCACCAGGACCGGACGAGCGGTACACATCAATGCGAAGTTCATTTGGATCGAGCACGACATCGACTTCATCGGCTTCAGGCAGAACCGTCACCGTCGCTGACGAGGTATGCACGCGCCCCTGGCTTTCGGTGACCGGCACTCGCTGCACGCGATGTACGCCACCCTCGTGTTTCATTTTCGACCACACGCCGTCACCAGCAAGTCGGAAAGTCACATCTGAGTACCCGCCGAGATCTGAAACCTGAGCATCCATGATCTCGAACTTCCAACTTTGCTTCGTTGCAAATCCCCGGTACATCTCGAAGAGATCACGAGCGAAGAGGTTTGCTTCTTCGCCGCCTTCGGCTCCTCGAAGTTCGACGATGACATTGCGATCGTTATTCGGGTCCTTCGGAAGCAGCAGAACTTTGATTTCTTCATCGAGTCGCTCGATTGCCGCTTCTGAAGTGTCGATTTCGTCGCGAAGCATCTCGCGATCATCACCGTCAGAGTCGGTGAACATTTCTCGGGCTGCTGCAAGGTCTTCGGTCGCTTGACCAAGTTCGCGCAACCGGGAAACGAGCTCACCAAGGTCTCGGTACCGACGATTGAGTTCGGTATACCGCTTCTGATCGGAGATCATCGCCGGATCAGCCAACGAGCCTTCGATCTCGGTGTGTTCGCGTTCGAGATCGGGAAGACGTTCAAGCATGCTCATGGTGCAGTCTCGCGGTCTCGCCACTCGCCCGACAGTCCGATGACTTCAGCAGGCCCGATGAGGCGTTCCGCCAACCTTCGAGTGGCAGGGTGATCATCACGTTCGGGAACCACGATCACCACGCGTGCATCTGGATCATTCAGGACGCGAGCATCGGCAGCGGTTGGCACCACATCAAGGTCAATGCCAACAGAACAGACCACGACGATGGGCTGACCTGAGAGATCACGACCTACGGCGATGGACGCGCCAATGTCCTTGACACTGTCACGCGGAGTTGGCGGCTCGACCGACCAAAGTTCTTGCGCGCCGACGAGGTGTGGATCTTGCAACAGGCGCCAACGCAGCCAGCCTTCGGGGGCCAGGCGGCGAAGCGGATGGGCTTCTGCATCGGCTCGTCGGACGGCATCGACGCTCGCAATAACCGATTCAAGAGCCTTCGTCGTCGGAAGGTTTCCGTGCACCATCGTGAATGCCTCACGGTCATGACGGCCCACGCCGACTTCAAGGCGCGTGCCTTCGGTTGATTCCACGACGCGCGCAATTTCCAATCCGCGCAGTTCGCCTCGAATTTCACCGTGCTCGACAGTCACATCAACGCCAGCAGCGGTCAGCATCCCAATGAGTTCGCGAGCGGCGGCCGACGGTTCGACCGGAACGGGAACTGGAGCAGGGGCGGCGGGAACAAGAGAACGCCCTTCAATTCGCCACACCGTTGGTGCGTTACGGAATTGTTCGGCGCGGCGCGCAACGATATTTGAGGTCTCTACTGATTCGGCCATCACGTGCAAAGTGGCAATACCTTCACGATCAGCGAGAACCATCGCAGCGCCGAAACTTCGTACTGCTCCGTCATCGAGCAAGCACCACGCTGCCGTTGCAGCGCGCACAAGAGCGCCGCCCGGGAATGGAGTGACACGCATTTCGGATGCGTCGGCATTGGACGCGTCGGCTACGAGTGCACGCGCTTTTGCAGCGAGCAGTCGAGTTCGTTGATCTGGATCTAGGGGCACGGTCGGCTCCTGACCGCGCAGTGGCTCGGTGGTGCCGCTATTTGCGGCGCTTTCCGTAACGCTTCTCGAACTTCTCGATGCGGCCGCCGGTATCAACCAGTTTCTGCTTGCCCGTGTAGAAGGGATGGCACTCGTTGCAGAGTTCTGAGGTGAGCTCGGCCTTCGTGGATCGCGTGGTGAACGTGTTCCCACAGGAACACTTCACGGTCGATTCGACGTAGTCGGGATGGATGTCGGCCTTCATGGCGGTGCTCCAGAGAGATTTCGGGACTCACAAGTGTGGCGGTCCGGGACGAGAACTGCAATCTCGGCCCCGAACCGGTCCAGGACAGGGGGTTAGCCCTTGGCCACCTCGGCCAAGAATTCGTCGTTGGTGCGGAAGGTACCCAATCGGTCACTAAGCATTTCAAGCCCCGGACCAGCACTTCCACCCTCGGCAAGACCTGCGAGGACTCGGCGGAGCTTGTGGACCTGCGTGAGTTGCTTGGCGTCATACAGCAGTTCTTCGTGGCGGGTTGAGGACGCGTCGACATTGATGGCTGGGTACAAGCGACGCTCGGCGAGACGCCGGTCGAGACGCAGTTCCATGTTCCCGGTGCCCTTGAACTCTTCGAAAATGACGTCGTCCATCTTTGATCCGGTTTCAACCAACGCACTGGCGATGATCGTGAGCGAACCACCCTCTTCGAGATTCCGGGCCGCACCGAAGAACTTCTTCGGCGGGTAGAGGGCTCCGGTATCGATACCGCCGGACATCACGCGACCAGTCGCAGGCGCAGCCAGGTTGTAGGCCCGTGCAAGGCGGGTGATGCCATCGAGGATGATTACGACGTCTCGACCTTCCTCAACCAAACGCTTTGCGCGTTCAAGAACGAGTTCCGCAACAGACGTGTGCTCTTCGGCGGGGCGGTCGAACGTCGACGCAACTACTTCCCCGTTCACCGAACGACGCATATCGGTGACTTCTTCGGGACGCTCGTCAACAAGAAGCACCATCAGATGAACGTCGGGATTGTTTTCGGAGATCGACTTTGCGATCTGCTTCATGATCGTGGTCTTGCCCGCTTTCGGCGGAGCAACGATGAGACCGCGCTGGCCCTTTCCGATCGGAGCAAGTAGATCGATGATTCGAGTCGTCATGTTGTACGGCTCATCACGCGATGAAAGCGTGAGACGCTCGTCGGGGAACAACGGTGTGAGGTCATCGAATCGACGACGATCGCGAGCCGAATCGGGCGCTCCCCCATTGACAGAGTCGATGCGAAGCAACGCCGGGTTCTTTTCGTTACGAGCGGCAGGGCGACTTGTTCCGACGATGACATCGCCACGACGAAGCGAGAACTGGCGGGTTTGTTTGACCGACACATACACATCGTCACGAGTCGGTAGATAGCCGTTTACCCGAATGAATCCGTAGCCCTCGTCGCGAAGATCGAGAACGCCTGAAACCTCAACAGGTTCGCCTGACCACGGTTCCTCAGCACGAGCCTCAAAGCGTTCGCCACCGCGATCACGGCCGCGGCGCCGACGACGACGGCTGCCACCCTCGCCATCATCACCATCGGTGTCGGTTTCACCCGAGGGTCGGGATGCAACATCGTCCGCGCTCGCAGTAGGAGTTTCGTCATCAACATCACCGTCATCGGCGTGATCAGCATCGTCATCGCTTGACGCCTCGTCGTCGATCACTACAACAGCTTCGACCTCTTCATCGTCGTCGTCGACAGCCGCGTCTTCGACTACTGCAGCCTTCGGGGGACGGCCCCGGCGCGGCTTGGGTGGTGCAGGCTCGGAATCGGCGATGAGGTCAAGAATCAGATCGATCACATCGGCCTTCTTCGCTCGCGAGCCGGGCTTGCCGCCAAGGGTCGACGCAATCGTCAGAAGCTCGTCGCGATCTTTCGCTTCAAGCGTGGCGCGTTGATCTTTCTCAGACATGGGGACCTCGTTCCTCCCGGACGCAATCGACCGGGTGAGATAGGGAGAACTTCGGAAAGGAAGTGCACTGCAGTACGGGAGAGACATCGCCTCGATCGAAGCAATGGTCCGTCGGACGACGGGGAGACACCGGACCAGCCGAAGCGGTCACAAGCGACGTGGTCAGGTTAGTGGCGTCCGGTGAGGACAACCAAGAAGGTCAACGAGCGACCAATTGCCCCATGAGCTCATGGCCAGGGACGACAGGCATCTCAGCAACGCCGTCTTCGGTATAGGCCCCACCAGGGCCATCGACTGTGGAGTCGAACAGCAGGTAGGGAACCGCGTCGGGCGTATGGGTGCGGAGTGCAAGAGGCGTGGCGTGATCGGGCAGCAGCAACATTCGCCACGGACCGCTCGCATCGAGAGATTTGACGAGGCCCGCGAGGATTCGTGAATCCCAGTTTTCGAGCGCTCGAACTTTTTCCTCGACGTTGCCAGCATGTCCAGCTTCGTCTGTGGCTTCGACGTGGATGATGAAAAGGTCGAGCCCATTATCGAGTCCGTCGACGGCGCAATCGCGCTTGCCTTCATAATCGGTGTCGTACCAACCAGTGGCGGTTTCAAGTTCGACAACTTCGATATCGGTAAGGACGCCAAGGCCGCGAACAAGGTCAACGGCGGTAACCAGTCCAGCCTTGAGCCCATAGGTGCTTTCGAACGATGGCATTTGTGGTTGAAACCCTTGGCCCCACAGCCACACCGTGTTCGCGTCAATGTCGAAATCAGCGAGAATCTCGCGAGATGCATCCATCACACGCTGAAGCTTCGATGCTGCTGCACCAGTCGGCCACACAAGCGGCTTACCCGTCAGGTCGTGCGGCGGCGCGCATTCGGCCTCGGCCCAATCAGCAGGGGCAACCATGATGTGCCGATATTGAACGCCGCGATGGAACTCGATGCCTTCATCGGCGAACGCTTTGTGCATTGCTTCGATCGCCGCTGCTGCACGCTCAGTGGGTGGATGCCCACCAGCGAAGTCGATCATGGTTCCGTCGTCGCCGATCGTTGACAAATTGCAGCGATAGGCCACCTGATCGGGACGAAGTTTCAAACCGAGTGCGGCTGCCTCGATGGGAGCCCGACCGGTGTGATACTCGACCGGGTCGTAACCAAAGATCGACATGTTGCCAACGTCGGAACCAGGGGGAAGTCCCGGCGGAATGACCGCAGCGCGTCCAAGTGTTGAGCGCGCAGCAATGCGATCGAGAACCGGAGTATTCGCTGCTTGGAGGGGCGTGCGACCGCCGAGCTCGGCAAGCGGCTCGTCGGCACAACCGTCGGGAACACAGACCACGTATTTCATCGGACCAACAGTCTGCCCGAAGATCTCGCCATACGGCAGATCGGCCTCAGGGCTGATCGAGGATTTCTTCGATTCGTCCACGCACCGTGGCGAAATCGTTGGCACAAACTTCAAATCGCTCGGGGCGATCGAAAAGATCAGCAAGGTGCGCGGGCAGCGGGGGGCGAACGTTTGACGCCGCCTCGACCGCATCGGGGAACTTCGCCGGATGGGCAGTGGAAAGCACCACCATTGGCACCGATGCATCGGCCCGCGCTTGACGGGCTGCGGCCAAGCCGACCGCTGTGTGCGGATCGAGCAGCATTCCGATTCGCTCAAATTCGGCGGCGATGGTCGAAGCGGTTTGCGCATCGTCAATTCGAGCAGCCGACCAGTGATCGGCGAGCAACTCGAGCCGATCGCCTTCGACAGATACCGTACCCTCGGCACGGAACCGAGCCATGAGTTCAGCGATAGCAGCACCGTCGCGACCGTGGATCTCGAACAACAGTCGCTCAAGATTCGACGACACTTGGATATCCATGCTCGGACTGAGTGTGGGATGAACCTCGCCGATTGTCATAGTTCCGGTTGTGAGGAACTGCGTCAGAATGTCGTTCCGATTCGAGGCCACGATGAACTGCGAAATGGGCGTGCCAATCCGTTGCGCTCCGTAGCCGGCGAATACGTTCCCGAAGTTGCCGGTGGGAACAGAGAACGCGACTGGTCGACCAGCACCACCAAGACGCACAGCGCAGGTGACGTAATAAACCATCTGCGCCATAACACGAGCCCAGTTGATTGAGTTCACCGCAGAGAGGTTCCGGGATTCACGAAACTGAACATCGGCAAATAACGCCTTGACTATGTCTTGGCAATCATCGAACGTGCCTTCTACGGCGATGTTGTGCACGTTCGGCGAGTGCACCGTCGTCATCTGACGACGCTGGACATCGGAGACTCGACCAGCGGGATGAAGAATGAAGACTTCAGCGGTAGCACGATCGCGGAGCGCTTCGATTGCGGCGGAACCGGTATCGCCTGACGTCGCACCAACAATCGTTACCTTCTCGCCGCGGCGCGTAAGTTCGTGATCGAACAGACGGCCCACCAACTGAAGGGCGATGTCCTTAAACGCGAGCGTTGGCCCATGAAACAGCTCGGCGAGCCAGATGTTGTCTCCGAGATCAACGATCGGCACGACTTCATCGGTTGAGAACGTTGCGTAGGCGTCGGCAACGGTGGCCGCAAACGCGTCTCGATCAACGGAACCTTCAACAAACAGCCACATCACCTCGGTAGCGATTTCGGAATACGACATCGACTCGAAGCGCTCGAGAGCACCAACGGCGAGTGATGGCCATCGCGAGGGAACGTACAAACCTCCATCGATTGCCAGTCCTGCAAGCAGGACATCGGCAAAGCCAAGTTCGGGGGCTGCGCCACGGGTGCTGACGTAGGTGATCGGAGCCATTAGCGGTCTGCCTCAATGAGAACGCGAATCGTGGAACCAATACTTCGAACTGAATCGAGCACACCGAGTGCATCGAGCGTGGCGCGGACATCGCTTTGTGACGCCGGATGAATGATGAGGTCGATACGAGCTTCATTGGCTGCGTCGTCGGGGCCGGACAATGAGTGTTGTTCCATTGAGTCAATCGACACACCGTGTTCGCCGAAGACTCCTGCGATCGCAGCGAGCACACCAGATCGATCATCAACTCGAAGGCTGAGATACCACGCCGCTTCGAGTTGACCACTTGGACGAATTGCCATTGGCACAAAGGCTCCGAGCGATGCATGAGCGCCGCTCTGCAGATTCACCGCTGCGTCGACCAAGTCGCCCAGAACCGCAGACGCCGTGGGATCGCCGCCAGCGCCGCGTCCGTAGAACATGAGATCGCCCACGGCTTCACCTTGAACGAAGACCGCATTGAAACTGTCGCGCACTGCCGCAAGAGGATGCGCGTTCGGCACGAGACAGGGGTGGACGCGAGCAGAAAGTTCGTCACCGTTTGGTCCCGAAAATCGCTCGGCAATTGCAAGGAGTTTGATGGCGAAGTCGTGACGTTTCGCAAATGCGATGTCGTCAGAAGTGATCTTCGAAATTCCTTCGCACTCAACATCGGCGCCCGTGACTTCTGCACCAAAGGCAATTGATGCGACGATCGCAATCTTTGCGGCGGCATCGTGACCCTCAACATCGGCGGTGGGATCAGCCTCTGCATAACCCAAAGACTGCGCTTCGGCGAGAGCATCGGAATAGTCGGTGCCCGCTTCGCTCATGCGAGTGAGGATGTAATTCGTTGTTCCGTTCATGATGCCCATGACGCGAAGAACGGGCTCGGCAAGTAGCGACTCACGCAATGGTCGAATGAAGGGGATACCGCCAGCGACTGCGGCTTCAAAGAGCAAATCGACTCCAGCCGCTTCGGCCGCAGCGAACAGCTCTGAACCATGCGCAGCGAGAAGTGCCTTGTTGGCGGTAATGACCGGCTTGCCTGCACCAAGCGCAGCGAGGAGGAGTTCACGCGCGGGCGAAATTCCGCCCATAACCTCGACGATGACGTCGATAGAGGGGTCAGTGGCTACCGCCATCGCATCGGAAGTGACTACAGCGCTTTCGACACTGATTGGACGACTCCGGGAAACATCACGGACAGCGATCCTGGAAATCTCAAGCGAAAGCCCAGTACGGGCCTGAATCGCGGCGTTTTGTCGGTCAACGAGCGCGACGAGCGACGCCCCGACCGTCCCACAACCTAAGACTCCGACTCGAACCACAGATCCATCCACGACCGAAAGGCTACCGGCGCTGCGCCATGAGCCCCGACGGAGTTTCCGGAAAGAGAGCGACCTAGCCAGCGATAACGCTGACGATGGTCACCAATGCCGTCACGGCCAGCAAAAGCGTGACCAACCCACGGAATCGAGTGGGATCAATATGGCCGCGGAACCGGTGACCAAGAAAGAAACCCACCACCAAGGCCGGACCCGCCACCAGGAGCGACCACGCGACGTCAGTAGTGAAATGTCCAGTAGCGGCAAACAGCGCCAACGACACGACACTGACTGAGACAAGCACCCAGGAAATCGTGCCTCGGAAAACCTGCGGAGTGAAGTGTCGGGCGTGCAATGCCATCACCAAGGGCGGGCCATTGGTCGACAACGAGGTACTCAAAACTCCGGCAACGAATCCAGCGCCAAGATCGACTGGCATGCTCGCGCGCTCAAGCCTGAAACCTCGAAGATTCACAATCAAAAACATAATGATCACCGCAGCAAGACCGATTTTGAGTTGCTGAGACGTCGCAAATGTGAGGATGACAAGACCGAGCGGCATCCCAACAAATGCCGACAGCACAAGGCGCTTGATTGTGGGTCTATCCCCGTGGTGACGTTCCGTCCAAGCCTGCCCTCCGCTCGTGAACGTACTCAAGGTTGCTGAGATCACAACTGCCAACTCGGTCGGAACCGCCATCGACATAATCGGCACCGCAAGCAGCGAGAACCCGAATCCCGTGACTGTTTGGACCATCGAGGAGAAGAAAACTGCGAGTCCAATCAGGACAAATTCAGACGTCGACACGAACTGCCTCAGTCGACTTCGAGAAGAAGGAGGTCGTCGAGGGTCTCGCGACGAACCACGAGGCGAGCTTCCCCGTTGGCAACAAAGACAACCGCAGGTCGGGTGACTTTGTTGTAGTTGGATCCCATTGAATGCCCGTATGCACCTGTGACCGGCGTCGCGAGGATGTCTCCGACAACCAGGTCTGAAGGAACGACTGCATCACGCACAAGGATGTCGCCCGATTCACAATGCTTTCCGACAACAGTGACGACGCGATCGCGATCGGCGCCAACTTCTCGCGGGAGGAACGCCTCGTAACCACTGCCATAAAGAACTGGGCGAGGGTTATCGCTCATACCGCCATCGACAGAGACGTACGTGCGAATTTCAGGAATGTCTTTGATGGTCCCTACCGAATAGAGGGTGATTGCCGCTTGAGCTACCAGGGCGCGACCCGGCTCTGCCGTGACATGTGCGTCGATACCTGCGGTTGCGCACGCAGCCTTTACGGCGGCACCCCATTCGGTAATCGAATCCGATACTTCGCCCGCCACGTAAGCAACGCCGAGTCCTCCGCCAACGGAGAACTCTGGCAAACCATGCTTCTGGACAAACGGCGCCATGACCTCGATCGCCATCTCGAAGAACCTGGCGTCGAATACCTGAGAACCGATGTGAGCGTGAAGACCAACAAGATCGATCGCAGGCGACGCGGCCGCTCGCAGAACTGCCGCATCGGCCTGGCCACTTGCAAGGCCGAAACCAAATTTGGAATCGTCCTGACCAGTGCGCACGAACTCATGCGTATGTGCCTCGACGCCCGGGGTGACACGAATCAGCGCTTTCGGAACTGCTAGTCCCTCAGCGACAAGCGCTTCGATGCGATCAATCTCATCGAAGGAATCGATGATGATGCGGCCGATGCCTTCGGACATCGCGGTTCGAAGTTCCGCGCTGCTCTTGTTGTTTCCGTGCAGGACGAGACGATCGGCTGGCACACCCGCAGATCGCGCGACGTGATACTCGCCACCGGTTGAAACGTCGAGATTGCAGCCTTCTTCGGCAGCAAGCCGCGCCATCGCCTTACATAAGAACGCCTTCGTTGCGAAATTCACGCCGACACCAAACGCGGCAACAGCTTCACGACATCGCGCACGGAGATGCGCTTCGTCATAGACAAATAGCGGAGTTCCGAACTGCTCCGCGAGTTCAAGGGTGTCGCAGCCACCAATGATGAGCTGGCCTTTGTCGCCGATCGTGGCGGTATCTGGAAGCAACGAGAGAGGAAGCGCGTTCATCGGATGCTCACATCTGGTCGGGCGCGCTGACACCCAACAAGTCGAGACCGATTGCGAGACCAACCGATGCGGATTCAACAAGATGCAAGCGGGCTTGGGTGAGTTCGGCAGAGACGCCATCGCCCATTACATAACAGTCGTGGTAAAAGCCGTGCACTGCACCAGCGAGTTCACGCACCCACGTGGCGATCCGGTGCGGAGCGCGATCAGTTGCCGCCGTTGACACCGTGTCGGGGAGTTCCGAGAGCGCACGAAGCACATCGAGTTCGCGCTCATGGGTGAGGAGAGAAAGGTCAACCTGGGCCAACGGAACGATTGCGACGCTTCGCTCGGCCGCGACGCGGAAGATGGACTGAATGCGGGCATAGGCCATTTGGACGTAATACACGGGGTTATCCATCGCCCGACTCTTGACGACGTCGTAATCAAATGTCTGCGTCGAATCGATGGACTGAAGCAGATACGTAAGTCGGGCCGAATCGGCACCAACTTCGTCGAGCACCTCGGAGAGTTCGACGATGTCGCCAGCACGCTTCGAGAAGCGAACGGGTTCGCCACCTTTGAGCAGATTGACCAACTGGATAATGGCGCATTCGAGTTCAGAAGGGTCGTGGCCAAGGGACTGCATCGCTGCTTTCATGCGCGGCACATAACCGTGATGGTCGGCTCCCCACACATCGATGAGAAGGTCGTAGCCACGAGAGAACTTGTCGCGGTGATACGCGATATCAGGAAGCAAGTAGGTGAACTCGCCGTCGCTCTTGACGAGCACGCGGTCTTTGTCGTCGCCGTAATCAGTGGAGCGAAGCCAGACTGCTCCGCCTTCGTCATAGACAACGCCACGTTCACGAAGATCGGCCAGCGTCACATCGATGGCACCCGATGCAACCATCGACTTCTCACTAAACCAATTATCGAATTCGACATTCATCCGACTGAGAGTGAGTCGATGATCGGCGACCGCTCGGTCTTCGCCCCACTCAAACACATCAGCATCGGCGGGCATTTCGGCGGCCCACTCAATGATGTATTCGCCCTGGTAACCACCTTCGGGCAGCGGCGTCCCGTCGCGTCGTGCGATCAGCGATGCAACAAACAACTGCATCTGCGTTCCGCGATCGTTGAGGTAGTTCTCGCGGTCAACGTCGAAGCCGCATCGTTCAAGAATCCGAGCGAGTGAGTCGCCGTAGGCAGCACCACGTCCGTGGCCAGCGTGCAACGGGCCCGTGGGATTGGCACTCACAAACTCGAGCAAAACCTTGGTGCCATCACCGGTCGTAGTCCGGGCGTAGTTCTCAACGCCAGATGTTTCGACGTCGACAAGCACGTCATGAAGCCAAGAGTCGGCCAATCGGAAGTTCACGAAACCGGGACCAGCGATTTCTACGGAAGTGACGTGGGCCGGAAGGTCCGCGTTGATGATCTCGGCCATGCGTCCGGCAAGTTCACGGGGATTCCAGCCTGCGGCTTTGGCGGTTGCGAGAGCGATATTCGATGACCAATCGCCATGCTCGCGCCGGGCCGGGCGCTCAAGATGCACCGATTCGGGGATCGGTGAGATCTCGAGGGTCGACAAAGCCGATCGCAGGGCGGTGGCGAGGGTGTCGCGAATCACTGAGGAGGTCTCTCCGGGCGGGTGGGCAGGCGGTAGGGAACCGTCGAACCCTACCCCCGCGACCCCTTTGCCCTCGCGCCCAGTTTCGATTGCGATGTCAGCGTGTCTCACCCCACCCCGGGCCACCAGTGCTGTCGCTTGGACGGCTGCGCCCTACCATCAGGGACCAATGGCCATCCCCCCGACCTCCGAACTTCCCGACACGATGCTCGTGAGTGGCGGCCAGCCCGTCGACGGCGAGATCCATGTTCGCGGCTCGAAGAACGCCTTACCGAAGGCGATGGTCGCTGCGCTTCTCACTATCGAGCCCTGCCGCCTCACCAACATCGCAGCCATCACCGATATAGCTGTCGTCGATGAACTCATCAGCATTGCTGGTGGAACTGTCATCCACGAGAACGACAGCGTCATCATTACCGCCCACGATTTCCGCGCGCTGTCCGACGAAGACGTCATGCGGCTCCATGCTGCAAGTCGCATCCCGGTCCTCACGACCGCAGTCTCGCTTCACCGAACTGGGCATGCCGTCGTCGCTGCTCCCGGCGGATGTTCGATCGGCCCACGACCCGTTGATTTCCATCTCAATGTTTTGCGAGCCTTTGGTGCTCGCGAAGTGCACCGCGAGGACATCATCGAACTGAACGTCGATCGCATGCGCGGCGCACGCATCGAACTCCCCTTCCCCAGTGTCGGCGCTACCGAACAATTCCTCTTCGCATCGGTGCTCGCTGAAGGCGACTCCGAACTGTCGAATGCAGCAATCGAACCGGAAATTCTCGACCTCATTGCCGTGCTGCAGAAGATGGGCGCAATTATTTCGGTCGAACCAAACCGAACAATTCGTGTCACAGGGGTCGCTGAACTTGGCGGCTTCGAACACCGAGTAGTCGGCGACCGACTTGAGGCAGCATCTTGGGCATCACTCGCGCTCGCCACTGGCGGAACCATCACCGTTCACGGCGTCCAGCAACAGCTTCTTTCAACCTTCTTGAATATGTACCGACGAGCGGGCGGTGATTTCAAGATCGATGCCGAGGGCGACACGCTCACGTTCGGTCGGGCTCGACGGATGCTGCGGCCGCTAGCGCTTGAAACCGACGTCCACCCCGGCTTCATGACTGACTGGCAATCGCCATTCGTTACTGCCCTCACCCAGGCTGATGGTGTGAGCGTTGTGCATGAAACCGTGTACGAAGATCGCCTCGGCTACACCGACGCGCTTCGGAGTCTTGGCGCACAAATCCAGGTGTTCACCGAATGTCTCGGACCAACGCGTTGCCGATTCGGTGCCGCCAACCACCGCCATTCCGCAGTTGTTGTTGGTCCCACGAAATTACATGGCGCCGAACTCGTAGTACCCGACCTTCGAGCCGGGTTCTCCTATGTGATTGCTGCCGCAGCTGCCGATGGCGAAAGCCTCATTCACGGAGTCGACCTGCTTGATCGTGGATATGCCGATTTCCGAAGCAAACTTTCGGCAGTAGGCGTCGACCACCGATAAGTCAGGCGCCGAGGCAGACAGCAACGACTGATCGGATCCCCCGATCGAGCACGACCCGCCCGGTAGCGTGCCGGGATGCGCACGATCGGCAACATCCTCTGGTTCATCCTCGCCGGCATCTGGCTCGCGATGGGCTATGCGATTGGTGGTCTGGTGATGTGCATCACCATCATCGGCATCCCCTTCGGCATTCAGTCGTTCAAGTTGGCCGGGCTCGCTCTTTGGCCGTTCGGGAGGACTGCGGCGATGACGGGTTCAGGCGGACTGCTTGAGATCATCTTCAACCTCATCTGGCTGGTGCTGTTCGGGTGGGGAATCTTCCTCGCCCATCTCATTGCCGGAGCACTCCTGTGCATCACCATCATCGGCATTCCGTTCGGCATTCAAGCGTTCAAACTCTCGACTCTCGCGCTATGGCCATTCGGCCGAGTGATTGTTCGCGCAAACGGTCCCTCGGCCACGTACGGCTGATGCCAGCCATGCGGGGATCCAAACACCATGAACCCCGGTGGCCCGCAGCACTTGCTCTAGTCGCCGCGCTTGGGCTGTACCTCTTCCTCCCGGCCACGCTGATCGTCGGACCTCGTTGGCTTTTGCCAGCGCTTGAAGGCTTGCTCGTCATTCCACTCCTCATCACCAATCCTGACCGTCGCGAGTCCAACACTGCCCCACTTCGGGCCGTTTCAATTCTGTTGATCGCGATTATTTCAATCGCCAATATCAGTGCGCTCTCGTTGCTCGTACACGACTTGCTCCGCGATACCGACATCGATGGCAAGCCGTTGATCTATTCGGCGATTGCACTCTGGTTCAACAACGTCATCGTCTTTGCGCTTTGGTACTGGGAACTCGACGGCGGAGGACCCGCCGACCGTCATAGCGTTTCAGTAAAAGATCGCGACTTTCTCTTCCCGCAACAGAACACACCCGAGGTCTTCACTGAACCATGGATGCCCAGGTTCTTCGATTACCTGTACACAAGCTTCACGAACTCGACAGCCTTCAGTCCCACCGACACCATGCCGCTTACGCGACGGGCGAAGGCATTGATGATGCTCCAGTCCGGATCGGCGCTGGTCACCATCGTGTTAGTGGCGTCTCGGGCCCTCAACATCTTGAAGTGATCCAATAGTTCTCAGCCGATAGTTCCCCACGAGGGCTCGGCTAGGGTCATATGGCTATCTCGCCCTCGTAGCTCAGGGGATAGAGCATCGCCCTCCGGAGGCGTGTGCGGGCGTTCGAATCGCCCCGAGGGCGCTCTCAAGTCACATCAGATATTGCCGAGTTGCTGTCGGCAGGAATCCGCTTCCATTCAGATTGTTACAAGAACTTCAATCCCGTCGACGCCTAGAGGCGATTCCCAAGCAATTCAGGATTCTGCGCCAAAAGTTCACGGATCTCGGCCTTCACGACTTTTCCTGAACCCGTCACTGGGAGTTCCTCGATGACGACAATGTGCCGAGGAACTTTGAATCCCGCAAGTGTTTGGCGAACGAACGCCACGATCTCGGCGGTATCGATCTCAAGCCCTGGCGTCGCAACGACAACTGCGCACACGTTCTCGCCCCACTTCGGGTCGGGTACGCCGACTACAGCCACACGCGCAACGTTCGGATGTTCAAGAACTACTGCTTCCACTTCAAGTGACGACACGTTCTCGCCGCCAGTGATGATGATGTCCTTCTTGCGGTCGACGACGTACAGCAATCCACCAACGAGTCGTCCCATATCGCCGGTGTGTAACCAACCGCCGCGCAATGCATCGTCGGTCGCCTCTTGATCGTTGAGATACTCCTTCATCACCTGGGCCGCTCGAACGAGAATCTCTCCAACTTCGCCCTCTGCAACGTCGTTGTCGTCATCGTCGACGAGCCGGAGTTCGACCCCAGGGGCGGGTTCTCCTGCCGCTTCGAGTAGGCCGCTCTCTCCCTCAAGCCCACGTCGATGGGCCGCGGCATTCAGAAAGACCGCGTTCCCAGAAAGTTCAGTCATTCCGTACCCCTGCGCGAACTCCACACCCAAAAGCGAGTCGGCCCTTCGCAATAACGGCGTCGGCATCGGCGCCGCGCCGTAGGCAAGGGACCGAAGCGAACGGAGCTGAGCAAGGCGAGCGGGCTCGGCTTCGACCAGATCAACAAGAGTCGCAAGCATCGTGGCGGCGAGCGAGGTTGAGATCACCTGTTCGCGTTCGACAATGTCGCAAAACTCCTCGGCGACGAATCCGGACATGAGCACAACGGGTCGTCCGTGCGCATGTCGATGAATCACGTTGTAGCCCGCAACATGACACAGCGGAAAGGGGAAGACGTACACGTCATCAGCATCGACAGGGCGAGCCCCCGAACTCGAAGCAACCGCAGCAAGGATGCTCGCGTGCGTGAGTACGGCACCTTTGGGGGCCGCGGTCGTACCACTCGTGAACAGCAACCATGCCGACGTGGTCGGATCGACAGTGGCCAACTCAGGTTGATCCTCCGCATCGTCAACTACGTGCGACCACGCGGACCAATCGATCATTGGAAGATCGACGTTGCCATCACGAAGTCGACCAAGTTCGTTGGGATCGCCGATGACTAGTCCTGCGTTCGAACGTTCCAGCATGGAACGCAGTTCACGAGCATGAAAACGATGATTCAGAAAGACCAACATTCGACCTGCAGCAGGGGCTCCGTAATAGAGCTCAACCCAGATCCGATGATTCGCGCCAACGACGGCGACGGTTTTGTTCGGGTCAAGTCGTTCGTTAAGTGCTCCTGCAGTCGCATGCACACGGCGCAGTAACTGAGCGAAGGTCAGCGAACCGTCGTCGTCAATAAGTGCAACTGCTTCAGGCACTCGATTGGCCACCGACTTGAGCATGCCGGCAAGCGTTCCGCCCGACACACTCACGTACAGACAACGCCTTCGGGTGCTTTACCGGCCTGGACCCCGACGAAATCAGTGATCTCGCCAGGTTTGATCGTCGTCACCGGCCCCGTTGCTGAAGTCGTCGGCGCGTCCGAAGTACCCAGCACCGTCGTCGTTGTCGTTGCCGGGATCGGTTCAGCGAGAACGCCAGTAAACGACGAACCAAGCACGAGCGATACCGGCGAGCTGCTCTTCAGGCTCTTGTCGACCTGCAGTTCCGCCGAACCTCCAAGTTGACGACGAAGAAGATCCGCTTGCTTTTCGAATCCCGGCAAGTACTTGATCACCGTCGCGGACTGGGCTTTCGAGACATCGCCGGATGATTTCGAGGTAAACCCAAGTTGATTCAGTCGCTCGGAAACCTCGACCGCTTTGCCCTTCGCTCCCGAAGCATTCGTGACGCTCGCGACGACGGACTGCGGATACACCGTTCCTGATGGCATTCCCCGGAACACATTGAAGATGTCTTCGGCACCCGCAGTATCAAGACGAAGGATGCTCGCACCACCACTGGTCATGTCCATATAGACCGGCAGTGCATGAGTGACGATTTGATCGCCCGAAAAACCCTTGAACGCTTTTCCGAGCGAAACAAGGTCTCCGATACTCAATTTCGAATCGAAGGTCAGGTTGTCGGCGGTCGACGAAACGAGACTGTTGATCGCCTTGATATCCATTGAGCCAAACTTGCCCTGAGCGCGATCCAACATCGTGCGCATGAACAAGGTTTGCCGAGAGATGCGCCCGAGATCGGCGCTGGGATCCTCGATCCACTTCTTTGTTTTCGGATCGAGATATTCGAGATGCCGTGCTCGCGCGTACGCAAGTGCTTGTTCGCCATCGAGTGTCTGACAACCAGTTCCGTACATGTAGAAACCAGAATGTTTGTCGCGCACCTGTTTGTCGAAGTACATGGGGATCCCGTTCACCGCATCGGTCACACCCTTGAAGCTCGCAAAGTTGATCTCGATGTAGTGATTGATATCGATACCAAAATCCGCCTTGATCGTGTTGATCAGTCGCTGCGCGCCATCGGCACTGTCCTTGCCTTGAGCAAAAGCGGTATTAATGCGCTCTTCTTCACCGGAAGGTTGAATCTTCACCCACAGATCGCGTGGAAAAGACACAAGATCAATGGTCTTGTTCTTTGAGTCGACTCTCGCAACCATGATGGTGTCCGAACGCTGTCCTGACTCCTGAGCACCGGCCCCATTAAGAAATGCCGAGGAGTTGGCGTCGGATTTCGACACCGTGGCGCGGCTATCCGAACCCACGATGAGGAAGTTCTGCACTCCGCCCGACGACGAGGCCAACGCGAGAGAATCTCGATTGATCTGATTGAAGCGGTACCAGCCGTATCCCGCGACAGCGGCAAAACCCACTGCGATGAGTACAACAACCCCGATGCCAACTTTGAGAACACGCTTGCCCGTCTTGGCTGGCTTGGCATGACGAAAATTCGGCTTCGGCGCCGCACCTGAGGGCCCAGCCTTTGGCGGGGTCTTCGACGAGCCAAGTACCCGACGACCGGGCGAACTGGCGTTGCGTCGAGGAGCGTGACCCGGATCCCATGGGGGAACGGACCCTCCCGACGTGGGGGGTACATCGGACATGAAAGGGTCAGGGTAGTCGGGGCCGTTTCCGACACTCCGTCACCCCATCCTGCTCAGGCTGTGACCTTGGGCTCCTTGGGCAGTCCCAGTACTCGTTCACCGACGATATTGCGCTGAATCTGCGATGTTCCGCCCCAAATAGTCTCGGAGCGACTGAAGAAAAATGAGGATTGGAGCGCGTTGGCGGGATAGGCCGGATCGACCGCGCGACGGCCGTAGCCAGGCACCGACTCTTCCGTTCCGGCATTGCCGAGCAGAAGTTGTGCTTCGGGCCCAAGCACATCCATCGCGAGCGCCATCACTTGCTGGTGGTACTCGCTCCAGAAGATCTTGTTCGTTGCACCAAGTGCTGCAACACCGAAGTCTTTGCGATCCTGAACCACGGCTGTGAGCGAGCGAAGGCCGTTGATGCGCATGATCTGCACCTTTGACCATGCAAGCGCAATGCGCTGACGAATCATCGGATCTTCAATAGAGCCGTTCTTCTTTGCCACAGCGATGATGTGGTTTAGTTCGGTTTCGAAGCGGCGATAGCCCGTCGTCGCCGAAGTGCCACGTTCGAAACCGAGTGTGGTCATCGCGACAGCCCAACCATTGTTCAGGCCACCAACGACGTTCTCTTTCGCACAACGCGCATCGGTGAGGAACACCTCGGCAAACTCGGCCGATCCATCGATTTGCTTGATGGGGCGAACTTCAACACCTGGCTGATCCATCGGGCACAGCAAATAGGAAATGCCCTTGTGCTTCGGTGCATCGGGATCGGTACGACAAAGAATGAACACGTAGTCAGCGATGAATCCCTGGGTGGTCCAAATCTTCTGGCCGTTAATAACCCACTCGTCGCCGTCGAGCACAGCCTTCGTGCCGAGGTTGGCGAGATCGGAACCGGCATCGGGCTCGCTGAATCCCTGACACCAAGCGATGGTGCCCGAAAGAATCTTGGGAAGGAATTCCTTCTTCTGCTCTTCGGTGCCCCACTGGAGAATGGTCGGGCCAACAAGTGTGTCGCCGAAGAAGTCGGCTCGCATTGGTGCACCGGCATTCGCGAATTCTTCTGCCACCACAACAGCCTTCATGGTGGAAAGGCCCTTGCCGCCGTACTCAGTCGGCCACGAGGCGCAGATCCAACCGCCGCCATAGAGCTTGGGTGTCCATTCCTCAAGGAACAGCGCGCGCTCATCAGCACTCATTTCGAATCCGGGTTCGAACCAACCCTTCGGGAGGTTCTCTTCAAGCCACCCGCGAACTTCGCTGCGGTAGGCCTCGGCATCTTCCGGATAGTTCAGGTCCATGGGCGACAGTCTTCCGATGAAGGCCTATGCCGTCCAATCGTTTCGCCAAAGGGCAGCGAACCCTTGCCTGCGGGGTAGATTCACCTCCTATGAGCACCACCGAAACGCCAACCAAAGCCGAACGCTGGACCTTTCAGTGGCAGGAACTCTTCAGCGAGGTCATTACCTCCGGCCTGTGCACCGGTTGTGCTGGCTGCGTCATCGCGTGCCCTCACGATGTCATCGGGTACAACCACGAAGCTGGTGGCTACAAGCCGTTCCACATCGAGGACGAACTCGGCCCCACCGATTGCGGTCACGGACAAAAGGGCTGCACCAGTTGCACCCGCGCGTGCCCACGTTTCCGAGCATGGGAACCGCAAGCAAACGAACACCTCTTCGATCGCGACCGTGCCGATGATGAAGTTGCTGGCATCTACAGCGACATCCTCCTCACCCGCGCATCTGATGACATGGTCCACCGCATGGGCCAAGACGGCGGCTTGGTGTCGGCACTTCTCATTTGGGCGCTCGACAACGACTACATCGACGGCGCGCTTACCTCGTACCTCGAAGGTGGCGACGCAGCGACCTGGAAGGCCATCCCCGGCGTTGCCACCAATCGCGAAGAAGTGCTCGCAGGCGCTGGCAGTCGCTACACCTACTCAGCCAACACACTCGCAATGGACGAAGCCAAAGAACGCGGCCTCAAGCGACTCGCCCTAGTTGGCATGAGTTGCCAGTCCTCAATCGCCCCAATTATGTGGTCGCGAAAAATCGGCAAGGTCTCCAAGCCCATCGTGTTCAACATCGGTTTGCTTTGCTCAAAGACTTTCGATGACGCAATCTTTGAAGAACTCTTCGAGGCGAAGTACCGCATCCCGAAGTCGGAAATCACCAAGATGAACATCAAGGGTGTTTTCCAAATCTGGACCCGCGATGGCGGCTACCACGAGGTCAACCTCAAGGAATGTCACGACTGGACTCGTGAGGGCTGCAATCACTGCCCCGATTTCGCAGCAGAACATGCCGACATTTCGACCGGCGGAATCGGCAAAGACAACGACTGGACGCTCACCATCGTTCGAACCGATGTCGGCCGCGAAATTATTCAGCGAATGATCGCCGACGGTTCAATCGAGGCTCGTCCCGGCGATGAAGACCCCGGAGCGATCGCTCTCATGCGCAAACTCGCGGAAAAAAGCCGTGCTCGTTGGCCGCAGTGGGCCCAAACGGAAGTTCGTCTCGGACTTCCCGAAAAGAAGAAGCCAGCAGCGAAGTAATACTGCAGGCGATCAGGCCACCGTCGTCGTCGTCGCAGCGGTTCCTGCTGCGCACTTCGTCAGTGCATCTTTGATCTCTGAAGAGACGCCATTCCACGTCTTCTCAGGATCTGACTTCAGATCGCTATTGAGCGTGGTGAAGTCAGCAATCGGCATTTGGTCGACGAATACCGAGTACATGCAGAGACATGACGACTCACTTGAACCCTTGACATCAGAGGCGATCGTGGTCCCGGTGGCTTTGAGCGCCGTATCAAGCGTTGCCGCTGTCGATGCATCAATTGCCGTGATCTCACCAGACGATGTGTAGAGATAATTGGTGCAGAGTTCGACAAAGTTCTGTTGCGTCAGGGTGTTGTACTCCGTAGGAGTGTTGCCCTGACTGCAACCACTGAGCCCAATCACGATCGCAAGGGCAAGACCAACCACACCAGCGCCAACTCGTCGTCCCAACATCGTGCTGTCCATCCTCATGAAGTCGATGCCGCATCGTCCGGGGGCGGCGGCAGGCGGTCGCCACCGTAGTCGGTGCCCCTCGGTCTCCCGACATCACCGACCGAAAGCCGCTCGACCGGTCCGTCGGCCGAGACGGCTCGGTAGGCTCTC
>JBILIB010000009.1:0-29471 GCA_044350215.1 Acidimicrobiales bacterium
GGTCTTTACGAACTCGCGAATCCAGTCGAGCTGCTCTTGGAATGCTGGATCGATACTGAAATCGGCCATGACGTATTCCCCTCAGTGAGATCTGTTCACACGGTAGGCCCCGCAACCTGACGCAGCGAAATGCAACCTAGGAGTCCCACTCGCATCGGAGTGACGAAACCGAACGCAAATTGCATCCAGATGGAACTGCCCCCGCATCGTCGCCGGCCAGTTTCAACCCCGGAAGGCGATCGAGAAGTACGTCGAGAGCGGCGAGAAGTTGCTGTTTTGCCATATGAGTGCCAGGACAGAACTTGACGCCAAAACCGAACGTAAGAATGTCGGCATCGGGCCTATCGATATCGAACTCATCAGGTTCGGCGAAACGATCAGGATCTCGATTCGCTGATGCAATCCCGGCAAGAATCATTGAGCCCGCAGGAATGTTCACGCCGCTAATTGTTCCCTCACGCAGCGCCATACGGGGCAGGAGCGGAACCGGCGGCTCCCAGCGCAGAAGTTCTCGCACGAGTGCCGGCCGAAGTTCGGGTGTCGACCGGATTCGATCGACAAGTTCCGGCCGATGCAAGAGAGCCCAGAGAAGGTTGCTCAGCGCGTCGGATGTTGTCGTAGCCCCAACAGCAAAAAGCAAGCGAACATGCGAGTGCACCTCATCATCTGTGAGTTGCACTCCCTGAAATTCTCCGGAGACGAGTTGGGAAATCACGTCAGTCCCCGGATCTTTCCGCCGCAAAGCAACTACTGGAGCAATGACTTCGGAAAGCTCATCAGCTGCCCGACGAGCACCCTCGGGGTTACTTGTTTCGGAAAGAATGGCGAGGGCCCACTCGCGTTGACGATCTTCGAAACCTTCGGGCAGCCCGAGTTTCTGACTGATCGCCCAGAACGGAAGTCGATTTGTAAATTCAGCAATGAGGTCGGCTTCTCCCTTCCCAACCAACCCATTGAGAAGTTCGTGGGCCAAGGGCGTGAGCTCCTCATCGACGAATCGAATTGCAGCACGCGAACGGAATGCGGGAGTGACAAGGCGCCGATAGACGTCATGGTCTGAACCGTCCATCGAAATAAACGTTCGACCTACTGTCTTTTCGAGTTGGTATTTGTAGACCTCGCCACCCGGAAATTCCTCGTTGGAGGCGAAGAACTCACGCAATGCATCCCAACTAAGGATGGCGAACGTTGGCATTCCGAAGAAGGTCACCGGAGCGACATCGCCACGCTCGGATCGCAAAGTTCGTAACACCTCGTGGAGTTCAGCTCCGGGAAGCGGATTCAGCGCGAAATCAACCATTGATCCTGCATCGTGATTCTCTGACATGGATTCCCCCTCACAAGGACCGTAGTCAATCGACAGGACAGCCGTTGCCTCAGAGTGTCAGGATGTGCTTCTCAGCTGGCGAAGTGCCAGCTGCCTAAGACTGCGAAGGAACACCATGAGCGACGGAGCGAAGTACGAAGCACTTGTTCAGGAATTTTGCGATGCCTGGGCCGAAGGCGACCACGACAAGGTCGTCGCGTTCTTCACCGAAGACGGCGTGTACCACAACATTCCGGTCGATCCAATGGTCGGCCATGAAGCGATTCGAATGATGATTGAAGGCTTCACCGCCGGACTCAAGGTCAAGGTGTTCCGCATCGACAATATGATTTCGAACGGACCGATGGTAGTCACCGAGCGCGTTGACATCTTCGAAAAAGAAGACGGCGGCGAAATTGAACTTCCGGTCCTCGGCATCTTTGAATTCGAGGGCGACAAGATCGCGAAGTGGCGTGAGTACTTCGACCTCAATCAGTTCATGAACCAGATGGCGTAAGTCACCAGAAATTCAATTTGCAAGAAAACTGAAGATGTCCGGGAATGCCGTCGCATCTTGCGCGAAGAATCCGTGCCCACCCTCGTAGACGTGCAGTTGCGCGTTTGGAATCCGCTCGGCCATCGCTTCACTATTTGAGAGAGGAGCGATGCCGTCGTAGCGACCAGCTCCGATAAAGGTCGGCGCGGTAATCCGATCGAGGCGATCCCATACGTCATGGACACTTCGCGCATTTAACTGTTCGATCTCACCCCGTTCAGCCTCTGTGCCTGCTTTGGCGCCGTACTGACCGCTAATACCATCGACGAACAATCGATCGGATGGGTGCTCATCGAGCCACTCAGGGGTAAACCGCGTATCCATAATTGTCATTGAAATTGCTGCTCGTTCTGCTGCATCCATCGAACGGATTTTGTGAAGCGGATAGGAAGAACCACCCTCGCCGCCAGGTGATGTGCACAGCAACGCCAACCGCTCGACTCGTTCGGGAACGGTGACCGCAAATTCTTGAGCCACCATGCCCCCAAAACTGATCCCGATGACGTGAAAGGCGTCCCAGCCGAGAAAGTCGACGAGGGCAATGGCATCGGTCGCATAGTCCGCCATCGAATATGGACCTTCGGGGATTTCGGTTCGCCCAAGTCCGCGTTGATCATGCACCACAACATCGAACTGAGTTGCGAGTACGTCGAACAGTGGCCGCATTCGCTCGATTGTCGAACCAGAGCCGTTGAACATCAGCAACCGAGGCCCCACGCCCGCTTGTTCCCAATACAGATCAATACCGTTCAATCGTTGCGTAGGCATGTCACATCTGTTTCCACTCAGGCGCTCGCTTTTCCCGGAACGCTTCGCCCGCTTCGGTCATGTTGCCAGTGAAGGTGCCAAGAACCTGCGTACGGTTTTCAAGTTCCATAGCTGCGCGCAAACTCGACGCATCGAGATTGGCCCACATCCCCACTTTGGTCATGCGCACCCCGTACTCAGAGTTGTCAGCAATCATTCCTGCGAGCTCGAGAGCAGTCGCCTGGAGTTCATCTGAAGCTGTCACTCGATTCAGCAACCCGTAGTCGCGCGCTTCATCTGCGCTGAACCGACGCCCGGTGAGCATGAGCTCCGCAGCGATCGTTGGCCCACAAATTCGCGGTAACCAGTAACTCGTGCCGAGATCGCAGGACGACAAACCCACGCGAATGAAATGTGACGCAAAGAACGCGTCAGCCGAGGCGACACGAAGGTCGCACGTAAGCGCTAACGCCAACCCTCCACCCACAACAGCGCCATGAAGTGCAGCAACAACCGGCTGCGGTGTTTCATGGATCGCCAAAACGACTTCCATGAGATGTTCTTGCATCTCATGGACAAATCCGACCGGCCCACGACCGCGCGAACGATCGGGAACACCACCAGTTCCGCTCATGTCGGCACCAGCGCAGAAACCACGACCATTTCCGTCCAGGACCACGACACGCACGTCGCGATCTCGGCGGATTGCTGCAAAAGCGTCAGCAAGTCCGTCGATAAGCGCTGGCGTGAGTGCGTTGTAACGATCGGGATCGTTCAGTGTCACCCGAGCGACACCGTCGCCGGCCATTGTTGTTTCGACGATCGCCATTCAATTCCCCCACGAACTCAGGAAATCCAAGTCCACCACACCACCGGTGCTCGCGCGCCCCGTACGATCAAGATCCATGGACAATCTGAGCGCCGGCGGCATCATCCTCCTCGCCGTTTCCGCTCTTCTTGCCGGCGGCATCAACGCGGTCGCCGGAGGCGGGACTCTTCTCACCTTTCCGGCACTCATTGCGGCCGGCTTTAGCCCCGTCACCGCCAATGTCACCAACACCGTGGCGCTTGTACCCGGGTATGTAGGCGGCATCGCCGGCTACCGAAACGAACTCGAGGGACAACAAGCCCGTATCGGCAGGTTGCTCCCGTTTGCCTTCGCTGGATCGGTGGTCGGCGCCGTCTTGCTCCTCACGACTTCCGAACGCATCTTCAAGTTCCTTGTACCAATGCTCGTCTTGATCGCTGCCCTCGCGCTCCTTCTACAACCTGTCATTCAGCGCCGGTTCTCGTCTGCCCAAACCGAACCCGGCGAGTCCACCAAAAACGATCACGAACTTGCAACGACGATCGGGGTTTTCATTGCGGCCATTTATGGCGGCTATTTCGGAGGAGTCCTTGGGATAATCCTCCTCGCCGTGTTGGGAATCACTTTGAGTGATCACCTTCAGAAACTGAACGCACTGAAGAGCGTTTTGCAATTTGCAATCAACATCGCCGCCGTTGTGATCTTTGCATTGTGGGGCCCCGTGCAGTGGTGGACCGTCTTACTGATGGCGCCGCTTTCGCTCATCGGCGGATGGCTCGGTGCTCGCGTTGCGCGTGGTCTCAGGCCATCGGTTCTACGAGGCGTTGTCGGAAGCTACGGAATTGTGTGCGCTGTGGTTTTGGCTTTCACACTGCACTAACGAGCGCTAGCGACATCAGCAGCACTTACGTGGAATTGTCGCAAGATGCATATGTGGTGTCGGATCGATCACGCCAGCAGCTTTCTCAAACGCTAAAAGATCGATCTTCTCTCCCGACAACCAAGTGCCGAGCACAGAGATTCCGTCGCTGAGATCCATAGGGTCGACCGTGTAAGGATCAACCGACAACTGCACAAAATCGGCGAACTTTCCAACCTCAATCGAGCCGATCTCGTGCTCTCGGCCAAGGATGAATGCTGCATCAATCGTTTCTGCGCGAAGCGCCTGGTCGAGCGTGACCTTTTGATCGGGACCGCGCTCAACGCCTGAGTTGGTTGTTCGAGTCACACAGGTCTTGATGTTGCCAAGCGGTGATGGCGGCGTAACCGAACCATCGTTGTGGTACGAGGGACGAAGTCCTGCATCGGTTGCATCCTTCACGCGACACCAAGACGCACCATGCTCGTGATCGAACATCTGACCGTCGAGAAGGTCGCCCCAATACTGGAACTGGAACGGACCCATCGACGCATAGACGCCCAGCTTTGCGGCACGCGCGAACTGGTCGGTGCGAGCAGCGCCGAGATGCTCGATGCGCCAGCGATGATCGGTACCGAGAAGATTGAACTTCGTTAGGGCTGCTTCATACGCGTCGAGCACAACGTCGAGCGCAGCATCGCCATTCACATGGAAGGCCATCTGCCAGCCCTGCGGCGCGTACTGACTGAGGATGACGTCGAGCTGCGCACGCGTGTAGTTCATGACCTCGATACCCGGTGTTCCCGGTTTGATCCCAGCCGCTTTCGTCGCCGGTGTATCGAGATACGGGAACGTGAGTGCGACGTTTCCAACCCATGGCGAACCATCGGCCCACAACTTGATGCCCTTCTTGGTAAGCATCGACGCTGGAACCTTTGATTCAAACTGCTCGCCACAGGCCGTGTCAGTCGATACGTGATACAGCGAAACGCGTAACGGACAATTGGAGATACCCGCCAACGCCTCAAACGCTGGCTTCAGAGTGTCGTCGAATGTCATTTCCGAAGTTGAGGTAATGCCATTTCCCGCCATCAACGAATACCACTGCGCTGCAGATGCCAGCGGATTTTTTACGACTTCACCCATCAACGGCATCGCTGCTGCCATTACGGCAGGGAGCTCGTAGGCAATTCCATTGAGGGAACCATCGGGGTTACGCCCGAAGGAACCGCCAACCGGGTCGGCCGGCGGCTTGGTGTCCCAACCCAACTTCTTGATCGCAGCCGTATTCAAATACACCGCGTGACCGGAGTTATCAGCGACAACGACAGGTCGATCAGGAAAGAACGCATCAAGCGCTTTGGCGTTGGGGGCTTCGCAACCATGCAGTAGGCGGTCAAGACCGTTGAACAGCAACATCTGACCAGCGGGTTGTTCCTTCTGCAGTTTCGAGAAGAGATCTGTGACATCGCTCCACTTTGGATATCCCACATACGGAGCGATCCAGTAGGCCGGAGATTGGGTCATGATGCCGCTCAGCACTGGATGTGAATGCGACTCAACAAATCCAGGCAGCAGAGCCGTATCGCCGAGGTTGACCACCGTGGCATCGGGTAGAGCCTTCTTGCACACATCAACGTCGCCAACTGCTGCAATCGTTCCGTCTGCTTGTACCGCGACCGCCGTTGCGCGCGGAGCCGCTTCGTTCATCGTGATGACGACCGATGCAGTGAAGATCTGATCCGTACCCATAGTGGCTCCTTGGTCAATGAATTCGTTCGGCCTGTAGAAAATTTAGAACGGCGCTAGGTGACTTTACGCGCTCGTGCCCGGCACCGTGGCCGGGCACGAAGAAAATCTGTCGTAACGCAACGGATTGGTGAAGTTCTCAGCCAATACCGAGTGAGATATAGGCCGGATTTTGCGAATCGCTCGCCTGGTAAGGCTTTTTTGTGGAAAGCCCAAAGGCAACAAGGAGGGACCCGTTCGCACCGGCGACCACGTTGATCGACTCCACATAATCGAGTTGAAGCGGAAGCACAGTCGTGGGAGCGGCAGGGGTCCCGGTCCAGGTTCCTTCAGCAAGGGTGATGACGAGCGTCGCAGCACCCTGCGTTGCAACAGTTGCACCCGAAGCATCAACCACTGGTCCCGTTGCGTATGCAGCGGTCCAAGCACCCGTCGCACTACCCAATTTCAGTTGGATGTTGTCGACACATCCTTCCTTCGACGTGGTAATCGAACCTAAAGCTGACGGCGTTCCGGCATTGCCACCCGAACTGGTCTCAATAGTTCCGGTGAATGGACATGCGGTATCGGTGATCTGATCGCCGCTTGAGACCGTTGTTGAGGTCGTGCTGCTGGAGGATGAATCACTCGAACATGCGGCGATAGAAAGGAACAGGGCCACTGCTGCTGCGGTGGCGATGACAGTACGGCGAATCTTCACGGGACTCCTTGGAAACAGATGTAGTTCCCAAAGTAGAACAGACAGCGCAGCTCCAGACCAACCACCGACCTTCGATCGGCGGCTCGGGCCTGCGATTCCCTACACTCCTACCGGCGCTCCCATCCGAGGAGCCGAGGATCAGGGGGAATCATGGGTCGATTCGACGGCAAGGTAGTCATCGTTACCGGAGCAGCACGCGGGCAGGGCGAGGCCGAAGCTCGGCTGTTCGCCAGCGAAGGAGCCAAGGTCATTCTGGCCGACGTGCTGGATACTGAGGGTCAGGCTGTCGCCGCCGACATCGGAGCAAACGCTCTTTATGTCCACCTCGACGTCAGCAACGAAGCCGAATGGCAAGCGGCAATTACTGCGACCAAAACATTCGGTGGCCGCCTTGATGCCCTCGTAAACAACGCCGCAATTATTTGGCCATCAGCAATTGAGGACACCTCACTTGAGGCCTACATGACAGTGATCAACGTGAATCAAGTTGGTTGCTTCTTGGGCATGAAGACCGCTCAGCCACTTTTGAAAGAATCCGGCGGCGGTTCCATCGTGAACATTTCATCAATCGATGGAATCGCTTCGAAAAACGGACTGATCTCCTACTCCGCATCAAAGTTTGCCATTCGCGGCATGACAAAAACCGCGGCCATGGAGTGGGGTCGGTTTGGAATTCGTGTGAACTCGGTGCACCCCGGTGGCGTCAATACCGTCATGGGAAATCCAATCAACGATCCAATCCTCGAAACGATGCCGTATCAGCAACAAGCGATTCAGCGCATCGGCTATCCGAACGAGATTGCCGCGGCAGTCGCATTCCTTGCTAGTGCGGAAGCCAGCTACATCACAGGCACGGAACTTGTCGTTGACGGAGGCTGGCTGACCGGACGTCTTGAACCCGGCCTTCCCGGCTCAAGCGCAACAACTGAAGGATTCGGTTACAACGCATGACCAATGAAGAACCCGCTCCATTCACTGCGGGTTGGACACTTCAGGACGAGGCGGCCACCGAAACTGTGGCCGCCTCTACGCGCGCACTCATTACGTCACTTCGTCGCGCAAACGCACCGACTTCATCACTCGAGCGCGCTGCCGCTCTCATTGCTGAAGCCACTGCGTTACTCGAACCACATCGCGTCGACGGCCTTCCCATGCAGGGCCGTTTGGGCGACCAAGGACCAATAGGGGCTCAGGCCAACAAGCCACGTGTGTTCTTCCCGTGGAGCCCCATCATCGGACCTCTCAATCCACTTTCGGCCGATATTGATCTCAACGTTGTTGATGGCCGCACGACGGGTCGAGCATTTCTCGGTGCGCAATACAACGGGCCACCCGGAATGGTCCACGGCGGAATCATCGCCTTGTTGTTCGATGAATTGCTCGGCGCCACCAACGTCTGCAACGGACTCGGCGGGTTCACTGGAACCTTGTCGATCCGCTACGAACGCCCAACCTGGATTGAGCGCGAACTCCAGCTTGAAAGTTGGGTCGACCGGGTCGAGGGCCGCAAGGTCTTCACGCTCGGGACAATCTCGATCGACGGCGAAGTCACCGCACGCGCTGAAGGAATTTTCATCATGACTCAGGGCTGGAAAGCGGAGAACAAGTAATGCACCCCGATAACGCCGACCGCAATGTCCTTGGTGAAACGCTTGAACCATGCGGCACTGACCCCATGACCGGATTCCTTCGAGACGGTTGCTGCACCACCGGTCCCGAGGACATCGGACTGCACACCATTTGCGCGGTCATGACCCCCGAGTTTCTCGAACACCAACGATCAATCGGCAATGACCTCATTACGCCGATGCCGCAGTACCGATTCCCTGGTCTCGTACCTGGCGATCGCTGGTGCGTCACCGCGCGCAACTGGGCCATCGCCTTCAACGACAGCTGCGCTGCGCCGGTTGTTCTTGCTTCAACCAATCAGAAAACTCTCGAAGTCATTCCGCTCGAATGGTTACAGCAACTAGCGATCGATGTGCCGCCCGACCTCAGCAGCCTTCTCGATCCAGGCTGAAGAAACTCTCAGTCAAGTTCGGAATGAACTGACCCCATCACGGCACCACCGTCGGCCATAAACGGGCCAATCTTTGGGTACAGCGCTGCGAGAGTTTCGCTTCCCATGTGCGCATCCATCGCAGCCTGATCGGCGTACTGCTCGATCATGTAGATGGTGTCAGCATCGTCACCAGCGACGAGCGTGTAGATCTCGGTACCAGCTTCGGCGTTGGCAACAGCGAACATGTCACCAAACTGCGCCAGCAGTTCGTCGCGCTGTCCAGGATTTGCCTTCATTGTTGCGATCATCACGCGCTTTGCCATTGATCCCCCTCGGGTTGCGGTCGAGGAACGATAACCGGGACAACATGCAGACTGGAATCAGATGATTCCGTCATCGAGTGACACCGCTTCGATCTCTTGATCCCGAAGTTCCACGTCGTCGTCGGGTGTACCCGGAGTCGACGGCAGAAATTTGGCCGTTAGAACCGCAGCGCCAAGCAGAATCAGTGCGCAGGTCCAGACGCCCACCCTCATTCCTGAGACGTAGGCCTGCTTTGCATTTTCGAGGAGCGAAGTGGCTTCCTCGGAGGGCAATGTACTTGCGACTTGTATGGCCTTTCCGATCGAGTTCTGCGCAGCCGAAGCCACATCCGCTGGAAGTCCCGAAAGATCCGACAACGATGCCTGATAGCGCCACGCGAACAAGCTTCCGATGACGGCGACACCGAGAGCACCACCGATCTGACGAGTGGTGTCGTTCACCGCTGACCCAACACCGGCACGATCACGAGGAAGTGCCCCCATGATGGATTCGGTCGCCGGCGTCGCAGTGAGAGCGAGTCCCACGCCAAAGATTGCGCGCACCACGACACCGCCGACATCCGACGCAATGATCGTTTCAATGCCATAACAGAACATCACGCCCGAGCAAATCAGCAGTCCAAGAATGATCACCTTTGTCGTTCCCCATCGGGCGACATATTTATGGGTTTGCGGACTCGTCACCATGAGTCCAATCGCAACTGGTGCTGTCATAACGCCAGCTTTTAGCGGTGAGTATCCAAGAACGAATTGGAAGTACTGCACGATCAAGAATGTCGAGCCGAACATTACGAAGTAATTGATTGTGATTGTCATGCTCGCTGCACTGAAGCGAGGGTTTCGAAAGAAGTTGAGATCAAGCATGGGGTGATCAATTCGAAGTTCCCACCAGGTGAAGACCGCAAGAAAGAGCAAGCCAGAGCCGACAGCGACGAGCACTTCAGGACTTGATAATCCTTTTTCCGGGATCTCGATGATTCCGAACAACAAACCAACAAGTGCCACGATCGAGAGCAGGGCACCAATGGGATCGAGTCGATGGCCTTCATCAGAACTCTTCGAAGGCGGAACAAGAAACCAACCCATGCCTACGGCAATGACGCAGATCGGGACGTTGATGAGGAAGATTGATCCCCACCAAAAATGATCGAGAAGAAATCCACCAAATAGTGGGCCCGCAGCGACTCCGATGCCCGCAACTGCCGCCCAAATTCCGATTGCTTTCGATCGCTCTTTGCCTTCGAAGGTGTTGCTGAGAATCGCCAAGGTCGCCGGAAGGATGAGAGCGCCGCCGATGCCCATCAAACCGCGGGCGAAAATGAGTGCGTCCGCGCTATCGGCTTGGCTTGCGAACGCCGAGAATCCACCGAAAATCACGAGCCCGATCATCAATGTGCGATGACGGCCCCACTTGTCGCCGATCGCTCCCATTGTGAGGAGTAAACATGCGAACACGATGGTGTAGGAGTCAATCAGCCATTGAAGCTGCGCCTGCGACGCGCCCACCTCCCGCACGATCGATGGGAGACCCACGTTCATAATCGTGTTATCGATGGACGTAATCGTCACAGCGATGCAGATAGCAATGAGCGTGAACCAGCGCCGCTGGTGAATTTTTTCAGGCGTCCAACGACTCGGCATGTACTTCGTTCTTCCGTTTCCTATTTGTGCGTTCCGGGCGGCAGTCATGGAGCGAGCATCTGCTCGAAGTTCTTACGGATGACCGCAATCGTTTTCACTGCAGCTTCGACGTCACCAGGACTAATTCCCGCAAACAATTGCGCTGCAAAACTGTCAAAGGATTTCTCCATGTCACTGCAGATCTCGATTCCAGAGTCGGTGAGTTCCACAAACGTCGCCCGACGATCAGAGGAATCAGGTCGACGCTCCACATAACCGGAATCGACTAACCCGTCGACCAGCGCGGTTACCGCGCGGGGCGTGACCGCAAGCCGCTGGGCCAACTCGCTCGAACGCAGACGACCGCATTCGTGAAGGAACATCAGAAGTCGACGACGCGGCAAGGTCAGATTTCGCCGGCGCAATCCATCGGCTCGGAGCCGATCAAAGAGCGGGGCAAGTTCTGCCAGTTCGCGGATGAGAGCGGTCGAGGGCTTCATTAGTAGAGACCCTACACAATGTCAGTAGTACACCTTTTCCCTGCTCGGAACCTGCGTTTCCCTGCCCGCACTTGCATCCGAGTAGCGAGCTAACTCATTGGCAATACCGTTAGCCTCGGCGAATTGTGATCACTACCCACACACTTCACGGTTCAACACCAACTCGCTTTCGACGTCGCACTTCTCGAGCGTTCGCGATCGCTCTTCTCATGTGCGCACTCGTCACCACCGGATGTTCGGTGCTCAACTCATCGGTACCGACCCCCCTTTCTGCCTTTCCCGCGCCAGCTGACGTCCCCACAGCAGAACAAACGAACGTCAGTCCATTCCCACTCGCACAACGTTTAGGGAAATGGACTGGCACCACGTTCACGCCAGTAGCTCCCGAATCAATCGCTGCAGGCAATGTCGTCGTGATGACACACGGTTGGGCCGCTGGACTGCTCGCGACCTACGAGGCCGCGCAAGCGACATCGGCTGACCTGGTGACGATGTGGAATCCCGCATTGGTTGATCCCAAGTCCGGACAACCCTCCATCTCGTTGTTTGCAAACCTCGCCACTTCGCTTCAAGCGGCCGATCCCGCTGCAACGGTCCTGATGTACAGCTGGGTTGACCAGAGTTCGACCGATATGAGTGCGCTTGCGGCTTACGCCCCCGAACGCGCGACCGAGGTGAACGGTCATCGGATGGCAACCGTGATCAATCAATCACTTCGTTCCGGATTCTCAACGAACGGAGGCAAGATCCACCTCATCGGTCACAGTTTCGGCGCGAATGTCGCAACGACCGCAGCGTTGGCGCTCGCAACTCCCCCTCGACAGCTCACATTGTTCGATTCACCCGAGGTGAACCTGACCCGTATCGGCGGGGCGAAGAATGACCTTCGGTACAAGCTCACGCGACTCGATATCGGTCGAGGCCCAAATCAGACCTTCGTCGACAACTACATCTCACTCGTAGGCGAGCCCTACGCCGGCTACCCCGGACTCGGTCAGGTTGTTGACGTTCATCTGAAACCACCCTCCTCTGACCCCGGAGTCGACAAACATCAATACCCCATCGGGTGGTACGCAAACTCTGCTTCTACAAAGAGCTCGGGAGTCGGTCTGTGGTGGTCCCCCTTGGTTGGCGCCAACGTCTCTGCGCTGGCAACGACGTGGAACCAAACCTCTTCCGACCCCTCCGAGGAACTGGTGCTCGTCGCCCAAGGAGTCGCTCCGTCGCCGACCTACAACTCGTCAGTGACCTATCTCTCAACTGCGATCGCCGACCAAGCCTCTGGCCCCTCGGTCTCAGCGACTCAAGGCGCCGTTTCGAACATGGTTTTCACAACCGACAAGGATTCGATGTGGTTGACCTTTGATACAAGAATCGCTGGCGCACCAACAGACACCTTCCATCTCTTCATCGACGGACGGCTGCGCTCAACCTTCGCGCCTCCTACTGAAGGAACCGGATCTGACGGAAGTTTCCTGATCCTTTACGACATCGGATCAGGCACGCATACCCTTTCTCTTGTTGCGGAGGGTCCAATCAGTGGGTCTGCTGCTTCCCCAAGCGCGTCGGCATCGCTCACGAACCTTCGTATCTCGTCAACCACCGACATTCAAAGAAATCTGACCCCGACCCAAAGTAAGGAATTGATCGGCTGGGCAGTCGCACTCATCATCTTTGTGATCGTCGTCTTCCTAGCACTGCTGATCTTTCTCGTCATCTGGGTCGTGAAGAGGGTGCGCCGGAACTCCTCCTCTCACGAATAACGAATTCGTGACGCCGGCTGATAGTTGGGACCAGCGGTTTCATCGACACGCTTGAGCAACCGTTCACACGGGGGCTCAAATCGTTCGGCAAACTGCAACGACGCCGATTCGCCCAAAAGCTCCCATGGGAGCGTGGTCAATCGATCCGTGTCATCTTCAATGCATTGCCGCAGTCGCAATGCCTCGTCGGTCACTTTCCCGTCTCGAACCAGACCTCGCGCCGCTAAGAGTTCCCAACCAATCTGAATTTCATCGGGGCTACTCCCCCGTGATGTCGGTAGCCAACCATCTTCGTAACCCAGCCAAGCATTGTGGAGAATCGATGCTTCGATTCCAGTCAGCCCCGCGGCAGCAACGACGGCCCAATGCGTATCGCCACGCCACTCTCTCAGACAATTCACTGCATGCCATCCCGACAGCAACGGATTTGTTGGTCGCTCAATTCGCAAATGAGAAGCGAAGAACACGCGCCCCGCAGTGGGTAGTTGTTCGACAACCGACCAAAGCGTTGGCCCGAGTTCCTCAAGAGCGGGGACAATCGCTGGAGCGAACTCATGCAGACCCTCGACGATCGCTTCGTTGCGAGCCCGCCAGACGGTGTCGAAGTCAGTAGTTGCTGCCACCAATTCAAACGTGAATGAAATTGCCTGCGGCCGAATCGAACCAAACGCCGCAGTCACCGCTTCCGCTCCTATCGGGGCAAGAGGTGCACATCGAGAGGCGATATAACCGACAGGTCCGGGGAGACCCAGTGCCTCGAAGCGGCGCACTGCACCCGGATCCCAGAAAATCCAACCGATCGTGGTCTGCACTGAACGAGAATTCCGCTTGGCGGTCGCAGTCCAGTCAGGCATTATCCGAGAACCTCTTGCGCTCCATAGGAATCGAACTCTAGAGACTCAGAGTTGAACACGTCAGAACCCGGTGCTGGTATCAGCTGCAGCGAACTTGACGAACATTGGGACACGTCATTGATCGCACGAGTGCGCTGTAATCAGGAATGAACCGCATTTCGACCCCAGGGCGGTACCGCTCCTGCGTGCCAAGTACGAGATGGTCGCTACTCGCACCGCGATAGGTGACTCCGTCTGGCATCAAAAGACCATCCGGGTCGGTGTCTTGCCGCCCGATGGCGACGATTGTTTGCCAAGCCCCCGAACTCTCAGTGGGAGAGGTCGAACGCGGAAACGCCGATTGCGCGGATTGACCCCATGGTTTCGTTGGCTTGCGCCGCGATTCAATGACTTCACCAATCAGAACAAAGGAATCAGGGTGCAGTCCATCGAGGGGTCGCCGATGCAGCGGTTCTTGGCCTAAAAGTATCGACTCGCCAAGGCGTAGGTCATTTATACGCCCAATCGGGCTTCCACTTGTTAGCCAATCAATATTTGCGGAGTTTCCGCCCGAGACAACATCGACGCTGACGGAATGATCAGACTCAAGGCGATCGGCAAGACGCGACAGTTCACCCATATTGGCGCCATCGGGAATAACCCCGCTTCGGCAAGCCAGATTTGTGCCTATGCCGGCAAAGTGAAGGTGCGGAAGATCAAGCACTCGTTTGAGCGCCTCACCCACTTCCTCGGGCATGAATCCCTCGCGTAGATCGCCAAGTTCGACCATGAGAACAATGCGATGGTGAACATCAAGTTCTACGGCAAACTTTGAGAGCAACTCGATCGTTTCAATTTCAGTATTGAGCGAAAGATCAGCTGCTCGAACGACTCGCTGGGCCTGACTCGGCATCGGCGAACGAATCAAAACTGTTGGCGATTGAACGCAGTCGGTTCGCATCCTTTCAAGATTCCCTATTCGGGAGTCACCAAGTGCAGCGACACCAGCCCCGACAAGTGCTCTCGCAATATCGGGCCGACCACCGAATGCCTTCGTCACTGCCGTTACTTGAACTCCCTTTCCGGCAGTGAGTTCCACGAGGCGCGCGGCATTCGAGGCGATCTTGGAAAGATCAATTTCAATCCTCAGGCCACTCAATGGACATCAATTGGTGCGCCCGGATGAAGCGAAGGGAATGAGGCAAGAACCATTTCGACAAGGCGATCTCCCGATCGCCACAACGCATCAGTCACCGGGATACCCAGCTCTAATTCGTAGAGTGCAATTGCCGCCACGACATCGTCATCGGTCATGAGTTCGTGATTGATCGTCAATCCAATCACTTTTGTTTTCGCGAAGAGTTCAATAAGTTTGATTTCACTCGCAGCGGTCGGCATCGGAAAATCCGGAAAGTCGCTGGCGCACTTCCTCGTTGGCGCGTGTTGGAGGACTACGCCTTGAGGTTGACTCCCCCTGAGGATTGCTGTGGAACTCAAGTACGTGGGATGACTAAGGGCGCCCTGCCCTTCAACGATGATCACATCGGGATCCTCACTGTCGAATGCTTCGAGGACAGCACCTTCTAACTCGCCAGTAACAAACTGCGCAGGCACGGCGTCGAGAGCCACGCCATAGCGAGCTCCTTGAATGAGTCCTGTCTGGCCAGTGCTCACCATGACCGCATGAATTCCATGATCATTCAGGGCCTTCGTCAGGATCGTCGCTGTTGTTCGCTTTCCAATCGCACCGTCTGTGCCAAGTACAGCAATCCTGGGGCAAGTGACATCTCGGATGCGACCGGTGAACATTCGGAGGTCTTTCTTCGCCCGAGGCATACGCACATCAGTGATGAGCACGCCGAAAGCATGCGCGGCCGCGACGAACTCTGGGTCTTGAGTGAGGAATTCATGGAGCCCGCTCACGATATGAAGACCGCGAGCAATCGCTTGAAGAATCACGTTGCGCTCTTCATCAGAAAGAAGGCCGCTTGTTGGGGCCACACCGACAATGAAAATCTCAGGGTTGCCGTGCCCATGCGCAAGCGCTGCGTCAAGATCGCCGACGACACGAACGCCATTCGGCACTCCATCGAGAACCATCCCGGCATCGAGTCCGCGACACGTGCTGTCGATTACTGAAGCGATCACATAGGTTTCGCTCTGGCGGACAAGGCCGTTCGCTGTCTTGCCATCAATCTTTCCGAAGTTTCCTTCGCAATACACGACAGCGACCGGGCGAACTGGGACATGGCTAACGCCATCTAGAGCCTCAGAGGAGGAAGACGCAAACATGACAATCCCTTCATAAAGCCTCAAGGACACGAAGAGAACGTTTCAAAGAAGACAACAATCAATTGTCAAAAACGCAGTCCCCACAAGAAGCGGGTTTCTGCTTTCAGGGTACTCATCCGCTATCGAAAGCGTCGGAAAAGTTGAAAGTGGAACTGAATCCCGGACTTCAACTGATACTTCTGTGAGTGTGAAGAGTCTCCGATTGAGCTGATTCAGAGAACTTTGCGGAAAATCTTCGCTTTTCGATCGGTGTAGGGCGGATAGGCGATCGATGGGTCCATCTTCGTGCTGCGGGTCAAAATCGGCTTCAAATGTTGAAACAAACGCACACCGGACTTTCCGTGGTAGCCGCCCATTCCGCTTTCGCCGATTCCGCCAAACGGAAGGTTCGGATTCGAGAAATGCATGATGGTTCCGTTAACAGTGACCCCGCCAGCAGTAGTTCGATTGACGACATCGGCAGCAACTCGCTTCTCACCAGTAAAGACATAGAGCGCAAGTGGATGCGGGTTCGCATTGATGTGATCGATCGCTTCATCGGTTGACGAAATATCGATAATCGGAAGCAGCGGACCGAAGATTTCTTCCTTCATAATTTGCGAGGATGGATCGACATCGAGAAGAACCGTTGGAGCGATATAACGCTCCGACGAGTCGGTCTCGCCCCCGATGACTGCAGTTCCGCCTTCCATAAGCGCCGAAACACGGGCGAAGTGATGTGGCGAAACGATCCGCCCGTAGCTCTCACTCTCTTTTGGTTCAGACCCAAAAAATTCGGTGATCGCTTTGCTGAGCTCGTCCACGAAACCGTCGCGCACCGATGCATCCACCATCACATAGTCCGGAGCGATACAGGTTTGTCCCGCGTTTAGCCACTTACCCCAGGCAACTCGACGCGCAGCGACTCGGAGGTTTGCAGATGCATCGACGATCACCGGGCTCTTCCCACCGAGTTCAAGCGTGACTGGAGTGAGGTTCTTCACTGCGGCTGCCATCACAACTCGACCAACAGTTCCATTACCCGTATAGAAGATGTGATCGAAATGTTGTTCAAGAAGATCGGTGGTTTCAGCGACTCCACCTTCGACAAGTGCGATTGCCGAGGAATCGAGATACTCGGGCACCAACGTTGCCAAAAGGGCAGAAATGGTCACCGTGACTTCAGAGGGCTTCATCACTACTGCGTTGCCGGCAGCAATCGCACCAGCGACTGGGACCAGTAGGAGATGGATCGGATAATTCCATGGGGCGATGACGAGAACAACGCCAACCGGTTCAGGGACCAAACGCGACTTTCCCGGCATCGCAACGATGGGAGTGCTAACTCGTTCCGGTTTATTCCATTTCCTGAGGTTCTTAATCATCGACTTCACTTCGCTCGTCACGAATGCAATGTCAGTGATGAACCCTTCAACACGCGGCTTACCTAAATCGACAGCAAGCGCGTCGAGGAACGCCGATTCGTTCTCCTCGAGCATCTTCACCATCTGCTCAAGTTGATGTTTACGCCAGGCCAACGGCCGTGTGCGCCCGCTGTTGTACGTCGTTCGAAGTTCGTCAGCCACAGAAGTCATGGGCGCATTCAAGCACCCATGACTCTCAGTGTCTCGTTACGCCGAAGATGTCTTAGTTCGTCATGAATTGATTCAGCGCATTGAAGGAGCCAGCGGGGTAGCCCGCTGGCGGAGCAACCTTGCCCGTACGAATTCAAAGGAGACGCGGAGAAAAAACCCGTCCATCACAAGACCACCTGCAACCACACCAGCGTTTAGAGGCGGCGTTTGAGTTCAACAAAGACTTCGTTGCCTACGAGTTCAATCAGTTCCTCTGCCAACGACTCGATTACCGGTCGATCGCCCACGTAGGCCTGATCACCTTCAGTGCAACACCAGGCCATCGTCGCGCCGTCATCTCCCCAATCAGCCCGAGACCATCGGCGAAGGGTTGCGGTTTCGGTCGTGGCTGAGTTTTCAACCCAATCAACCTTGATCGGCAACTGCCAGCACACTGACGGCTTCCATTCCACCGGAGATTCGCCCGCGTCAACTGCAGCTAGGTGCAATGCACAACCGGCGCCACCATCAAACCCTGGTCGATTCAAAAAGATGCAGGCGCCATCAACCACACGCGTATTCGTCGCTTTTTCATTGGCGAACACTCCGCCTTCGACCGCCACCTCGTGAAATTGAAACAGCGTCGGATCAATCATCGCTGCCATGGCGCTGATCATCCGAGACTCATCTTCGCCGTCGAGTTCAGCGCCAACGGAACAACAGCCTTGTTGCAGCTCTTCGGAAGGATCGTCGTGAATGCCCAGACAACCTCGACCCCAAATGCAGGTCCAATTCGAGGTGAGGAAGTCGGCATCGAAGGTCCAGGTGACCTCGCCATCGACGATCACTGGATTCTTGGGATCTTCGGCGTCGAATGGAATCGGAGTCGACGCTTGAGTCATTTAGAGAGCGTAACGCCGAGGAATTCTGTCAAGAAGATTGACAGAACCAGAGGGAGTCAGTAAGAAAGCCTTACCACTCGCTGAAAGTGCGGCCGATGACTCTTGAGACCAATCGAACCGATCTCTCCTCTACTCGCTTCGTAGCCGACGCTCACGAACAACTCTCTCAAGGTCAGTGTCGACTTCGCATCGATCATTTCGCTCTGACCACGAACAACATCACCTACGGCGTCTTCGGCGACATGCTGCGCTACTGGGATGTCTTCCCCGCTAGCGATTCAGGCTGGGGCCGCATCCCCACTTGGGGTTTTGCTGAAGTCGTCGAGAGTGCAAGCAATGATCTCTCTGTTGGCGAGCGACTTTTCGGCTTTCTTCCGATGAGTTCTGAAACGATCATTACCCCCGGCAAAGTCGACGAGCGAGGTGTGAACGATGTAGCTGCGCATCGGGTCGGACTCGCCGGTGCGTACAACCGCTATCAGCGCTGTTCGACAGACCCCGTCTATGACGCAAACCGCGAACCACAGCAAATGGTGCTGTATCCGCTGTTCTTCACCAGTTTCGTTATCGATGACTTTCTTCTCGACAACGAAGACTTCGGTGCGACGCAAGCAGTGGTCTCAAGCGCTTCAAGTAAAACCGCAATTGGGTTCGCCCAGTTAGCAAAACAACGTGAACTGAAGACAGTCGGCCTCACCTCCGCGGGCAATCGGGCGTTCGTTGAATCGCTCGACGTGTATTCAGAAGTAGTCACCTACGACGCCGTCGACTCCATCGCTCCCGTTTCTGCGGTCTATGTCGACATCGCCGGCAATCAAGATCTCCTCCGGGACGTGCATACCCACCTTGACGGATTCCTTGGCCACTCCATGGTGGTTGGCAATACGAACTGGGACCACAAGGCGACCAACACCAGTGCACTACCTGCGCCTACACCAGAGTTTCTCTTTGCGCCGACGCAGATCTCGAAGCGCACGAAGGAGTGGGGGCGCGACGGGCTCGACCAGCGCATTGGGAGCGCTTGGAAGAACTACTCGGAATGGTGCGACACATGGCTGGAATTTTCTCAGGCCGTCGGAAACGAAAAAGTCCTCGACGTCTACGAAATACTTCGTAGCGGTCAGCCCGACCCGAAGCTTGGCTATATCTGTTCACTCACTAACGAAGAAGCAAAATGAACACTCCTCTTCTCCCCGAAACTACGAACACGTTGTCAGTTGATGGGCGCACTGCCCGCCGAGACCGCGGCCGAACCGCCGTACTCGAAGCCGCACTCGACCTGTTTGAAGAAGAGAACCTCGAACCAACACCAGAGCAGATCGCTCTGCGAGCAGGTGTCTCAACGCGTTCGGTCTACCGCTATTTCGAAGATCGAGATGAACTCGTTCGAGCGATCATCGCTCACAAGCAGTTGAAGATTCTCCCCCTGTTCCACATTGAGAACATCGGGAAGGGAGATCTCGATTCGCGCCTCTCCCGCCTAGTCGACTCCCGCCTCAGGGTGTACGACGCCATCGGTGCAACCGCTCGCGCCATGGCGATCAAAGCATCGAGCGACCCTGTCATTAGCGAGCAGATCCAGTTCAGGAAATCAGTCTTCCGAGAGCAGATCGAAGTCAACTTCCGCCAGGAGTTCGACCGCATGACTTCTTCGCAACGGAACAAATCACTGAATGCAATCGATGCGCTTACGCAACTCGATGCACTCGACCGCTTCCATGTCGATCTCCAACTTTCTCTCGATGAAACCCGAGAACTTCTCATTGGATCAATCAAGGCACTACTGAACATCGCTTCATAACCCGTTTCGCAAAGAACTCACTCCCTCCAGAGAGGACCAGTTATGGCCGAGCAACTTGAACACCCGTATGGAACCATCAACGTCGAACTCGTCGGCGCATGGCTTCACATGAAGCCGGAAGACGACGGAAGTTTTTGGGCACTCAATCTCATGAAGTACGTCGAGGTTGCAAACTATGACGACGGACGCGAAGGAGTTTCCGGTAAAGCCGCCGACGACGCGTACTCACCAGTTGGACCTCTTGCCGCTGTCGGAGCAGCTGTCGCCTACCTCGGCGACGTGAAAGTGCAACCTCTCGGAACTCCGCTATGGGACCGAGTTGGCATTGTTCGATACCCCACGCGCGCCTCATTCTTCGCAATGCAAGAGCGCAAAGACTTCAAAGAAGCCCACGTCCACAAGAAGGCCGGCATGGACTTCACCATCATCCTTTCCTGCCTACCCAACACTCACGATGCGTCCGCTAGCACCGAGGGGGATCTCGTCCTCCTGATCGACAAAGGAGCCGACGACGCGTTCGCTGCTGTCCAAGGGGTCACGCAAGTCGCACTCTTTGATGTTGAAGGCGTCATCATCGGAGACGAACGTCGCTATGACAGAGCACGATTTGTTCGTGTGAACGACGACGAATCGCTTGCCTCGTTGATCAGCGCTGCGGAGAACGCAGAGGACGCTCAGATCCTTGTTCTGCGGAGTTTTATCGACAATCTCGTCGACACTGTCGTAACGGCATAAGGCCGAACCATGGAATTTCTGCGCACCCCCGACGAACGATTTGTTGATCTTGAGGATTACGACTTCGAGCCGCACTATCGATCGATTACCACTGCCGACGGCACCGCGCTCCGATTTCATTTCATTGATGAAGGCCTGCACGATGCCGACCCGGTGCTTCTGCTGCACGGCAACCCATCGTGGTCCTACCTGCATCGCAAGATGATCCGCGGACTCGTTGCCCGCGGTCATCGCGTTCTCGCACTCGACCTCATTGGGATGGGTCGCTCCGACAAACCCACCGACAAAGCCGACTATTCGCTGGCCAACCACATTGATTGGATGGGCCAGTGGCTTGAAGCCGAGGACCTCACCAACATCACGTTGTATTGCCAGGACTGGGGCGGCATCACTGGCCTCAACTTGCTGCCATTTCACGGCGAGCGTTTCGCACGAGTGATCGCATCCAACACTGGCGTTCCCGCGGGTGAAGGCGCCACGAAGGGGATCGAAAATTGGCTCGCGTTTGTCAGCAGTATTGAAGAGCTTCCGATTAGTGGGGTCATGCAAAGCGGAACCACACGAAAACTTTCCGATGGTGAAAAAGCTGCATACGAGGCCCCATTCCCCGACGCCACCTTTCAGGCCTCTCCCCTCGCGTTCCCGTTTCTCATTCCCGTGCAACCCGATAACCCAGGCGTTCCCATGTGCCTTGCCATGTGGGATTTTCTCGAGACATGGACGAAACCCTTCCTTACGGTGTTTGGCACCGAGGACGAGATTTCCTACAAAGCCGGATCCCACCTCCGCATGCAACGAAAAATTCCTGGTGCGGCGAATCAGCAACACGTCGAGATCGAAGGCGCCAGTCACTTCATTCAAGAAGATGCGCCCGATCAACTCGTCGAGATCATCGACCGGTTCACAAAGGAAGACCAGCGGTGAGTTGCTTAACGATCATCACGTACAACCCGAAAACTAAGGACGCATTATGAATGCCGAAAAGCCCGAACGACTTGTTCCCGATATGCGCAACGTCCGCTACGGCGAGGTGCTCACCGTCTATTCACGCGAAGGCCGATTCGAAGCCGAGGTCTACGGCACCCAGTTGATCAACGACTGCCCCCAGGAACTCTGGGAAACACTCGACGCCAACGCGATTGCTGACGAAATGGGCGCCATCGGCGCAAAACTCAACGGACCTCGATACTGGACCTTGGATGCATTTGGCCAGAAACTCGCTGTCGCCGATCCCGTCCTACGGGATTTCAACGGAATCACAATGCGTCGCATCGCCACCGTTGACCTTGGTGAGATTCCCAAACTTGGGCCGTACACCGAAACAAAGGTCAACCGCGGCGTGATCTTTTTTTGGGACGAAGGTCAGACGGTTCACGAACTCGTGAATCCCGATGGTCTTGCGTACATCATGCAAGCGCTTTGTATCGGTGTCGATCCATCGATGACTCCAGAGTCATTGCTCACACTCGGAGAACGACTCGCACTTCCCGAAGGCTGGTCCTACCGCACTCGCGTCCTCGACGAAGAACTCATCGTCGATACAACTGCGACAATCGCAACTGTCCTTCAAGACGAGTTCGAGAACTCCTACACCCTGCCATTCTGATTGGATTCCCCAATGACCGCTGACGAACGTCGCCTCGCTTTGCGCGAAGAACGCACCCAGGCTTCCCCCTATTGGGGCAAGGTCGAGCCTCGGATCATCTTGACGTTTCTGCTTTTCTCTGCGGCATGGATTGGTGTCATCGTTCTCGGAGTTAACGGAACCATCCCCCTTTGGCTGGGCCTGATTCTCAATACGGTCATTGCGTCAACCTTCTATATGCCGATGCATGAAGCGACCCACGGGAACATTTGGGGTCGTACGACATCGGGCAAGTGGGTCGAAGATCTCATCGGAATGCTTTGTGCAATCCCACTGGGCTTCTCCTACAAAGCACATCGTCCGTCGCATATGCGGCATCATGCGCACACAAACGATCCTCTGAAAGATCCTGACTTCCACACTGCGGGTCCAATGCATACCGTCCTGAAGAGCTGGTATGGCCAAGTGATGTTGGCAACGTTTCTTCCGGTATTCGCATTTATCCCTGCGGCTCGCAAACTTCTCCCGACCGCAATGTTGGTCATGATGCGAGCAGAAAAGGGAAGCAAAAAGTTGGGGCTTATTCAACTGCGCTTTTGGTTCTTCACACACGCGTTTCTCGTACTTGCGATTCTCACCGGTTACGGATGGCAAGCATTGATGCTCTGGTATCTGCCGTCGCGCCTTCAGGCACTCTGGCTCCTCACGATATTTGCGTGGTTTCCCCATCATCCGGCAACGAAGATCGGTCGCTACGTCGATACACGCGTTGCCGTGTTTCCGGGATCACGATGGCTCATTCGGGGCCATGACCACCATGCTGTCCATCATCTCTTTCCACGCGTTCCCCACTACCGACTTCACAAACTCTGGGCCGATATTGCACATGACATGGTTGCAAAGGGTGTGCGCAGTGAAGGCAAAGCACTCAGTGCGACCGGCCCCATCAATCTGAGAGCGAACCCAACACCACGAACGTGACTGCCTCGATCGAGATCGCGTCCCACCCCGGATTTGGCGCAGGTTCACATCCGATCTCAATGTAGATGCGACCGAGGATCTGGCCCCCCAGCCACTGGCTGAACGCCTCAAGATCGAGGTCTGGTCGAGTCCAGCCGTTTTCCTTAAAAACCTTGAATCGTTCCGCGTTCTCGTGGAGAAATGCCCTCGCGGCATCTCCCATAATTGCCGCCAAATCCGGCCGTCCTTCAGCGCTACCAAAAGCAAAGATGCGCTGGAGGCGCGCCGGCGCCCTACTCGGCTCGTACACCAACGTGAGAAGTTCGCGAATCGCTTCACGCAGCTCGGCACGACTTGAGACCTTCTCGAGGATTGCTTCCGACACGGTTCCGAACTGGGAAAAGCCTCTCAAGACCCGCTCGGCCTGGGCAGCGCTTACTAAGCCATCTCGACTCCCGAAGAAGTGGTAGATCGACGGGGGCGTCACGTCCACCGCGACCTCGATGTCGTGCACACGAAGGCCCGCTTCACCGTTCGCCTCGATGATCCTGATGGCTTCATCAAGGATTTTCTGATGGGTGGGGTGGCGTTCCATTGCTCCCGACCTTAGGTTCCCTCGCCGCCACGCTCAACGATCTGACGTAGTAAACCTCAGGGGTCTATTTACTCAGGGGGAGTGCCCAAATGTCTGAACCGTTGGTGCTAGTCGAAGCCGAGGGTCCGATCCTCGTCGTCACAATCAACCGTCCCGAGAAGAAGAACGCTGCCAACGCAGAGGTTCTCTGTCGCTTGTACGACGCCTGGGTTCGACTCGATACCGATGATTCCCTCCGCGTTGCCATTCTCACCGGCAAGGGCGACACCTTTTGTGCGGGCATGGACCTCGCTGAGATCGGCCGCTTGCGTGAAGGCATCGTCGACAACGAGTGGTTACAGCGATTCAAGGATCAGCCTGAGGTCATCCTTGGCGGCTGGCTCAAGACCTACCGCCCCACCAAGCCAGTGATCCTCGCGGCCGAGGGATTCGCCCGTGCCGGCGGTACCGAAATTCTCCAAGGAACCGATATTCGCGTCGCGGGCGAGAGTGCAGTGTTCGGAGTGACCGAAGTGCAACGCGGCCTCTTCCCCATGGCTGGTTCGGCTGTTCGACTTCGCCGTCAGATTGGCTACGCCGTCGCTGCCGAAATGTTGCTTGCTGGTGACGACCTCACCGCTCAGCGCGCGCATGAACTTGGCCTCGTCAATCACGTCGTGCCCGATGGTCAAGCGCTTAACAAGGCCAAAGAGATCGCTACACGCATTGCTCGAAACGGTCCTCTTGCCGTTCAGGGAATTCTCGCGACTCTGCGCGAAACCGAAGCAATGCCTGAGACCGATGCGTTCAACATCGAGATGAAGCACGGTGGCAAGGTCATGCAGTCGAAGGACGCTGCCGAAGGCCCACGCGCGTTCCTCGAAAAGCGCGATCCCGTCTTCACCGGCGAATGAGAAGGGCGAACCGATGAGTTCGTCACGTAAACCAACAGTGATCGTTGCTGGGCTAGGCGATACCGGTGCACTCATCGCCACTCGTTTGACGCGAACATGCAACGTCGTAGGCATCTCGACGCGTCCTGCACTTCTTAGTGGACAGGAACTAGGAACCCGCCTTATCGATCTCCCCCGATGGCGGCGCACCTACCTCATTCCCTATCGGCGATTCCGCAAACTCGACTCGGTCGATGTCATCCACGGCCACATCTCGAGCGTGGACTTTAACGGTTCCAAGATCTCTGTTGAACTTGCCAATGGTTCCTTTCGCGAGGTTGGGTACGACTACTTCGTGATTGCAACAGGCGTTTCGAACGGATTCTGGCGCCACGATCGTATTGAAGACCTTGCAACGATCGATACCGAACTTTCGGCCATCAACGCTGAACTTGCGAACGCCTCAACGATCGCCGTCGTTGGTGGCGGCGCAACCGGCGTGAGCGTTGCTGACAATCTCGCTCGTGGCGGGAACGCATCAGTGCACCTCTTCCACAGCGGCGATGAACCACTGCCGGGTTATCACCCCAGCGTTCGCCGCTGGATGGCACGCCAACTCGCGACCGACGGCGTCACCGTTCATCCCAATCACCGAGCGGTCGTTCCCGAAGGCTTCTCCGGAGACCAACTCACGCATGATCCTGTTGCCTGGTCGACCGGCCAAGAACCTTTCGATGCTGATGTCACGTTGTGGGCACTTGGTGGCGTCACTCCCCACACCAAGTTCCTCCCGGCGTCGGTACTTGATGACGAGGGTTTCGTCCTCGTTGACAAGAACCTGCGAGTTCCAGATCACTCAAACGTTTTTGCTGTCGGCGACGTTGCGGCAAGCGATCCTCTTCGCAGCTCGGCACGAAACTGGGGCTTCCGCGTTGTTGTCTCAAACGTGAAGGAACTCGTTCGCGGACGCCCGGCGAAACTCAAGACCTACAAAGCGTCGGAGTATCGATGGGGTTCAATCCTCGGCCTTCAAGATGAGGGTCTCACTGTCGTGCAGCCAAATGGAAAGCGCTTTCGCATTCCGCGCAAACTCGCGGAGCCCCTGCTCTTCAGCGTGTTTGTGCAACGAATTCTTTACGGTGGATTGCGGCGAAACTGAAGCGCCTCAATCTCTGGCCTGAATAGGGCGTTGACGGCCATTTTCTCAGCACGCGACATCACCTCCGCTTTAGTGTTCATCACATGTTGTTCAGCGCTATGGGGGGATTATGAAATCAGTGCAGCGGGTAGACGGAACAATTGAGGTTCGCGAAAGCGAGCGCCCAATCCCGGGACCAAATCAGGTCCTCCTTCGAATGTCAACGAGCGGTGTCTGCCACTCCGACCTTCATCTCGCACGCGGCGATTGGACGTTCGCTACGGGGAACGGACCGCTCGGCCACGAAGGAATCGGGGTTGTCGAAGCACTCGGTCCCGGCGCCGAAGAGTGTGTCTCTATTGGAGATCGCGTCATACTCGGTCTCGGCGGAACCGGTGGCGAGTACTGGTGTGGTCGATGCCGCTACTGCATTGCCGGCGAACCACGACATTGCGCCAATTCCGTAGGAATCATCGGAACCTTCGCCGAATATTTCACAGTGTGGGCGCCGTCGCTGGTCGTACTCCCCGACTCCGTGAGTGATCTCGAAGCTCCGCTGGCCTGCGGTGGTTTGACTGCCTACGGAGCGGTTAAGAAGCTCACACAACACGGCATAATTCCCGGGTCCACGGTTGCGATTGTCGGTGCCGCCGGCGGGCTTGGCCACTACGCCGTCCAACTCGCTGCCGCATTCGGTTATCGCGTCATCGCGATTGATGTCGGTGATGATCGGTTGGCTTTTGCGACCGAATTGGGAGCCGAGGTCGCCATCGAAGCCAACGATGCTCGCCAGCGAGTCGCAAACGATTTCGGAGGCGTTGACGCAGCGATTGTCTTCACCGCGAATATCGCTGGCTATCAGCTCGGATTCGATCTTCTCGGCAAGAAGAGTCTCTTCATCGCTGTCGGCCTCCCAGCAACAAGCCAAGGGCCTTTTGAGGTTGACCCGTTTCTTCTGTTTTACAAAGATCCGACCATTATCTTTTCTGCGGTTGGTACCGTTCAAGACATGAGGGAACTCGTTGATCTTGCCGCTCGGGGCATTGTCAAGACTCATGTTTCACGAACGGGTGGCCTCGAGGAACTGCCGACCATCTTTGACGAGCTCGAGGCGAGTGCGTATCTCGGTCGCGCTGTCATCACTATCACTGGCTGAAGATGGAGGATCGATTCCTGACAGTCGATGATGGAATATCTCTTCACTACATCGCTGCAGGTTCAGGTCCGAACACTATTGTTTTCGTTCATGGCTGGTGTTCCAACGCCAATCACTTCTCCCCTCAACTTGAATACTTTTCCCGCAACTCGCGCGTCATTGCCATTGACCGACGTGGCCACGGTGCATCGGAGATTCCCATTTCGGGATACGACGCAAACCGCCACTCCCAAGACCTGTTGGCAATCCTTGAGCACGAAAATGTGCAATCAGCAGTGATCGTTGGACATGCAGGCGGTTGTCCTTCGGTCCTCACCTTTGCAACGCAGCAGCAACGACTTTGTCGGGCACTCGTGCTTCTCGATACGAGGATTAGCGCGCACGTTGATCTTGAGGAATCGGGGAAACAGTCACCACTTGCTCAAATGATCACATCAATTGATGACGACGAGGTATTTGCGCGGATCTACCGAGGCTTTGTTTCCAATCGGAATCCTGAACTCCAGAACACGGTCGTTCGCGACGCAATGGCCGTTCCCCGCTCAGTAGCCCAACAAGACCTTGCCTCCATCGCTATCGATACCGTGGCACTCGCTCGCTCCGTCCAATGTCCCGTGTTGTGGCTTACGGCCGATGAGCCAGACAACGTCGTTCTTTCCTCAACGTTCGCCGATATCCGTTTTCAGCAATGCACAGAATCAGGACACTTCGTTCAACTCGAGGCTGCAGAAGAAGTGAACAAATCCATCGAGGGATTTCTTGTCGAACTCGACCTGCAACTCACCACGGATTCGGAGATCCCGGAGCCGGATAACCCGCTGTGAATCCGCCGTCGACCACAAATTCTGATCCCGTGCAGTAGGAACTTTCGTTCGACGCCAGAAACACCGCCATCGCTGCCACCTCAGACGGCAACCCAGTGCGTTGAAGGGGCGCGTGTCGCTCGGTGTGTTCAGTCACCATCGCCGAAATCGCATCCGCCGAAACGCCATCGGGAAGTCCGAGCTCCGTGACGACATGGCCCGGGTGGATCGAGTTGACGCGAATAGAAAATGGGCCCATTTCCATTGCCACGGCTTTGGTCATTCCGCGAACTGCCCACTTGCTGGCGATGTACGAAATGATCCGCGGCGAGCCCACCATGCCGTCAATTGACGACATATTGATGATGGAACCATGGCCGGCGCGCTTCATCGCTGGAATAACCGACTTCATCCCGAGAAAGACACCGGTCTGGTTGACTTCTGTTACTCGCCGATAACTCTCGAGCGTGGTCTCGGCAATCGGCGCACCTTCAGCAAGACCGGCGTTGTTGACCAACACAGTGAGAGCGCCAAAGGCGCTCTCACCTTCGGCAAGGGCATACGCCCAAGACTCTTCGTCCGTTACATCGAGCTCTACGGCAATGGCCGACGATCCGATTTCAGCAGCGGTCTGTTGAGCAAGTTCCGTTCGCACATCAGCAATGCACACTCGAGCGCCTTCGCTCACAAACGCTTCGGCTATCGCCCGACCGAGTCCACGGGCTCCACCGGTGATGACTGCTACTTCTCCATCAAGCCGATTCATTTTTCCCCTCTTCACGCGAAATCACTACTGCAGACTTGCCCACCACGCTGCCCTCGTCCACTGCAATTACTGCATCAATCGCATTGTCGAACGCAACCTCATGAACGAATGATGTGAACTTTTCTGACGAGTACATCGAAAGCAGTGCTTCATGATCGTCTTCGTTATCAGCACGAGAAATCGTTCCTGCATACACGCCGACTAACGACGCGTTTCGGCGGACGAGCTGCGCGACTGACGGATTCGCCCAGGACCCACTCGCGAATCCAACAGCGAGGTGACGTCCTCCTATGGCCAGACAATTAACCATGGAATCGGCGAGTTCCCCGCCGACGGGGTCGTACACAAGATCAGCGCCGAAACTGCTCGTCAGTTTGTTGATAGCGGCAACAACATCAGAACTCGTTCGGTCAATGGTCTCGGCGGCACCCGCCAATTGGCAGAGAGCCTCCTTCTCGGTTCCAGATACAACAGCAATCACTTTTGCTCCTAGAGCCGAGGCGACCTGCACTGCCGTTATACCTGACCCCCCGCTTGCTCCTAGCAC
>JBILIB010000077.1:0-8917 GCA_044350215.1 Acidimicrobiales bacterium
CTCGATGGCGACGATGTTCGAAACTTCGGCATCGGATGGGCGCCCGAGGGTTGGGACGAACTTGCCCGTGCAATCAAAGTTCCCGACGATGTCTTCGTTGAAGCCGGTTTGGGTTTCATCAATAGTCGGAATCGTCCGACCGACGCGTTTCGTGGGCGCATCATGTTCCCCATCCACGATGTCGCCGGAGCAAACGTCGGTTTCGGCGGGCGCATCATGCCCGGTGTCGACGGAGCGAAGTACAAGAACTCTGTCGATAGTCCGATCTACAGCAAGTCGAAGTTGCTCTATGGGCTCCATATGGCGAAAGCCGACATCGTGAAGGCCGATGAAGCGATCATCTGCGAGGGCTACACCGATGTCATCGGTTTCTTTAAGGCGGGCATGCCCCGAGCCGTTGCAACCTGCGGAACTGCACTTACCGAAGACCATGTGAAGTTGCTTCGGAGTTTTGCGCAGCGCGTTGTGCTTGCCTTCGATGCCGATGCTGCCGGTCAGAATGCAGCAGCGCGCGTCTACACCTGGGAGAAAAAGTACGACCTCGATGTTGCTGTTGCGGTTTTCCCGGGTGGTGCTGATCCCGCTGATCTCGCGCAGTCTGATCCCGAGGCGTTGGCCACTGCGATTGCAGAGGCGAAACCGTTCTTGAAATTCCGACTCGATCGAGTCCTCGATTCGTCACCGCTCGATACTCCTGAACATCGCGCCCGTGCTGCTGACGCTGCGATGGCGGTTGTACTCGAACACCCCAGCGACATTGTTCGTGATCAGTACCTGCTCGAGGTCGCCGCTCGCCTGCGTCTCGACCCCGACCAGCTAAGGAATCGTCGACCAACTCCAGGCGGCGGGGGAGTTGGGCCTGGTTCTCGAGAGAACACTTCGGCGACCCGTCCCCAGCGCCCGTCACAACCACTTGTGCATCGCGATACTGCCGCTACCGAAGCGCTTCGCCACCTCATTTGGGATCCCGAGACCATTACGCCCCTTCTCGATGAGGTTCTCTTTCCCGATCCGCTTGCGGCGAACGCTTATCGGGCGCTGCTGGCAACTGCGTCTGTCGCCGACGCCATCGAGATGGCCGCTGCCGATGATCCCGTCGCAGGCAATCTCCTGCAACGTCTTGCCGTCGAAGAACCCGAGTCGACCGTGCAGAGCGTGATGATCCGGCTCGTTGACGACGCTGCCAATGCATCCATGGCAGCGCTTCAGGCCGAGGCCCGAGTTGCAGCCGATCCCTTTGCCGTAGGCGAGGCTATTCGTTGGCTCAACCTCCGGATCATGGATCTGCGTGAGCAAGAAGGTTCGCTCAACGAAGACATGGAAGCGATGCACGACTTGCTTGCTTGGCTCACCGAATCCGAGAACGATTCAGTTGCCCACGACGAGGTTCGTCATGTCTGAATCAACTGACATGTCGGATTCGTCAATCGAGTCATCGTTTGGTGGCAGTCCCACCGACGAGGCTGCGTTCAAGCTGCTGGTTAAGCGTGGTTTGGCTCAACCCGACCTTGTTGTCTCCGGCGATGAAGCCATCCAAGCACTTATCGATGTCGATCCAACTCCGGAAGCAATTGAACAACTTCGGCTGCGTCTTGCTGAACATGGCATCACGCTCGACGATGCGGTTCCTGTTGCCGAAGAGATCGAAACGCTGAGCGATGCCGATAGCAGTGGCGATATCGAAGAAGTCGTCATCATTGCTCACGACCCGCTTCTTGACGATCTTGAAGACGACGACCTAGTAGAGCGTCGGATGCGGGCCCGATTCCGACCATCGACCAAAGCCACGATTCGGCTGAATTCTCAATCGGGCGGCACTTCTGATCCTGTCCGGATGTACATGCGCGAGATCGGGCGCGTTTCGTTACTGACGGGCCCTGAAGAAGTTGTGCTGGCCAAGCAAATTGAGCGAGGAACAGCAGCGTCAGAGCGGCTGGCTGACCTTGCTGCTGAAGGTTCGCTCGACGCTCTCGAACCGGTGGAACGCACGCAACTGAAGCGACTTGCCCGCAAAGGTGAGGACGCAAAAGCAGAACTCACCCAGGCCAATCTGCGGCTCGTCGTCTCGATCGCTAAGCGCTATGCGGGGGGCGGAGCAATGCAGCTTCTTGATCTCATTCAAGAAGGAAATCTTGGGCTTATGCGCGCAGTCGAGAAGTTTGACTGGACGAAGGGGTTCAAGTTTTCGACCTATGCCACATGGTGGATTCGCCAAGCCATCACCCGAGCAATTGCTGACCAAGCCCGAACGATTCGCATTCCTGTCCACATGATGGAAGCGATCAACAAACAGATTCGAATCTCGCGAGAAATGACTCAGCAGCTTGAGCGGGAACCAACCGACGAGGAACTTGCTGCCCGGCTGGAGTATCCGGTCGAGAAAGTACGTGAGTTGAAGCGCTTTGCGATCGATCCACTGTCACTCGATTCGCCGCTGCGTGAAGGGGAGGATTCAAGCCTCTCCGACATCATCGAGGACCACCGCCTTGAGACTCCCGCCGACGCCGCGACTCGACACATGCTCAACGAAGCGATCGAAGAAGCTCTCGACGAACTCAACGATCGTGAACGCGAACTTCTCCGGATGCGTTTTGGCCTCGACGATGGTCAGCCCCGGACCCTCGAGGAAGTCGGACGCGAATTCGGCGTCACTCGGGAGCGAATTCGCCAGATCGAGACGAAAACGTTGGCGAAGCTTCGTAATCCTCAGCACAGTCAGCGTTTGCGTGATTACTTCGAGGTCGATTGATGAAGCAGCTTCTTGTGGTGGGGTTGGTCGCGGCCGTGGCTTCGGCAGTGGCACTCGTGGTTGCGGCACGCCGGCGCCAGCCGGAACCGTCTTGGGAACCGGGCCTGGAATTCAACCCTGATTTCGATCTGACCCCCGAGGAAATCATGGCCGACATCAGGGGAGAGTCGCCCACCGCCTAATTGACTCGACCTGGGGAGCGCCGCGCCGACTGGCGGTGCTCTGGACGAGGGGTCTCGGGGCCGCTGCTATCCTCACCTTTCCTTTCCGGGGTAGCTCAGCTGGCAGAGCATCTGACTGTTAATCAGAGGGTCGTGGGTTCGAGCCCCACCCCCGGAGCATTATCGGCCATCGGGGCGGTAGCTCAGTGGTCAGAGCGCGGGACTCATAATCCCTTGGTCGTGGGTTCGATCCCCACCCGCCCCACCAACTGTTTTTGTACGCTTTTTGTTTGGAGGACCTGCGGTGAACCCAGTGTTCGCAGAAATCTGGTCCGATACGTGGAATTCCCATGATGCAAACGCGATCGTTCGTTTGTACGCCGATGATGGCATTCATCGGATGGCTGCCGGTTCGACCTATGAGGGTGCAGAGGAATTACGAGCAATGGTCGACCGCTCCTTGCGCGGATATCCGGATCTTCATTTTCTGATTCGGGAGTATCAGGGGCCCAGTGCCGAAGACTTCTGGGAACGCTTTGTTATTGAGTACACGATGACTGGAACTCAACGTGAAGCGATCGGTGATCGTGCTGGTACGGGCAAATCGATCACGATCGATGGCGCGATGATTGGGAAATTGGACGCAAGTCATCGAATTCAACGGTGTACGGACTATCTCGATCACCATTCCATCCGTCAGCAACTTGGTCTCATCGATTGACGGGATTGCTTGCGTAGTATCGGGTCCATGGAACTCACTGTCGTTCTCCCATGCCTCAACGAGGCAGAAACGCTTGCGGTGTGTATCCGTAAAGCCAAGGCCTCGATCGCAGGTCTAGGTATCGACGGCGAGGTTGTGATCGCCGATAACGGCAGTACTGACGGTTCGCAGGACATTGCCCGTGCCGAAGGCGCTCGTGTCGTCGATGTTCCGATTCGTGGTTACGGCGCTGCTCTCACGGCCGGCATTGCCGATGCCAAGGGTGAGTTCGTCATCATGGGCGATGCCGACGACAGCTACGACCTCTCCAACCTTGGGCCTTTCGTCGAGGCACTTCGTGGCGGAGCCGACCTCGTCATGGGAAACAGGTTTGCGGGTGGTATCGAACCCGGAGCGATGCCGGCTCTTCACCGGTACCTCGGGAACCCTGTGCTTACGGCAATCGGTCGAATTCTCTTTCGTAGCCCCGTAAAGGATTTCCATTGCGGATTGCGTGGGTTTCGCCGTGAGGCAATCCTTGAGCTTGATTTGCGAACAACTGGCATGGAGTTCGCCAGTGAAATGGTTGTGAAGGCAACTCTCAACAAACTCAACATTGTTGAAGTTCCGACGACCTTGTCACCCGACGGTCGAAGCCGAGCCCCGCATTTGCGCACGTGGAGCGACGGATGGCGGCATCTTCGGTTCCTTCTGCTCTACAGCCCCCGTTGGCTCTTTCTCTATCCCGGCATGGTTCTCTTCCTCGTCGGGCTGGTTCTGGGTGGAGTGCTCCTTGCCGGACCGATTCAGATTGGCGAGTATGCGCTTGATGTTTCGGCGCTTGTGTATGCCATGGCTGCAGTTCTCATCGGCTTCCAGGCGATTCTGTTTGCTGCGTTCTCCAGAGCCTTCGTTGCGAACGAAGGACTAATGCCGCCGTCTCCTGGCATGCAGAAGGCGTTCAAAGTTCTGAACCTCGAGCGCGGTCTCATCATCGGACTCCTACTCCTGATCGTTGGCGTTGGTCTTGCGATCTATGGATTCATCCATTGGGGTTCATCGGACTTCGGCGCGCTGGATGCTCGTGATGCAGTCCGCCTGGCCGTGCCCGCGGCGACACTTTCGGTCCTCGGCTTCGAAACGATTATGGGCAGCTTCTTCCTGAGCGTTCTTGGGCTGTCGCGTCGATGACGCCGCGGGTCAGTGCAGTCGTTCTTTCGTATCAAGACGAACCATGGCTTGAGCGTTGCATTCATGCGCTTCTTGGGTCCGAGGGGGTCGACATCGACGTCGTCCTTGTCGACAATGGCTGCACCGACGGCGCCGTTGAACGTTTGCGGGGTACTCCAGGATTAACCGTCGTAGGCGACGGTACAAATCTCGGTTTCTCTCCTGGCTGCAACTTCGGAGCAACCTTCACGAAGGGTGATTACCTCGTAATGGCCAATGGCGACCTCGTCGTCGAACCCGACGCACTTGCTCGCCTCGTCGAAGTTGCGAGTGATCCGACCGTGGGTATTGCCGGCGGGAGTATCCGCCTCAACGACGACATTGCCACGTTGAACTCTGCGGGCAACGACATTCATTTCCTCGGATTCAGTTGGGTCGGCGGATTTGGTGAGCCAGCAGCAACTCATGCGATCGACAAAGACGTCGCTGGGGCAATGGCCGCGCTTGTGATGTTGCGCCGCGATGTATGGGAATCACTCGACGGTTACGAACCGCATTACTTTGCGTTCCATGAAGATGCAGACATGAGTTGGCGCTGCTGGCAGCGCGGGCTTCGAGTTCACTACGTTCCCGACGCAATTGGTCGTCACCGTTACGAGTTCGGGCGTGTCGGCAACAAGATGTATCTAGTTGAGCGAAACCGTTTGATTTTCATGCTGACGTGTTGGGATTCCCGCACGCTCGTACTACTCGCTCCGCTTATCGCTGCCACCGAAGTTGCAATGGCGCTCATCGGGGCAAAAAGCGGTTGGTTCGGAGAAAAGGTCCACGGGTGGGGCTGGCTCTTTTCTCACCGCAAATGGCTTCGCGAGCGCCGTCGCGTCGTGCAGTCCGAACGAACAGTGGGGGACAAGGAACTCTCTGCCCTCATGTCCGATCGACTCGATGCCAAGAACTTCCCGATTCCTAAGTCACTTTCGTTTCTCGATGCAGCTGCAGCTGGCTACTGGCGACTCGCACGGCGTTTCTTGCGCTGACATTCTCACGAAACTCACACTCAAAGGGCCCCTTGTCATTGAGGCCCCTCGTACACTTTGCCTATGGCAGACGAGCACACCCCGACGGAAATGGTTTCCGAGTCGTTGTACCAGCGAGCGATCTCCCGCCGATCAGTTCTGGCTGGAGCAGCGGCTTTTGGTGCAGTGCTCGCTGTGCCCGCGCTGGCCTGTGGTGGAAAGAGCGATGAGTCTGTCTTCAGTTCCACAACCCAAGCGCCAGGAACAACAGCGTCATCGGGGGGAAGTGCAACCACAACGAAGGGTTCTTCGTCGGGAGCCTCCATTCCTGCAAGGGGTCAGGTCGCGATCGACTTCACCTATGCGCCGACCGGAGGCGGAAATGCCGAGAACCCCTACATCGCGGTTTGGGTTGAAACAGCCGCAGGTGCATTCGTCGATACAATTTCGCTTTGGTACTCATCGGGTGAGAACGAGCGCTACTTGAGCGACATGCGATCATGGATGTCGTCGAGCGGGGGAACCGATAAGTCAATGTCGGGTGCGACGCGAAATGCTGGTTCGTATTCAGTGGTGTGGGACGGAAACGATGCATCGGGTCAGAAGATGCCGCAGGGTGAGTATCTCTTCTTCATTGAGTGCGCTCGCGAAAATGGCCCCTACGAAGTCATCTCTCAACCGTTGACGATTGCGGCAGTTCCAGCATCGGCGAGCCCGACTGATAAGGGCGAAATCTCTAAGGTCTCGATGACCTACACGCCCTGATCATGGCCGACATGGCCGACGCCAAGCGGGCGACGAATAAGTGGTCTCGACTGATTCACGTCTACACCTCGATGGCGGCGTTGCTGTTGGTGTTGTTTTTTGGCATCACGGGAATCACCTTGAATCATCCGACGTGGTCAATCGGTGATTCATCGACCACGGCAACGGAAACCGGAGTGCTTCCGATGTCACCAAAGACCAACGGCGCAGTCGACTACCTCACGGTTTCGGAATTCGCACGAAATGACCTTGGTGTGAGAGGGCAGGTAGAAGGATTTGATTCGACGGACACCTCCGCATACATCCGCTACCGACAGCCTGGATACGCTGCCGATCTCACGTTCTCGACAACCAGTGGTCAATACGAACTGGTTACCGAACAACAAGGAATGTTCTTCGGTGTGATGAACGACCTTCACAAGGGTCGTAATGCTGAGTCGTCCTGGAAGTGGCTCATCGATATCGCCGGACTTTTGCTCGTGGTGATCTCGATTAGTGGGTTGGTGATGCAGTTGTTCCTTCGCAAGCGACGCATTGCTGCCATCATCGTTTCTGGCCTAGGCGCCGTCGTGATGTTGACCCTGATTTCGATCACTCTTAGCTGAGGTCGACCTCAAGACAGCGCCAAGCATCAGTCCAGAGATGCTCGCCCTGTTCAGTCACAAGGAACACTGCCATCTCCATCTCGTTCGCTTCAGCGATGGCTTCGTGTGGTGATTGCACGCCAAGAACTGTGGCAATGACATCGGCGGTTGCCGCGGTATCGGCCACGACCGAGAGTGAAACGATCGCTTCGACAGGCCATCCACTGCGAGGGTCAATGACATGGCCAAAGTTCTTGCCCCCGATGTGGAACCCTTTTCGGGCCGATCCACTTGTGGCAACTGCTGCATTCGAAACTGAGATCGCAGCGATCGGCGGTTCATTATCGAAGGGACGAAACGGGTTCTCGATTCCGACAATGAGAGGGTCTGCACCTGACCGGCGGAGGTCGCCACCTGCGTTGACGGTGACCGTTTGCACGGTGTGGTGCTTGGTCAGGTGCTCCACGGCTCGATCCACGATCCATCCCTTTGCGAAAGCGTTGAGCGTGCACCTGGAGCAATCGCCGAGTTGTTCGACCGCGCCATTGCGCCCCGTTTGCCAGCGAGGCGAAGCAATCGCTTGGGCGACGCGTTGGGCTGATAGGGCATCGGGAATAGTTCCAGTTGTTTCTGCGTCGTTCCAGAACTCGGTGAGTTCTGCCACTGCCGGGTTGAATCGTCCGTCTGACGAGCGTTGCCAGTGCGCAGCTTCGGAAAGGACTTGAGTGAGTTCAGTGCTGATCTCGGTGATGTCGTTACGCGCCCACCGGGAAAACTCACTTGTTGGGTCCACTGACGAGAAGATGTTCTGGAGACGAACCATTTCGTCGACTGCAGTGGAGATATACGACCGTCCCTCGGCGTCAGCGTCGGTTCCAGCAAGCACGAGCTGCAGTTCCACGGCAGTGCCCATGACGGGCTCATGCCATTCGGTGATTCGGGTTGTTGACTCGTCTTGAGTGGGGCTCATTTAGCGCACGTTGACGCGGATGACTTCGCGGCGCTTCGGGTAGTAGTCGGCGACCGCGAAGTGATGTGTAGGGCGTTCATCCCAAAGAACAAGATCGCCAACTGTCCACTTCCAACGAACTTCGAAATTAGGGTTCGCGCAATGAGAGCAAAGGAAGTCGAGGATCGCTCGACTTTCGGCTTTCGTCATCTCATTAATGTGAGAGGTGAACTCCGAATTCACATTGATGAACTTTTTCCCCGTCACGGGATGAACCCCGATTACGGGATGATTCGCTCCGGGAACAAGTTCGAGAGTGGCATCGATGATTGCGTCGCCAGCTTTGGAACGGAATGCCGTCTCGTCGCCGAGGTTGTGCCACGCAGTTAAGCCCTCGAGAGCGGACTTCATTGCGTCGCTTAACGCGTTGTAGGCCGCGTACATCGATGCAAAGACGGTGTCGCCCCCTCGATCGGGGAGTTCGATCATTCGAAGGGTTCCGAATGTTGGCGGTTCTGGATCCCAGGTGACGTCGGTATGCCACTTGTCCTGATACGGCGGGTGGTCGATGTCATCGATGATGCGTGCCGCTTTGAATTCCGTTGCACCAAATGCCCGGGCGATCGGATGGAAGTAGGGGTCGCCGAAATTGAGAGTGAACGCGACTTGCTGCTCATCGGTCATTGCGCCCTGTCCGGGAAAGAAGAGGACGAGGTATTCCTCAATTGCCACTTTGATCGCAACGATGTCGTTGGGCCTGGCGAACGCAAGGTCGATGCCTTCTACGATTGCTCCGAGATGTCCAGCAACAGGTGTGATGTTC
>JBILIB010000078.1:0-8912 GCA_044350215.1 Acidimicrobiales bacterium
AGATCCATGCCGAAGGTGTTGGACTCTTCAACGGTGACAACGCCGTCCTTGCCGACCTTGTCGATTGCGTCAGCAATCACGCCACCGATAACGGTGTCTGCAGCAGAAATGCTGGCGACCTGAGCGATCTCGGACTTGTCATCGATCTCCTTGGCCTGCTTCTTGATGCTTTCAACCGCAGAAGCAACTGCCTTTTCAATACCGCGCTTGAGGCCAAGCGGGCTTGCACCTGCAGCAACGTTGCGAAGACCTTCGCGAACGAGTGCCTGGGCAAGAACAGTGGCGGTGGTGGTGCCGTCGCCAGCGATGTCATTGGTCTTGGTTGCAACTTCTTTGACCAGCTGTGCACCCATGTTCTCGAAAGGATCTTCGAGTTCAATTTCACGAGCGATGGAAACACCATCGTTGGTGATGGTCGGTGCACCGAACTTCTTGTCGAGAACAACGTTGCGACCCTTCGGGCCGAGCGTCACCTTGACGGCGTCTGCCAGTGCATTCACACCAGCTTCGAGGGCGCGTCGTGCGTCCTCATCGAACTTGAGCATCTTTGCCATGTGTCAGCTTCCGATCACTTGATGACCGCGAGGACATCGCGGGCGTTGAGGATGAGGACGTCTTGGCCATCGACGGTGATTTCGGTGCCGCCGTACTTGGAGTAGACGACGGTGTCGCCCTTCTTGACGTCGACGGGGATGACCTCGCCGGTCTGTTCGCTGCGACGGCCGGGGCCGACGGCAAGAACTTCACCCTGCTGGGGCTTTTCTTTAGCGGTGTCGGGGATGACCAGACCGCTGGCGGTCGTTGCTTCGCTTTGTCCGGGAAGGACCACGATGCGGTCTTCGAGGGGCTGAAGGTTCATAGCTGGAGCCTCCGTAGGCAGTTGGTAATTGCGCTTGGTAGTAGCACTCGCGGGATGCGAGCGCTTAGCACTCTCCGCGTGGGACTGCTAACGATAGGCCCGAGGCCCCCATGATCACAACCCGGGGGTCGAAACTAATTTCAGGTTCGGATCAGCCCCGGTGTCGAGGGGCGAGGGGCCATCGGATTGGAGGCGATACCAGCCCGCGGCAGCCACCATCGCGGCATTATCGGTGCACATGGCCCGGCTCGGCAGGAATGCTCGCAGACCGTCAGCCACGCACGCATCGAGCAGTCGTTCGCGAAGGAGCGAATTGGCCGCCACTCCCCCAGCAAGGCACAGCCCCTTGGCGCCGTGATCACGAGCAGCCCGCCGGGCTTTCGTAACGAGCACATCGACAACCGCTTCCTGGAAGGCAGCGGCGACATCAGCGGTATGCACTTCGGGATTACGACGAACGTGATTGACGACCGAAGTCTTCAGGCCTGAAAAAGAAAAGTCGTACCCCTCGCTGAGCATGGCGCGCGGAAACTGCATCGACTGCGGATCGCCTTCCATCGAAATTGCATCGATGGCCGGGCCGCCGGGATAGCCGAGGCCGAGGTAACGAGCGACCTTGTCGAACGCTTCACCAGCGGCATCATCGATCGTGGAACCCAGTACTCGGTACTGGCCGTGGCCTGTCATGAGTACGAGGAGTGTGTGTCCACCCGATACCAACAACACAACAACGGGAAGTTCAATTTCCGGGTCTTCAAGTAACGCTGCGTAGAGATGCGCTTCGAGATGGTTCACCGCGACAAATGGGACATCCCAAACCAGCGCAAGTGTCTTTGCCGCGCTCACCCCGACAAGTAGTGCACCGATGAGCCCGGGGCCAACTGTTGCCGCAACTGCGTCAACGTGATCATCCTGAATGCCCGCTTCGATGAGTGAACGGGCAATGACTGGTGTGAGGAGTTCGACATGTGCGCGGCTAGCAATTTCCGGAACAACGCCGCCGTAACGCGCGTGCAAATCAATCTGACTCGAAACAACCGATGAAAGAACCTGATGACCGTCTACAACAACAGCGGCAGCAGTTTCGTCACAACTCGTTTCAATTCCGAGTACGCGAGTTCCGGTCATGCGAGTTCCTTGTGGTCAATCGGGGCGCCCAAGAGTTGTTCTTCAATGAACGCGAGGCGTTCGGTGTACGCAGGCGAATCAATTTCGTGCGCCCACAAGACCAATGCGTCTTCGGTGGGGTCTTTGTAGTAGTCCTTGCGCACTCCCGACGGAGCGAAGCCAAAGCGTCGGTAGAGCGCCAGTGCGGCTTTGTTTGAGGCGCGCACCTCGAGGGTGATGGAATCGGAACCACGACCTATTGCACGGCGAGCAAGTTCGAGCATGAGACGCGTTCCAATACGACCCCTTTGGACGTTGGGGTCGACCGAAACAGTGGTTACGTGCCCTTCACCAACGACATAGAGCAGGCCAGCAAAGCCAAGAACACGCTCGTCGTCATCAGACAGAGCAACGATGTAATCGCGCTCATCACGACGGACTTCAGCGAGGAAAAGGCCTAGCGACCAAGGGGTGGAACTCGTTTGTTCCTCGATACGAAGGACGTTGCGCAAATGGCGGCGCCTCATCGTGGTAATCGTCACCGTCGGGCTCGTTATCGTCATACTCAGGCGCCCGGTCTCGTCGACCAATTGATTTCCGCATCGGGTTTGCGCAAATACATCGGCTCAAGATCCCACGGCTTCACCCACTGCTCACGGAGTGCCTGAGCATGGGCGAGCATCACAAGTGAGGTCGCATTCGGATAGGCGAAGCCTTCTTCAGCGATTTCGCACTTCTTCAAACCATCGAAGACTTCGCTGTAGCGAATAGCGCCATCGCCGACGAGAAGACATTCCTCGCCCGAGGCCATGAGTTCTGACGCGAGGTCGTCGGGGGAACCAACCTGATGATCGGTGATGCGTTGGATGCCGCCCGGAACCTGCCGGTAGAAGGCGTAGAAGAGTTCGCCGCGACGTGCATCGATTGTTGCGACGATGAGACGCGACGTGAATCGAACCGGAAACGCCAGAAGATCGAGGCTTGGAACGCCGATCATTGGGACATCGAGCGCATAGGCCATTGCCTTCGCTGCGGCCACACCAACACGAAGACCGGTGAACAAACCAGGGCCAAGATCAACAGCCACCACGCTGATTTCCGAAAGCTCGATACGAGCTTGTTTGCAGGCGAATTCAATCGCAGGAGTGAGAACTTCCGCGTGCTGACGACCACGACTTGATTGCGTTGCTGCGAGGACACCTTCGTGTCCACCAACCGCGACAGAGACCTGCACTGTTGCTGTATCGATTCCAACGATCAGCATCAGTCGTCTCCGTCTGGTTCGTGAATCCACGGAGCGACCGCCGTAGCAACAGCTCGAATTCGCGCGCTCCAACGAGCTCCGACGGGAACAAGTTCAAGAACTCGGACGTCATCAGCAGCACCAGTGGGATCGACCGAAATCGCAACCTCGTCGAAGGAAAACCGAATTTCGAGATAGTCAGCGGGCAGCGCGGGTGCAACCGAATCGCCCCACTCGATAACGGTGACGCCACCGTCGTCAAGCATTTCGGGAATCCCAAGGTCGAGAACCTCGCCGAGTGCTTCAAGGCGGTAGACGTCGAGGTGATTCAGTTCAAGGCGACCCTCATAAGTGTTTACCAACGTGAATGTGGGCGACGTAATGAGATCGTCGATACCAAGGGCAGCGCCAAATCCTTGGGTGAATGCGGTCTTGCCCGCGCCGAGATCACCAGCGAGGAGCACGAGGTCGCCCGGACGCGCCAGTTCTGCAAGAGCAGCAGCGAGTTCCTTCGTCTGCGTCGCCGAGGTTGTGCGGGCAAAGATCACGCCCCGAGGCTACCGATGCTTAAGGGTTGTGGCCGACTATCACCAGTTGAGGCAGGCTAATGGCCTCAGACGTTCCCGACTAGTGTTTGCAAAATGGTCGAACAACGTGGTGGGAGTCACCTCGTAAGTCGACGGGCGGTTCTCGGATTTCTTGGTGCGGCAGGTGCAACGGTGACCTTTGGATCTCTCGTCGCCTGCTCGAGCACCAACAATTCAAATCGATCAAGTGCAGCTAATGGGATCCTGACAACCGCCGAATCCGCCGGCGTGGTCGTGCTCGCACAGGCACGTCAGGCTCTCGCCGAGGGTTCGTTTGGCGTTGGCGGCGTGATCATCGACAACGCATCAGGACGAATTATTCATGAAGGGCACAACACTGTGATCCAACCCCTGCCTAACGGGCAGTCTGGTCTCAGTGGAACCTCGTTTCTCTTTGATCCCACAAACCACGGCGAACGACAATTGGTGTCGTGGTACTACGAGAATGCGTCGGCGCTCGGTTTGCCAAAGCCGTCCGAATTGACGGTGGTCACTTCTCTAGACCCATGCGCACAGTGCGCAGGCTCACTCCTCGCCGCCGGATTCAACGTCGGCGTCGTTGCATTCGACGATCCGTCGGGAATTAATTACACATTCGATTGCACCTACCCAGACTTGCCACCAGACCTACGCGCACAGGCGCAGAAATCCTTCACCTACTACGCAATCGACGGAGTTCGTGCTCAGGTCGGCGCTTCATCGGGACCAGCATTCGTGTCCACTTCACTCACGAAGCCGACTGCCGACGACTGCACCACTGTCTTCGATGAGAGCCGAGCAGTTGTGGCGGCCAACCGAAAGTTCCCAGGGCTCGAACCAATCGAAATGATCGACCCGGAGACACTTCCTCCGACTTCGCCCATTCGTCAAGCGCTAGTTGAAGCCTCTCCACACGCATTTACCCTCCGCCTTGCTGATTTCCGCCGTCCTGATTCTGCACTTCAGACGCTTCTGAGCGACCTCGTCGCTCGAACACCCCAAGCCACAAATGCCGTCGCCTATATCGATCCTTTCGGCAACCTCCTCTCAGCCTTCGCCGACCGTTTCGATATCAGCCCCATCGCAACGGCATTCATGAATCTCGTCCAGTCCTATTCGCGCACTCGCTTCAATCTGACGGGCAACCCTTCGACGAATGCTGAGGTCGCAAGAACCTTGACAACCCCGAAATACGGGACGTTTGTTTTCCTCAGGGCACTTGCTGGCGACGCAGCCACGACCGTGAAGGATCTTGGGATCTACGATCTCACGATCGAGGGCAAGGCCTTTATGCCCGAGACGGCGAACTGGCAGTACTACCTCGATCCACCTACCGGCACCGAGGCACAGTTCCTTGCATTGGTGGCACAAATGAAGTCGGTAACGGGCGCCAACCCAAGCCGCGTCGCAATCTGACGCAGGTAAATGCCTTCAGATGTAATAGCGAGGAACGCGCGGACCAATCCCGCAGATGACTTCGTAGGCGATCGTGTCGAGATGACCGGCGACATCTTCAGAGGTAATCGTTTCTTTGCCTTGGGTCCCGATAAGCACAACTTCGTCGCCGACCTCAATGCTGTCGTCACCGCAATCGACCATCAACTGGTCCATTGTGACAACGCCAACGATGGGGCGCTTCTTGCCACCGATGAGAACCTCGCCGCCAACGAGTCCGAGTCGTCGAGGAACGCCATCGGCGTAGCCAATCGGAACTGTCGCAACAGTGGCATCGGAGTCGAAACGGTGTCGGAGTCCGTAGGAAATTCCTTCGCCGGCTTTGACTCGCTTCACAGTCGAAACTTCGGCGCGCAACGAAAGCGCGGGTTGAAGATCTGGGGTTCCAGGAAGACCTGGTGCTGGAGCGATGCCGTAGACCGCAATGCCGACTCGTACAAGGTCGTATCGGCCGCGCGGGTGGGCAATGGCGGCGGCGGAGTTTGCCGAATGACGAATCGACGGGAAGATTCCCGCATCGCCCAACTGAGTCAGTACGGCGTCGTAACGATCAAGTTGTTCGTCAGTGAAGGGATTATCGGGTTCATCGGCCACCGCAAAATGCGTGAATACACCTTCGAGCACTAATTCGGAACGCTTCACAACTTCACGTGCCAGCGAGAGAGCATCGGCCGGTGCAACGCCGACCCGATTCATGCCGGTATCGACCTTCACGTGAACAGGAACAACTTTGCCCTGTTCACGGGCAGCGTTCGCGAGGAGTTCAACCGCAACCGGCGAAGTAATGCAAACACGTAGGTCGTAACGCACGACAGCCGAGAGATCGGCGAGGCGCGGTTGTGAAAGAAGAAGAATTGGAGCGGTGATACCCGCCTTGCGCAATACCGCAGCTTCTTCAATGAGTGCAACGGCGAGCCAGTCAGCACCGGCATCGAGTGCGGCTTCGCTCACCGCAATTGCCCCATGACCATACCCATCGGCCTTTACGACAGCGCACACCAATGACGGCGCGACCAATGTGCGCAGAACACCCACGTTGTGGGCGACGGCTCCGAGGTCGACCTCGACGCGCGCAGCACGCATCGTGCTACTTGCCCGCGTCCTGTTCGTTCACAATGGCGCGAACGATGTCGCCGCGAGCGACGATGCCCACCAGTGAACCGGATTCGTCGATAACAGGAAGGCGATCGGCACCCTGCTCATGCATGATCGTGGCCGCATGTTCGACCGTGTCATCGGGACTCAGCGTTGGCGCCGCGTCGCCCATAACTTCGCCGACAGTGGATCCAAGCGCCTTTTCGACGTCGCGGTCGAACTGCTTTTTTGAAGATGGAAGTTCGATGTAGGCGCCGAGCAGAGTGATCACGGTGGGGAGATGAATACGTGCCTCTTCAACGATGAGGTCAGCTGTCGACAACAACCCGACGATCGATCCATCGTCATCGACGACGGGGGCACCGTCGACATCACGCACGAGCATGGTCCGCATTGCGTCCATCACGTTGTCCCCCGGGGCAAAGGTCAGGACATCGCTGACCATGACCTCACGAACAGGCAGTTCTCGCAGCATCGTTCCTCCAAGATCCGCGCCGCTAAGGCCGCAGAAAGGTCAAGTCGTCGAGCACGGCTGGAAGATGAGCAATGAGATCGCCCGCTACCAGTCCACGCCGCCAGCCTAGGGCTCCGGCCCGACCGTGGAGGAATGCGCCGCCGGCCGCGGCACGAAGGGGTTCAACCCCACACGCAAGCAATGCGCCAATTATTCCAGCTAGGACGTCGCCCGTTCCGGCGGTCGCCAACCGTTGATCACCAGCAATCGAGACAAGCGCCTCGCCATCGGGAGCGGCAACCACTGTTGATCTCCCCTTGAGCAGCACAACCGCGCCACTGTCGGCTGCGAGTGCGCGGGCATCGAAAATGCGATCATCCCCGGGCACGCGCCCCATAAGCCGCGCGAACTCGCCATCGTGTGGCGTGAGCACGGCGGTTTCAGAAACAAAACGCGAAACCTCAGTACCAAGTGCAGTGAGACCGTCGGCATCAACAACGACCGGTACTCCCCGACCAGTTGCAGCAGCAATGACCTGACGAATCTGTTCCTTCGTCGCATCAGCGATACCGAGACCATTACCGATGACAAGTGCATCAAATCTTGCGAGATCAGCAATGACTTCTCCAGCCCATGTCTCTGGCGGAAGGTCGGTGCGCACGATTTCGATCGGAAGATCGGTTGCTGCGCCGCCTGGAGTTGAGACCCGCACGTAGCCCGCGCCGGTTCGTGCTGCCGCGCCAGAACACAATGCCGCCGCACCCCCCATCCCCGGACTACCCGCGACAACCCAAACGGCGCGTTGCCATTTGTGAGCGTCGCTTGCGGGATCGGGAATCCAGGACGCCACCACAGCAGCACCTACGAGGTGGGCTCGCGCTGCGCGCGTGTCGAGTCCGATGTCAGCAACAGTGAGTTCGCCGCTGTATGCAAGACCATCGCCAAACACATTGCCCGGCTTGAGTGCAGCGAATGTGATCGTTGCGTCGGCCTCGAGAACTGCGCCAGCACTCGAACCGTTGAGACCGTTGATTCCCGATGGAATGTCGACGGCGAGAACAAGGCATCCCGCAGGTGGAATGGGCGCGTCCCACTCGCCGCGAAAGCCCGTGCCGAACGCCGCGTCGATCACGAGATCACAATCGGGAAGAACATCGGGGGCGTCTTCAACCTCGCAAACTGTGACATGCACACCTTGCGCTTTGAGCCGCGCTGCGGCGTTGCGACCATCGTTACCGTTATTGCCCTTGCCTACGAGCACAACGACGCGCCGTCCATAAGCGCCGCCGAGCAGTTCGATCGCTGCGCGAGCGACCGCTCCACCGGCTCGGTTGATGAGTTCCTCAACCGGTTCTGGAGCGGCGCGATCGATCGCATTCATTTCCTCCGGGGTCACGATGGGCACAAGTCCCCCGCCATCGATCGCATCGGGAGACGGCAACGCCTGGGCACCGAATGGACCGAGCATCGGCGAAGCATTCTCTACACCGAGGGCAACGACCACAGCCTGCGCAACGATCTCCGAGTGGCTGAGCGTGAGTCGCCAACCCTCGACCCCCTGCTGCGCGGCCAATGCAGCGGCTCGTCCCGTTAACGAAAGTGAAGGCCGTCCGTCTTCGTCGCGAAGCACTTCGATCTCGTGCCAGTCCGCAGCGCCGATCCCAACACCCATCGCCTTCAGGACGGCTTCTTTCGCGGCGAATCGAACGGCAAAGCGTTCGGTTGGGTCAGAACGACGAAGTGCGTACTCTCGCTCGGCCTCAGTGAAAAGTTTTTTGAGAAGTCCCGGTCGGCGTTCAAGCACACGACGAAAGCGATCAAGGTCAACCAGATCGTTTCCGATTCCCAGAATCATGAGCGCCAGTGTTCGGCCAGCAAGTTCACCGGTTCGGTCATCAACTCAATGACAGGAACGTCGGTCAGTAAATCATCGCGGAAGATCGGTTCAGTTTCGGTTACCGCATGCTTGATGGCGGCATATCGATTTCGATAACCCTGTAAGACCGACCGCAATGTGGGGAGCGCGAGGTCATCACGAACACGAACGTGCAGCAACGACAGCCCAGTGGTTTCTCCGTCCTTGATTTCGGGGACGATGACTACGGTTCGCCCGTCGTTGCGACCTTTCGCAAC
>JBILIB010000079.1:0-8895 GCA_044350215.1 Acidimicrobiales bacterium
TTCATTGCCGCCGGCTTCACGCCGTTGATGGCGCCGTCAGATGCGGTTTGGGGAGAGCGGTACTTCCACATTCTTGACCCTGCCGGTCACGAGATCAGCATCGCTCGTCGTCTTGCTCATTGATTGTCTGGTTGTTGGGCGCACAAGTAACGCAGTCACTGCAACTGTCCCGAGCAATGCCGCGATTCCGGAATTGATAATGACGGGAACTTCTCCTGCACCAATCCCGTAGGTGAACCACAGATAGGAACTCGTGGCGAGAAACGCCCATGCAGCAACCGAAATGCCCGGACCTCGCCCGTGTTGAATGGTGTAGCGAATCTGGGGAAGGTTCACGAGAATCGAAGCCGGCATTCCTATGTATGCAGGAATGTTCTCGTTGAGAACGCCGAGGCCAAGAAGGAAAAGAAGTGAAAGTGCAATGAGAAATTGCGCTCCGAGACGCGTGCGTAGTGGCTTCTCAATGAGCATGAACCAAGAGAGCGGAATGACAAGAACAACCCATGTGCCGTTGGCAATGATCTGCTGCGGTGAGCGCACCGAAACGCCGTAGGCGAACCACGCCAATGAAGATGTGGCGAGCAGGAGCCATGTAGATGGCGCGATTCCAGCAGCGGTTCGAACCCTTACAAGGCGAGTGGTCTGGGTGGATGAACTGACGATCGATGCAACGGCAGCGGCGCCACCAGCAATCTGGGCCCAGAGCGGAATCACCGGAATTTTATAGACGATGCTTCGTGCTTTTTGCGACATCTGCGCAGGAAGATTTGGCATGGCAGCATGAGTCCATGACGTCGCCTCAGGTCTCCATCCAACTCCGCACATTCCGCCAGGACGATCCCGGTTCTTTCCAGTACGTGTTTGACCAAGCCCGTGCCGCTGATCTGGCCGGCATCGACCGCATCGCCGTCAGTGATCACGTGGCCTATGGGGAAAATCTCGAGGCCTACGGCGACCCGAAGAAGGGCGGTTCAGTGGGCGGCAAGCAGCCAACTGATTCCGATGGGAACTGGCTTGAACCCCTCACCGTGCTCACCGCAATAGGTGCAGTCACCGAACGCGTGCGCCTGAACACCGCAATTCTTATTGCCGCGTTGCGCACACCAACCGTGCTTGCGAAGCAGGCGGCAACAATCGATGTGCTGAGCGGTGGCCGTCTTGAACTTGGTGTTGGTGTTGGTTGGCAGAAAGAGGAATACGACGCCTGCGGTCTTGATTACGACAACCGCGGTCGCCTGCTCGACCACACGCTTGAGGTTTGCCAGTTGCTGTGGCGCGAACAGGTCGCCACCTACTCCTCACCCGAGCTTTCGTTCGAAAAAATTCACCAGATGCCGAAGCCTCGTCAGTCGGGCGGTGTGCCGATCTGGATCAGCGGAACGATCAACGCCCGCGTTATCCGTCGCATCGCTACGTTCGGTTCAGGCTGGATTCCGTGGGGTGCCGACGGCGGCGATCTCGTCAACGCCATTCCGAAACTGCGCGCTGCGGTCGAGAAGGCCGGCGGCGATCCGTCGTTCCAAGTGCAGGGTCACGCCGCTGCGGTGCGCGACGGCGACGGAAACCTTGACCTCGTTGCCACGATGGCAGCATCACGGCCGATGATTGAAGCAGGTGTCACTGACTTGCGCGTCACGATTAATCATCCCGAGCAGTACGAAGAAGCGCTCGAGGCGTACTCCGATGTCGTGCGCGCCTTCCGCCACGAATTCGGCTGAACCTATTCAGCAGGGCGCAGTTCGGAGTAATCGAAGAACGCGCGAAGGCTCGCAAACTTCGTACCTTCATCGTTGAGCAGGATGTGATCAACGATGCGGGGAAGCTCCATTTTCTGATCACCCATCATGATGTCGACGCGCAGAAAAGCGATGACTTCATTTCCGATAACGATTGGGGGAGCGGTAACGGAGAGGGTCAGGTCAGTGACGTTCTCATCGAAGAACTTGCCAATGGCCTCGCGTCCAATGTTCACGGGAGCGCCAACTGGGTCTTCTTGTCGAGCATCGTCGGTGAAACAGTCGAGCCAAGTTTCGCGGTCTTGGCTGGTCATTGCGGCGCAGTAGCGCTCGAGGAGCGGAAGAACGTCGGCACTGGTTGGCATGGAGACTCCTTGAATTGGGCATCGTGAAGAGTGGTGACCGAAGGTTGAACAAGTACAGGTAACTGGCTCCTGAAGGTACTCATCTGGGCGGCCGCGTGCCGCCTCATTCAGCGATGCCGACTACTTGATCTCACGAAGCAAGGGTAAGTGGCTGCTCGCGGCCGCCATCCCGGCGCTTTTTTCCCCAGCCTGGATGAGCGAAGACATAACCGAGGCGCTCTTTCCAACTTGACGCTTTGGCGACATCACGAATGATGTCCGCGTACTCGTGGGTGGCGATGCGAACTGGGTTGAACGTGTTGATGTTCTTGGTGAGGCCATAACGAACTCGTTCGCCCTCGCGTTGGAAGGTGCCAAAGAGGCGATCCCAGGTAATGAGGATGCCGCCATAGTTCTTATCGAGATACTCCGACTGTGCGCCGTGGTGCACGCGATGGTGCGATGGCGTGTTGAGAACCTCCTCGGCCTTACCGAGACGATCAATTGCTTCGGTATGGATCCAGAATTGGTAGATCAGGTTGATTGCTCGTGCGTTTTCGATCACGCGAGGTCGGAACCCGAGCCAGGCCATGAGTCCGTAGGGCACGAACATTCCAAAGACATCGGCGACTGGTTGACGAAGCGCGGTAGTGAGGTTGTAGTGCTCGCTGGAATGGTGAACTACATGAATGGCCCATAACCAGCGACTCTCGTGCTGAATTCGGTGGTTCCAGTAATAGATGAAATCCCACGCCACGAGTGCGCCAGCAGTTGCCGCGATTCCCGTGCCGAGGTCGCGCTTTGAACCGCCCGCGTTCCACATGCGCTTTGCCGATGTGCGCGCGGCCCAAGTTGTCGACCCAGTAACAACGCCTGCAGCAACAGCAGCGACTCCACTTGAAGGCCGAATGCGCTTTGCGAAGCGTGTGAGTTTTGAATCGTCGTCACGCTTGGCCAGTGCGTCGGCAACGGTGGTGAGCGCAGCAGCACCGACGGCTGTTCCTACAAGAACTTTTCGGTACCTGCCTTTTCCGGGCCCAACGGGAGCGAGGAGTGCATTCAGTGCAAATGGCATGTAGAGACTTGCTGTTCCCATCACGAGGCTGGCGATGGAATCACGCTTCTCAAATCCAATAGCGGTGTCATTCCCTGCAGCTGCTTGCCGGTCAAGTGCGACCTTCTCAAGGCCCATCGCCGCAAAGAATCCAGGCGTGGCAATTTGGATGAGATCAATCTCACTCATGTTGGCTCCTGGATGGTGATTGAACGGATGGCGTGGTCAGCCTCCCACTCAATCACCGCGTGAGCCAACGGTCGGGTTGGCTCAATGTGTTCGACGAGGTTCGGCAGGTTCACGAGTTCCCACGCACCGTTCACCATTTCGAGGAAGAGATCCTCGGGAACGTCAGTCCACGGGTCGAAGAAGGGTGAGTAGTCGGTGCGAGCAGCATCTCGCAGGGTGCTGGTTCGTTGAATGAACCATTCACGCATGACGGGCTCATCGGCATGGAGATAGAGGCTGACGTCGAATTGATCATGGAACTGAAGTGCATTGACGCCCTCGAAGATCAAAACGTCGACCGCAGGCACTTGGACTACCTCGTCGATGATGTCGTAGGTGTGGTGGTCGTAGACCGGAACCGAGACGGGTTTCGAAGATCGCACATCGTCGAGGAACAACGAGATGGCAGAGGTGTCGTAGCTCTCGGGGAACCCCTTGCGGTCAGTGAGGCCCTTTTCGCCAAGGATGGCATTGGAATGAAGAAACCCGTCACTCGCAATGACGGCAACATTTAGGCCCGTATCTTCAGACAGGAGTTTGGCGATGGTGGAGCTGAATGTGCTCTTTCCCACGGCGACGCCGCCGGTTACTCCGATGACAACGGTGGAACCCTTGATCGCGTGGGCTTCGATGATGAGCGACACAATTGTGTCGAGGTTCGGCGCCGCCATGGGGCAACGGTAGAGGGAGGCGGCCGTGTTCGTGAAGCCGAACTGTCAGGAGTCCTACACTCATTCGACTGCCCGATCATCGGATCGGTGCACCGCCGCAGGGGGACAAATCATGGCTATGCCGACAGATATCGGCATCGTGGATCTCGGTATGGGATTCCCGTTCACGAGCATCGAAGAGAAAAAGTCCGCATACGACTTCTTCAAAGCCAACCTGAAGGACAACGAATCGCTGAAGGAAATGGAATTCCCAGCGCAATACATGTTCAAAGACGTCCCCGATGTTGTGTCACCCGATACCGACGTTGTGGCCTGGATTGTCGAGAAGATGGACGCTTTCAACATCGAACAGTGCATGACTGGCGTGAACGAGCACTCGATTCGCGCCAAGGCCGAATACCCCGGCCGCTTTCACCTGTGTGCACAGGCCGATCCCAATAAGGGAATGGAAACCGTTCGCAACCTGAAGCGCCTCAAGGCCGAGAACAACATCGTTGCCGCCATGACATTCCCAAGTGGCATGGTTCCGCAGGTCGGTATCGGCGACAAGAAGATGTATCCGATCTATGCAACGTGTTGTGAACTCGATATTCCGATCTGCATCAACGGCGGGATCGTTGGCCCACGCATGCCAAGTTGGCCGCAGCATGTTGAACAGTTCGACGAAGTTCTTTACGACTTCCCCGACTTGACCATGGTGATGATGCACGGTGGCGAACCGTGGACGGAACTCGCGGTGAAGCTCATGCTCAAGTGGCCCGGTCTTCATTACATGACAAGTGCGTTCGCTCCGAAGCACTATCCCAAGGACATCATCAAGTACGCGAACACTCGCGGTAGCGACAAGATCATGTACTGCGGTTATTTCCCCGCTGGTCTTTCGCTCGAGCGTCAGTTCTCTGACATGCCCAACGTCCCGTTTAACGACAACGTGTGGCCGAAGTTCTTGCGCGAAAATGCACTGCGCGTTTTCAAACTCGATCAAGACAAGTAGGAACTCATGAAAATCGAAGCCGGACAGGTTGCAGTCATCACCGGCGCGGGCAGTGGCATCGGTCGCGCCTTGGCCGAGAAAGCCGCGCAGTCGGGTATGCGTGTTGTTGCCGCCGATATCGAACAGCCCCGTCTTGATGACACCGTCGCTGCTCTTGGCCAGATCGGAGCAGAAGCGATTGGCGTGCGCACCGACGTTTCTGTTGAAGAAGACGTTCAGCGTCTCGCCGACACCGCATTCGCTGAGTTCGGACACGTCAATCTGCTGTGCAACAACGCTGGTGTGTTCAGCGGTGGTCTCATGTGGGAACGCACGATGGCCGACTGGAAGTGGGTCATGGGTGTCAATGTCGACGGACTGATCCATGCGGTCCGAGCATTCGTGCCGCGCATGCTCGAGGACGATGTTCCAGGTCACATCGTAAATACCGCCTCGATGGGCGGCCTTGTCACCGGCGCCTATTCAGGTCCGTATTTCACTTCGAAGTTCGCGGCCGTTGGTCTCACTGATTGTTTGGCGCAGGATCTTCGAACAACAGGAAAGAACGTTGCGGCTTCCGTTCTCGTCCCAAGTTTGATCAACACCGACATTGGTACGTCGGGCCGTAACCGCCAAGAACGCTGGATCGATCGTGGTCGCGAAGCAACTCCTGATGCGGAGTTCGTCGAAGCGATGCTCGTCGATTCAACTGCCGCCGGGATGTCGCCAACTGAAGTTGCTGAGCTTGTGTTTGATGCGGTTGAAGCCGGGAATTTCTGGATTCCTACGCAGCCGAGTTATCACGATCAGATCCGCGCTCGTCACGAAGACATGCAGGGATTGCGCCTCCCTGTTCCGCCGGCGCTCGATTAGTCAGTCTGGGATTGGAACGACTCGTCAGCGATTGTTGAAGCACCTCGCGGACTACGGTCAGACAAACAACTTCCACACCAGTCTTGATCGAGGTTGCACGATGTCAGTCTCCGAACACACTGCGGCGCATCAGCATGCAGTGACAATGGATCTTCCATTCGACGATGAACAGGATTTCGTCGATGCACAGCGCGGCTTTCTTGCTGCACTCGACGACACGCTGATCGAAGCGACCGACGGTCGCGTTGTTTGGGATCTCGGCCCCTACGGCGATACGTCGGGTGATGCGCCGGCAACGGTGAATCCAAGTTTGTGGCGACAGGCTCAACTCAATCTCATCCACGGTCTCTTTGAAGTTGTCCCGGGCATCTATCAAGTTCGCGGTCTCGATATTTCAAGCATGACGATGATTGAAGGCGATGAAGGCGTCATCGTTATTGACCCACTTGTGTCCTGCGAGACCGCGGCCGCTGCGCTTGCTCTCTATCGATCGGTTCGTGGCGATCGCCCCGTAACGGCACTCATTTATACACACAGCCATATCGACCATTTCGGTGGCGCCGGGGGAGTGGTTCCCAACGGCGACCCTGGCGACATTCCGATTGTTGCGCCGGAGCATTTTCTCGAACATGCGGTGAGCGAAAATCTCCAGGCCGGAACGGCGATGAGCCGTCGCGCTACCTATATGTACGGAACGCTGCTGCCCCGCGGCCCCGAGGGGCAGATGACTTGTGGTCTCGGCCCGGCACCTTCCAACGGCACGTTGTCGTTGCTGCCGCCAACGATCGATATCACTCATACCGGCCAAGAACTTGTGCTCGATGGTGTGCGCATCGTGTTCCAAATGACTCCGGGCACCGAAGCACCGGCGGAGATGAATTTCTACTTCCCCGATTTTCGAGCGCTGTGTATGGCGGAGAACGCGACGCACAACTTGCATAACGTCGTGACATTGCGTGGTGCACTGGTGCGCGACGCACACGCGTGGGCAGGTTTTCTTGACGAAAGCATTGCGATGTTTGCGGCCGACAGTGATGTCTCTTTTGCTTCACACCACTGGCCGACCTGGGGAACCGACAACATCGTCGACTACCTCTCTAAGCAACGCGATCTCTACGCGTACTTGAATGATCAGACGCTTCGCTATCTCAATCGCGGGTTCACCGGTGTTGAGATTGCCGAAATGATTGAACTTCCACCAACGCTCGCTTCGTCATGGCATTGCCGGGGCTATTACGGATCAGTCAGTCACAACGTGAAGGCCGTCTACCAACGCTACATGGGTTGGTTCGATGGAAACCCGGCACACCTTTGGCCCCATCCCCCTGAGGAAGCGGCGGTTCGCTATGTCGAGTTCATGGGTGGTGCCGATGCAGTCTTAGGAAAAGCCCAGCAGAGCTTCGACAGCGGCGACTACCGCTGGGTTGCCGAAGTTGTGAACCACGTCGTGTTTGCTGATCCATCAAACACGGCTGCGCGCGAACTACTCGCCCACACCTACACCCAGATGGGCTATTCGCAAGAGAATGCGACATGGCGAAATTTCTTCCTCACTGGTGCGCAAGAACTGCGAGGTATCGAGGTTGCTGGGCCTGCAGGGCGGAACGCGCTTGCGCTCATGGCCCATATTTCCGTGACGCAGGTGTTTGATGCGGTCGCTATTCGAATCGATGGCCTGAAGGCTGCGGGCCAGCGTTTCGCCATCAACTGGACAATTGGCGAGACAGGCGAACGTCATTTGCTCCGACTGGAAAATGGGGTCCTGTCGAATGCGGTCAATCGGCATGCTGATGATGCCGTTCTGTCGGTGACCGTTCCGCGTTCACAACTGCTTCTGCTCGTCATCGGACTTGTGACACTCGAAGCATTGGTTGAACAGGGCATCGCAACAGCTGAAGGAGATCTTGGCGCACTTGATTCCATTCGGGTACTTCTTGATCCACCCGACCCGAAATTCTCGATCGTGCTGCCCTGATCGCTGGGCGTTCGTGCGCAGCGATCAGAAAGAGTTAGTGAGTGGCGTCGATCATCACCGTTGCCATTGCAAATTGTTCATCGCCGATTGCGGTCCAGCGATGATTCGTTCCTCGTTGAATGACAATGTCGCCGGGGCCGAGTTCGGTCTGGACTCCATCGGGGAGTTCGAGCAACACGCGTCCGCGTAACACGACATCAACATCGACCGTCGGTGTGGCATGCCAACCTTCCTCGGAGGCCGGCGCGGGAGTGAGTTCAACGAGGCGGAACCACAAGCCACCCGCAGGAGGGACAAGCGACCACGGTCCGTCGGGGTCGCCGCCCTGGTCGACTGATTGCAGCGGGCCGCCGGTATGCCATAGGTCGGTGATTGTTGTCGTGGGCGAGGACATCGAATCGGCAGCGCCACCATCGACAACAGAGGGACCGGTAACAACGCGACGATTGGCGGAACCGCCATCAACTACTGGCGAACCAGTGACAACGCGACGAACTGGTTTGTCTCCGGCGGTCGCAGGCTTCACGTTGACAGGCTCTGCGCTCACTTCAACATCGGGTCGAAGCATCGCGACGAAATACGTCCAACCGTGTTCATCGGCCGGTCGCCACCGGTGCAGTGTTCCGCGCTGAATCACGAACTCGCCGGGGCCGATGACGCGCTCGCCATCCTCAAGCCCCATAACGACGGAGCCTTCGAGCACAACCATGAGATCAAGCGTGTCGGTGGCGTGCATGCCGGGAGTGTCGGCGTCATCACCAGCAACGCGCAGCCATGTCGTGTCGGGATCGGCTCCAGCAGGAATCCCAGGCATCCGGATAATGCGTGCGCTGGCGCCCCCTGCCGGCGGCTCAAGTGCGAATCCAGAATTGGCCTTGTCGGGATCATCGGCAATTGAAGGTTGCGGCCCGTCGAGCCACAGCACTTCGCTCACCGCAACGGTGTCGGTCACGATTGTGTTGGGTGCAGCGCCGTCGCTCGTAATGACGTGACGACCGGTGGCATCGATGCCAGTGACCACCCGTCGCACAAACGTTTGAC